>WLGJ01000018.1 GCA_009703275.1 Actinomycetota bacterium
ATCGTGGTCATGGAATCCTCCGGGTAACGAGTTCAGGAACCGGGACTACGGCCGGCAAGACGATCAAGCGTGGTTTCCGCTTCGGCGATGATGCGACTGACAACTTCAGCGGCAGTTGGCAGATCGTCGATCACGCCGACAACCTGACCCGTAGGAAGAATGCCCGCGTCGAGTTCTCCGTCGACCAATGTGGCCTTCGTGAGAATCGGCGTATTGCCGGCCATGATGACCTCGGCCCAGGGCATATCCATGCGCTTTTTCATGTCCAGGCCTTCTTTGGCCATTTGGTACCAAGAAAGACCCGTGAACTTGCGGAAGCGAGCGGCGTTGGCGATTGCTTTGGGAACGGCAGTGATCGGCGATGCGCCGTCCATTTGGTCAACCAACTTCGTACGAATCACGCGATGGGGCGCACCGTCGACCTTGGTCGTCACGACCGTGCCCGTAACTGCCGTTCCGAGATACTGCTTCTTCACTTCCATCGGCACCGATGAATCGGAGGTAAGCAGGAACCGGGTGCCCATCGCGATGCCACTGGCACCGTAGGCAAGCGCAGCAACAAGACCGCGTCCATCGAAATAGCCACCGGCAGCAACAACCGGAACACGCCCGCCAACGACGTCGACAACCTCGGGAAGCAACAGTGAGGTCGGAACCGAACCAGTGTGACCGCCACCTTCGCCACCCTGAACAAGGATCGCGTCGACGCCCCACTCCATGACTTTCTCGGCATGACGCTTGGCACCGATTGAGGGCATCACCTTGATGCCGTGATCGTGCAAATACTCGATCAGATCTTTTTTCGGTGCTTGCGCAAACGATGCAACGGGAATTCCCTCGGCAACCAGAAGCTTGAGGCGATCCATGATGTCGTCGGCATCGGCGCGCATGTTCACACCAAACGGTGCGGTCGTGCGCTTCTTTGTTTCGGCAATCGCGACAACGAGTTCGTCGTAGGTCATCGTGGCCGACGCGATGATGCCGAATGCACCTGCATTCGATGTCGCGGAAACAAGCTTCGGCCCGGCAACCCAGCCCATACCGGTCTGGACAATCGGATACTTCGATCCGAGGAGATCGAGCAGTGGAGTCGTGAGTGCGGGATGCATCAGGCTGCCGGAAGTTCGCGGTCGCGGAACGACTTGGGATCAAGAACCTCGCGCAACACACGAAGCTCTTCGTCGGTAGGAAGTCGAGTCGTCGGGATGTCAGACGGAATCACGAGTTCAAACGAACATGCTGCGGTGACGTCGTCGATCGAAACACCCGGGTGCAACGACGCAACACGCATACGGTGATCAGGAGTATTGAAGTCGTACACCGCAAGATTGGTGACAACACGACGAAGCTCGTGGTGCGCCTTCACCCATTCACCCAGTTCAGCAGCACGGTCGTAACCAATGCCTGACACCGTGTCGACCTTTTCGACAAACACTCGATTGGTCTGATTGCCAATGAAGTACGAGGTGGTGTGATTGATCGTGTTGCCAGGTGCGCCACGCACGCCCAGCAACTGTGACTTCGGCTTGTTCCAGTCACCGATGTTGGCGATGTTCTGGTTGCCATAGGAATCGATCTGGCTTGCGCCCATCACCACATGGCGACGACCGCCCCACAGGGTGTCGAACACCGAGCGGAATGGGATCCAGCCTTCAACCTGCTTGTCAGTGCCACCAACCGGAAGATCGTTAGCAACAAAGAACGCTTCGCCGTCGCTCACGAGAAGGTCGGGTTCGAATGTTGCACGGGCAAGACGCGCGCCGAGCATGGGGATTGTTCCCATGCCGGAAGCGAAGATTTCGCCGTCTCCGCGGAACGTGTCGGCTACAGCAACGACACAGATTTCACCAAGGGTTGCATCGCTCATCGGGCTGCCACCGCCTTCTGGTAGTCGGCTTCAGAGCCGGAGAGATAGGTGTCAACGAAGGCCTTCCACGTTTCGGGGTCCTTCGCCGCATCGGCGTATTCCTTTTGGAACTTTTCGTCACGCTCGTAATCGGGCTGACAGTTTGTGAAGTGCGCGCCGTTCGGAGCTTCGATCACACCGTCGACCATTGAACGGTTGATCTTCATGGTGTGGATCGTGCCGTTCTTCAAGAGGTCTTCGGTAGGAACGATCTTTTCGACCGACATGAATCGACGGCCGACTGCAGCCGCGTTCAAGAACAGATCATCAAAGTAAAGATCTGGGCCGAGGAACTGTGCGTTGCCGCGTTCGTCGGCACGGTTGAGGTGCACAAATGCAGCGTCAAGGTTGAGCGCCGGCACTGCAAGAAGTTCCTCACCATCGGCATAGGGCGACTTCACCGAGCGAAGGCTCGGGTCGTTCTTGACGACATCGGAGCCGAGACCAGCGCGGGTCGGAAGGAATGGAAGACGGAGCGATGCGGCGTAGAGGCCCCACTGCAACATCCCTTCGTCGTATTCGACGACCTCGGGAATGGTGCCGTTCTGGCGAGCGGCACGGAAATGCGGTTCAAGCGCAATCGAATCGAGCGATACAAAGCCGTACACAAGGCGCTTGACCTTGCCGGCGGCGCAAAGGAGACCGACATCGGGGCCACCGTAGGAAACGATCGTGAGATCTTTGAGGTCAGTGCGAAGCAGTGCTCGCACCAATGACATCGGCTTGCGGCGTGAACCCCAGCCACCAATGCCAATTGTCATTCCATCGGAAAGCGTTGCGACCGCTTCATCTTCGGTCATGCGCTTGTCAGCCATTTACTTCTTTCCCTTCTCGGACTCGGTTGCTCCACTGGAGCCCGCAGTCTTTCCTTCGGCGACAAAGTCGTCGCGCAGTTCATCGGATACACCAGAAAGATTCAGTTCGAACGTGAAACCCTGTTCGAATCGGTAGGACTTCTTGACGTCCCACAGGTCGATGCCGTTGAGGCTTTCCTTCGCGGCACGAATCACCGTGGGCGACTTGGCGGCGATGTTGCCGGCAATTTCGCGAGCGGCAGCAAGGAGCTCGTCGCGAGGAACAACTCGAGACACCGAACCCCATGCGTGAAGTTGTTGCGCCGTCGCGTTGGCCGATGTGTAGACCATTTCGCGCATCTTGTGCTGTGGGACGAGACGTGAAAGGTGCGTGGCTGCACCAAGTGCGCCACGGTCGACCTCAGGAAGCCCGAAGAAAGCATCGTCGGACGCAACGATGACGTCGGCATTGCCAACCAGGCCGATACCGCCACCGACACAAAAGCCAGCGACTGCAGCAACAACTGGAACCTCGCACTCGTAGACCGCAGCAAAGGCGTGATAGCAGCCCTTGTTGGCCCCGATGAGGGCGTCGAAGCCCTCGGTGTTCTGCATTTCCTTGATGTCGACGCCGGCGTTAAAGCCACGACCCTCGGATCGAAGAATGACGGCCCGGACGCTGCGATCGGCGCCAAGACGGCGGATCTCGTCGCCGAGTTGAAACCACTCGGCCACGGTCAGGGCGTTAACCGGCGGACAGTTCTGCACGACCTCGGCAATGCCGTCCGTGCCAACGGTGACTTCAATACCCATAGGGAGACGACGCTAGCCGGTGACCTGCCAATCGTCAGATGGGAGAGGCCCTCCGAGAAGCCTTCCCGGGCCCCGTTGTAGGGTTCGACCATGGCGCTTGAAATCGACCTCTCTGGACGTTCCGTCCTCATCACTGGCGGCACCAAAGGTGTCGGCCGAGGGATTGCCCAACGGTTCGCTGATGCCGGGGCCACCGTGATCGTCTGTGCTCGTCGAGAGGCAGAGAACCCCCTTCCGGCCGATTGGCATTTCATCTCCGCCGATCTACGCGATGGCGATGCCGCCTATGGCGCGGTCGATGCTGCGTTCGCCATCGCTGGGCGCCTCGACTGCGTCGTGAACAACGCTGGTGGCTCGCCTCCCGCCGACTCGGCCGAGGCTCCCCCGAAGTTCACCCAGCGGATCGTTGAGTTGAATCTGCTCGCCCCGTATTACGTTGCCCAGCGCGCCTACCACCACATGTCGAATCAGGCTGGTGGCGGTTCAATCGTCAACATCGGCAGTGTCGTCGCCAATCGCCCCTCCCCCACAGCTGCCGCCTATGGCGCAGCCAAAGCGGGTCTTCTGCAGCTTTCGACCACTCTCGCAATGGAATGGGCCCCAACCGTTCGGGTCAACACCATCACGGTTGGTCTCATCCTCACCGAACAGGCAGCGCTGTTCTATGGCGAGGGCGAAGAACGCGAGCGCATTGAGTCCGGCATCCCGATGGGTCGCTTTGCGATGCCTTCCGATGTTGGCGATATAGCCGTGTATCTCGCGAGCGATCTTGCGGGCTACGTCACTGGTGCAGAAATCGCAGCGCACGGCGGCGGCGAGCGTCCACCGTTCCTCGGCGCCGACTGAGTCCATGAACGAACAACCACGTCAGGACACCGCGCAGGTTCAGGCCTGGCTTGAAACGAACCTCGGTAGCACCGTCACATCCATCTGGCGTCAGCCCCGTTGGCGGCCGGTGTGGTTCGCTGAAGTTGAACGCAACGGCGTCACGCAGTCGCTGGTCGTCCGCGGTGACCGCACCGACATGCCGCTCATCTTTCCGCTGCGTCATGAGATGACGCTGCAAGCCATGTTGCATGAGCGCGACATTCCCACGCCTGCTGTCCTTGGGTGGATCGACGAGCCCATGGCCTATGTCATGGAACGCGTCGGCGGCCAGCAGCATTTCGAGAACACGTCTGATGCCGATCGTGCGTCAGCCGTCGACGATTACTTGCAGATCCTCGCCCGCATGCACGCACTCAATGTTGAACCGTTCGCGGCGGCAGGAATCATGCGGGCCGAGTCGCCCGAACTCTCTGGGCTGCTGGGCTTGCACCAGTACGAAACGGTGTATCGCTCAACCAAGAATGGTCCCGACCCATTCATGGAGTTCTGCCTGGGTTGGTTGCGTCGCAATCCCCCACAGTCCAAAGGCCGCGAATCAGTTATTTGTTGGGATTCTGGCCAGTTCCATAATGCCGACGGGAAGATCGTGGCAGTTCTCGATCTTGAAATCGGCCATATCGGAGATCCCATGATGGATCTTGCTGCTTGGCGAATGCGCGACACCATCGTTGGCTACGGAGACTTCCCCACGTTGTACGCGCGCTATGAAGAACTTTCCGGCACCGAAATCGATGTCGACGCGCTCATGCGTCACCACTTCGCGTTCACACTTACGAACCAACTCGCTCTCGGTCAAGCCGTTCGTCGACCAAATGTTGATACCGACCTCATGACGAACATGCAGTGGTGTTACGAAACCAATCTCTTTGCGACCGAAGCTTTGGCGGAAATCCTTCAGGTCCAGTTACCAACGGTTGATGAGCCCGAGGTCCGCGAAGGCCGGGCTTCAACACCTGTCGAGCACATGGCCACCGTGTTGAAGTCATTGTCTGTGGGCGACGGCGCAGTCGACGATGAGTTTCTCAAGTACCGACTTCGAGCGTTGTTCCGCGAAGCTCGCCACGCCGCCCGCGCAATCGAAATCGGCGATCAGGTCAGCAACGACGATCTTGACGATCTTCATCAACTGCTCGGTCATCGTCCCGCCGATTGGTTCACCGGCGAAGCAGAACTCGAGGCATTCGTGCTGGCCGATGCAGAAACGGGAACCTACGACGAAGAACTTCTCGTCCTGTTCCACAAGCGAAACCTACGCGCGCATCAACTTCTCGGACCGCCCGGATCAGCGATGGCAACCCATCTGCCAATCCAGACGTTCCGCTAAGAGACCGGCAAACTCAGGCGTCGTTACGCTCGCTGGCTGCTGACCGAAACGATTTCGCCGGTCATGTAGGAGCTGTAGTCAGAGGCCAGGAACATCATGACATTGGCAACTTCCCATGGCTCTGCTGCGCGACCGAATGCCTCTCGCTTGGTGAGTTCCGCAAGCGTTTCTTCGGTGGTGGCTTTCGCCAGGAATGGATGCATCGCAAGACTTGGTGCGACGGCATTGATGCGCACATCGTGAGGTGCTGCTTCGATCGCGGCGCAACGAGTGAGGGCCATGACGCCGGCTTTCGCAGCGGCGTAATGAGCCTGACCTTCTTGGGCTCGCCAACCAAGCACCGACGCGTTGTTGACGATGACGCCGCCACCGTTTGCGTAGAGATACTGCATCTCGGCACGCATGCATCGGAAGGTTCCGTTGAGCGTGACGTCAAGAACAAGGCTCCACTGATCGTCAGTCATATCAACGATGGAAACCTCGCCACCGAGACCGGCATTGTTAATGAAGATGTCGATTCCACCGAGAGCAGCAGCTGCTCCTTCGACCAGCGCCTGCACGTCGGATTCAACCGTTACATCGCAGGGAATACCAACCACACCGAGTTCTGCGGCTGATTCACCACAGCGACGCTCGTGTTTGTCAGAGATGACAACCTGCGCGCCTTCTTCGATCGCGCGCTTTGCTGCTTGAAAACCAATACCAGTTCCGGCGGCAGCGGTGACGAGCACCTTCTTGCCCGCAAGAAGACCATGTCCGTTGACGTAGTTCGGTGTCGTGCTCATGCGGGGTTGGGCTCCTTGGGCAGACCAAGCACGCGTTCACCCAACACATTGCGTTGGATTTCGTTGCTGCCGCCGTAAATGGTTTCGGATCGGGTGAACAGGAACATCTTTTGGTCGAGCGTGAGTTCGTAGGGGAAACCCTCGGCAATCATCGACTCGGTACCGCCAATATCCATGGCGAGTTCGCCGAGGTCGCTGTGCCAAGTGCCCCAGAACAACTTTGAAATTGACGCTTCAGGACCAGGAACTCCAGAACCCATCGAACGCAGCGCATTCCACTGCATGAGTTTGAGACCGGTGTAGGCATCGGCAAGACGCTGACGCATGATCGGGTCAGATGCCGAACCCTTCTTCTTCGCTTCGGCAATCAGGTTGTCGAGTTCACGTTCGAATCCAACTTGCTGCGCCAGTGTTGAAATACCGCGCTCAAGCGCGAGCAAGTCCATTGCAACGCCCCAACCCTTGCCCGGTTCCCCGACGATCATGTCTGCACCGGTCACGGCATCGCTTAAGAAGACTTCGTTGAATTCACCGCCGCCAGTGATCTGCACGATGATGCGCGCTTCGACGCCGGGCTGGTCCATCGGAACAAGAAGGAAGGACAAACCCTTGTGACGGGTTGAGCCGACTTCGGTGCGAGCAACAACGAAACACCAATGCGAAACATGAGCCAGCGACGTCCAGACCTTCTGACCATTGATGATCCACTGGTCGCCGTCGAGAACAGCGCGGGTCTGCACGTTGGCAAGATCGGAACCAGCGTTGGGTTCGGAATACCCCTGACACCAGCGCTCGTCGCCGCTGAGAATTGGAGGAAGAAAACGTTCGCACTGTTCGGGAGTGCCATGTTCGATCAGTGTCGGGCCGAGGAGGTTCTCGCCCATGTGGTTGACGCGACCTGGAGCCTGTGCTCTCGCGTATTCCTCGGCCCAAATGATCTGCTGGCCGACCGTGGCATTACGTCCACCGAACTCGGTCGGCCAACCCAGTCCGATCCAACCGGCGGCGCCAAGCACCTTTTCCCAACGTTCACGGATTTCGAATCCGACTTCTTCGTCGCCGGGGCCACCGCGCCCCTTCAGGGACGCGAATTCTCCGACGAGGTTTTCGGCCAGCCAGGATTTGGCGTCGGCACGGAATTCCTCGTCGGAGACGGTCGAGACATCTACGGGAAGGGCCATGAGCCCACTTTAGGACCCGATCAATCCAGCTTTAGAACCCGAGCCGCATTGTCGTGGAGGAACTTCGGCCAAACGTTGTCATTGAACGGAACATCTCGCATCTCGGTCATGATCCGCTGCAGAGACAGACCCATCGGGAAATAGCCCGCATACATGATCTTGTCGGCGCCTCGGGTATTGGCGTAATCGATGATCCTCTGGTCGTAATGCTTCGGAGCAAAGGCCGAGGTTGAATAGTGCAGGCCCGGCCACTTGAGCATGAGCTTCACCATCAGCTCGGTCCATGGCTGGCAGCCGTGACGTGAGACATAGGTGAGTTCGGGGAAGTCGTACATGACCTCGTCGACATGCTCAACGTGCTGGCACTGGAACTTCAACCGTGGACCAGGAATGCCGGTGCACACGAACACAGGAATATCGAGTTCACAGGCCTTGGCGTAGATCGGGTACATCTTCTTGTCGTTGATTGCCACCTGCGGGAAACAACCTGCCGGGAACATGCTGATGGAACGCACGCCCCAGGTTTCGTAGGCGCGAACAATGTTCTCGATGCCAGCCATTCCGTCGTTGGGGTCGGCGCCAACAGAACCGATGAATCGACCGGGATACCGCTTGATCGCTTCTTCTCCCGTTGCTTCGCCTTGACCTTCGCGGTGACCGACGCCGACCATGCCGACCGAGACGCCCCACTTGTCCATTTGGTCAAGCGTGTAGCCAACCGGATCATCGGATTCACGAACTTCTTTTTCCTTATCCGGCGGAGCCTTGAACATGTACTCGGCCGGAAACTCAAACTCTTCTTTGGATTGCGAGTCCTTGGTCTGCTTGGTAATGAACTCGTACTGCGCCTTCAGGTCGCGAGCCGGAAAGCCAATCATCGTGTCGATGACCGGAACATCGGTCGGCATAGCCATGTGAATTCCCCCTGGAATCGGCAACGGTTGTTTCGTTGACTTCGTCAATCTAGGACACCCCTCGTGGAGGGGCGAGTTACGACAAAAAGAAATGTGGGGCGGGTTGCCCCGCCCCACATTAAGGATCCGCCACTACATCTTCATGGGAAAGCAGTGACTACTTACCTGCGATGCGATCGGCCGCTTCACGCTGTTCAAAGATGAGACGAACAAGCCAGAACCGGAAATAGCGACGCAGTGACATCACGATGAACAGGGCTGCACCGACAACAGCGAGGACGAGACCAAAGGTGCCCATTGCGACAAGGTCCTCAGTCTTTGCGCCCTTGCCACTGCCTTGAAGAGTCAGCCAAGCGATGAGCGAAAGCACGATTCCCGCGATCATCAGCAGTGATCCGAGGATCAGCCATGTCCGTTCGGGATTGGCCTTTCCGCCATCTACCTTCATTGCATCGACTTCGCCCTGGAACTCCTGGAGGCGGGCCGACGGGGTGGTTTCAGTGTTACTCATGTTTCCTCCGTTGTTCTGGCGTTGATCAGTGGGTTGTTCCGCCGAGATACGCCTCTGTTAATTCTTCGGCGATCTCAGCGGGTGGTCCGGTACGAGTAATACGTCCGTGCAACATGATCGACGCAACCGTCGACACGCCCAGCACGGCTTGGGCGAACTGTTCCACCACAAGGATGGAGATTCCTTCGGCTGCCAATTCGGCAACTCGTTCGTAGAGCTCTTCGACGATCAATGGAGCTAAGCCCATTGAAAGTTCATCGAGGAGCAGAAGTGAGGGGTTCACAGCCAATGCACGCGACATTGCGAGCATCTGCTGCTCACCACCAGACATTGTTCCGGCGATTTGTTTGCGTCGTTCCTGCAATCGAGGGAACTGCCGGAATGCGTTTTCCTGGATGTCAGCGAACGACACGCCAGCATGAGTGAACATTCGCAGATTCTCGGTGACAGTCAGGTTTGGGAAAATCCCTCGGCCTTCGGGAACGAGGCAAACTCCGGCACGAGCCAGCGCATCGCTGCTCACCCCGTTGACTTCTCGACCGCTAATCAAGAGCTGCCCACCGGAAGGAACGATTTGGCCACTGCAAACCCCAAGGGTTGTGGTCTTTCCCGCACCGTTTGGACCAAGCAACGCATGTACTTGGCCGGCTTCGAGTTTGAGGTTGACTCCATGCAACACGTCGATGGTTCCGTAGCCACCACGGATGTTGTTGAGTTCGAGGATCGGGGTCACGACGCCTCCACGACGGTTTCGGTTCCGAGATACGCAGCTTGCACCTGAGCGTTCGCTTGCACTTCAGCAGGCGTGCCGGTGGCGATAATTGTCCCGAAGTCGAGGACATGAATGAACTGGCATGTACCCATCACGAATGACATGTCATGTTCAACGAGCAGAACGCCGAGGCCTTCCTCAACCAGTTTTCGAAGAAGGCTGGCCATCTCTTCGGTCTCTTCTTCGTTCAGTCCAGACGATGGTTCATCAAGAAGAAGAACTTTTGGATTCGATGCCAGAGCTCGAGCGAGTTCGACGAGCCGTGCTGTTCCCGTTGGCAGGGTCCCAACCATGAACTCCGAAACGTCGGAGAGCCCGACCTTTTCGAGAATTTCGTCGCAGACCTGATTGGGATCAAAACCGGAACGGTCCCAAGTCTTTCGCTGTTCAGCAGCGACGAGGATGTTCTCACGAGCAGAAAGGCTTCCGAATACTTCGAGTTTCTGGAAGGTTCGCGCAATACCCATACGGGCTCGCTTGAATGGATTCTTGTTCGTGATGTCCTTGCCATCGAAGAACACTTTGCCGGCGGTTGGTTCCTGCAAACCGGTGATGACGTTGAAGAGTGTGGTTTTTCCGGCGCCGTTTGGACCGATCAAACCCGTGACTCGACCCTCGACAACTTCGATAGAAGCTTGAGAGACGGCCTGCAGAACGCCGAAGCGAACGACAATGTCCTGTGTGCTGAGAATTGCACTCATGATGCACCTCCGGTGGGCACCATCTTCGTTTCGTCAACAAGGTCGGTGATGTCGAGAACTCGATCAAGCTGCGCAACTTTGTCCTGCGTGAACGGTCGGGTGAGTCCCATGTCGTTGATTTCGTCCTTGCCGATGTTTTGTTCTCGCTCTTTGGCAACCATGAGCTCTTTCTCGAGCCTGGCGTCCTTCCTCCAAGGCAAGAGCCCGGCAAGATCGCGACCCGAGTAGAAGACCGCACCCTCGGGTCGGTAGGCCATCGCGATAGCCGCGATACCAGGACCAATGAGTTCGATTGCTGTAAGCCAAGACGGCTTACCAAGCACTTCATAAAGCGCTGGGAACGATGCCAATCCGATGACGCCCATAAAGGCAGCCACGGGATAGCGAACACCCTGCACTGCCAACAGGAGTACCAGCGGCAAGCCAGCGAACAGCGGGAAGGAGTCGACCGAAAGTGCTCCACGCTGCAGGCCAAACATGCAGCCAGCGAAACCGGCCATGGCGCCCGACAGCATGAACACCATCATCTTGGTCGTCGTGAGGTTCACGCCGATAGTTGCCGATGCAGCAGGTGAATCCGACATGGCGATCCATCGACGAGCCCAACGAGAGCGGCGCAACATCTCGAGCATGAAGAACAGCAGTGAGAACGTGACCACGAGGAACATCAGGAATGCTTTTCGATCGCTGGGATCAGAACTGATTGTGATTCCGAAAATGTCGACGGGCTTAAACAAGACACCTGTCGCAGATGGGTCCAGCATGTTGGGATGCCTGATAATCACCTTGTCGGCGATTTCGGCAAACGCCATCGTTGCGAGCGCTAGGTACAAACCCTTGAGGCGAAGCGCTGGTAGAGCGATCGCCAAGCCAAGCGGGGCGCAAACGAGCATCACGTACACAATGCCGAGTGCATCGCCGTTCTGACCACCGAAGTGTGAAAAGAGAACGGCGCCGATGCCGGCAATTGCGAAGTTGGCGAAACTCACCTGACCGGCCCAACCGATCAGCGGGATGAGCGAGATCATGATCAGACCAATGACCATGAAGCCTGCGCCACGACCAAGCCACACCGTTGATCGTTCTCCAAAGGTGGTGCCGCTGATCCACGGAATCCAGCCGTTGGCCCACGCTCCGACCAACGCAATCATCACACCTGCGCCCAAGGCAGCTTCCCAAGGCCGTGTGAGTCGTTCGGTGCGTTTCGTAATGCGGATCTTTCCCGTTTCCAATCGAGCCATTGGAAGGAAGAGCAGCGCGATGAAAAGAATCGCCGCAGGAATCGCCTCGTCGGCATAAGTCCAGTCGGTCCCCCATTCGAGATACACCGCTGAAAAAGATTTCGACAGGCCGATGATGAGACCACCGATGAACGCCATTGGAATCGACTTGAGTTGAGCGATGGCCGCTGCGGCCGAAGCGACAACGATGATGAGCGTCAGGTTTTCAACAACAAGTCCGGTTTCGGGAGCAATAAGAATTCCGGCCAAGCCCGCCGTCATGCAACCAAGTGCCCATGAGGCGCCAGAAATGATTGATGGCTTTGCGCCAGTGAGACCAGCAAGGCTGCGACTATCGACAACTGCGCGCATCGAGATACCAAGTCGGGTGCGATACAGAAGGAATCGAAGCCCAAGAGCAACAAGTAGAGCAATGACAACGGTGATGATGCGATGCCAGGTGGCGGTGACATCGCCGAGCTGAACACCCTTGGTGTCTTGGAAGAACTGCGGAAGAGTACGCCCGGTTTTGGGAGACCAAATCGTAAGTGTGATGCCCATGAAGGTGAGCATGAGGCCCACTGTCACCATGAGCTGCACAACAAGCGCAGCGTCGCGAAGACGGCGCATGATCACCTTGTCGAGCAAGAAGCCAATGGCTGGCGCAATCACTAACAAGGTGATGACGAGCGCCACCAACGTTGGTAGCCCTTGTTTGACTGTGAGCTGCCAATAGCAAAAGGCAAGAAAACAACCAATTGCTGCATGAGAGAAATTAAAAATGCCAGTGGTGGCATAGGTGACAACAAGGCCACCGGCGGTGATGGCGTAGATGCCGCCGAGGGCAATACCAACGACAAGGAACGATGAAATCGTCTTTGCGTTAACCGACGCTCCGCCCCAGTTTTGCGTCACAAAAAATAGGACGACAAGCCCAACGACGATTGCGGAAATCAGCCGTGGACTGACCTTGAGCCGCATGTTCCCCCCTTACTGCACTGCGCTGATGTGATGAGGAGGGGCCAGCCCATCGGCTGGCCCCTCCGAGTACTTCAGAACCGCTACTTGACGTTGGCTGCGGCTGCGGCCGGATCAATCTTGACGGTGACAACATTCTCCGGCTTGCAATCAAGCGTGCCGGCTTCCTTCGGGAAGACTCGCTCGAACTTGCCCCCGTTGATTTGCATGATCGCCATGCAGTCAGAGAAGACCTTCTGGCCGGTACGGGCTTTGCCGATCCAACCGTCAGCGTCAAACGAGAGTGTCTTCATCTTCGCAAGAAGGTTCGGACGGGTGATTGCATTCGGGCCCTTTTCAGCAACGATTTCATTCACCGCTTGGGTGAATGCCATCGCCGACTGCCAAGCCTGCGCACCAAACGAGTCTGGCTTGCCGCCAACAGCATCGACATAGGCCTTCACTGCCTTGTTGCTTGAGGCCTCTTCGAACGGGATGAACTGCATCCAGACATAGGTGCCGTCGACTGCCGAGCCACCGGTCTTGAAGTTCTCGGTGTAGCAAGCAAGCGAACATGCCCACACGTCAACGCCGGTGAGACCCTGTGCCGTTGCTTCCTTGCGAAGCTTCGTCATAGCGACGTCATTCGAACCCATGTAGGCGTAGTTGCCGCCACCGTTCTTGAGAGCTTGAACGTAGGTGTTGAATGCTGACTGTTCCGAACGGCCCGAAACCTTGAGAGCGTCGATCCAGTTCACGCCAGCCTGCTTCTGACCTTCAATTTGATAGGTAGCGGACTGGATTGTGGTGGGTAGATCGCCAGGAACCAGGAAGACGCCCTTCAGGTTCGGCTGAACCGTTTGGTAGTACTTCGTTGCCCCAACGAATGCTTTGAGGTCACGTACGCCGGTGTTCGTGCCATTGCAAGGTTCAGCAACGGCCTGCATCACCCAAACGTTTGCAGCGCACTGTTCGTTGACGTCATTCGCAAGAGCGGCGAAGACCGGAAGACCAACGGGCTGGCCGGCCTTATCAGCACAATTGCCAATCACCGAAACGTCGGGATTGAACAGCGAGTTGCCACCAACCATCGCAAGATCGTTCTTGCATGCATTGATGATGCCGTTCTTGGATTCGGTTGCATCGAGCTTGGAGTCCCAGGCTTCAACCTTCAACTGACGACAGCCAACGCCGCCGTTGGCGTTAATCCACTTGGCATAGGCATTCATCGCATCGACGTTGCCTTGGAACAAACCGGGTGCAAGCGGCGAACCGGTATCGGCCATGACCTCAACCGAAATCGTGTCAGCGGTGACACCGACCTCTGTTGCTTGCAATGCTTCTTTGGTGCAGTTGGCGTTTGCCTTGGCTGTGGCACTTTCGCCCGAGCCACTTTCGCTGCTTTCTGACCCACTACGGCCGCAGCCGACAGCAAGGATGCTGACGCTGAGAGCCGCGATGAGCACACCTGCTCTGAATCGCTTCACTTGGTTCCCCCCTGGGAGTTGTTGAACTACATCGCGAACCATAACCGACTTCACAATCTCATGTGTGACGACCGGCACAGGGGGGATCTCGGGTCTGCCAGCGACCCGCTCGATGCAACGAACCGACCCCAAAACGCAAAAGTGACCGGCCGGTAACCAAGGTTCCGACCGGTCACGTTGCGACATCAACTAACAGGAAATGCCACCGTCCATCATGAGGGTTGCACCGCTGACGTAGCGAGCTTCATCGGAGCCCAGATAGGCGTAAAAACTTGCCAATTCAGCGGGCTTTCCGACTTCGACGTTATCTCGCGACATCTTTCGCATACGGCCCCAGTCCGCACCCTTCGGCGGGACAAACGCGGTGTACATGTTCGTCTCGACACCGCCGGGAGCGACTGCACAGATGCGAATCGGCACGTCGTACTCAGTCGCAAGTGCGCGGGTGAGGGCGGAGACGCCACCCTTCGATGCGCAGTAGGCCGCGCTCCAAGGCTGACCCATGACCGCTGCTGTCGACGAGGTGTTCACGATGACTCCATGGCCTCGCTCCACCATCTGAGGAAGCACGGCCCGGCACATGAAATAGGTGCCCGTGAGATTCACAGCGATCATTCGTTCGAACTTGGCCGGGTCCCCGTCGTGACTGTTATCGAAGCCGCCAATGCCAGCGACGTTGCACAACACGTCGACCTGACCAAATGCTTTCGTCACTTCAGCGACAACTGACTCAACGTTTGCCCAACTGCTGACATCGCACGCAAGTGCAATTGCGTTTGGTCCAATCGCGTTCGCGGTTTCCTGCGCATTCTCAAGATTCACATCGAGACACGCGACCTTGCCGCCTTCAGCACCAAAGCGCTCGGCAACTCCGCGCCCGATTCCTGAACCGGCACCAGTAACGATGACGCCCTTGCCTACATACCGCTGTTCCATTGTTTCCCCATTGTTGTGGTTCTTGCGCGAGAAACCGTCACGACAACGCGTGCGGTATCAAGCAACGAATGATTTCTGATGGCCCGATCAGCCGATGGTGAGCACGCCACGAGCAACTGCACCTGAATGCATGTCGTGCACCGCGTCGTGGAAACCCTCGAGCGGATATGTGGCCGTCACGAGTTCGTCGAGCATGAACTCGCCACGGCGATAGAGATCGATGATCTGCAGCATGTCGCTATGTGGGCTGTACGAACCTGCGCGACAACCAATGACTGCACGCTCGTTTTGCGTGAAGCGCTGGTACGGAAGCGTGAAGGTTGCGTCGCCGCCAGGCGTGCCGATGATGACAACCGTGCCGCCCCAATCGAGCATTTCCAGCGCGTTCGACGTGACTGCCGGATGACCGACGACGTCGTACACCCAATCAACACCACCGGCATTGAATGGGCCGGAAAGTTCGGTCTCGCTGTACGGAACGAGTCGACGAACCTGTTCGACGATGTCTTCGTCGCGACCATTGAGGAAGTCGGTTGCGCCGAACTGACGCGCCAGCGCTTCCTTTTCCGGCTCGGTATCAATCGCAATGATGCGCGATGCGCGCTTTACGCGCAGTGCCTGAATGGCGTTAAGACCAACGCCACCGCAACCGTAAACAACTGCGGTCTGACCGATCTTGACGTCGGAGCGGTACAGGACCGCGCCAGCGCCGGTCATGACGCCACAACCAACCAGACATGCCGAAGTAAACGGAACATCCTTGGGAATCTTTACGGCCTGAAAACCGCGGATCACCGTGCGCTCGGTGAACACCGATGCTGCAGCAAAGTTCCAGCACGCTTCGCCATCGAGCGTGAAGGGCTGAGCCATGTTTCCAAGTGTCTGACGGCAACGTGTGGGCTTGCCCTGTGCGCATGCCTTGCAAACGCCACAAGCGGCAAGGGTCGAGATGATGACGTGGTCACCTTCGACGACGTGGGTAACGCCAGTGCCGACCTTTTCAACAATTCCTGCACCTTCATGGCCCAACACTGCAGGCGAGGGCCAGCCGAACGCACCTGCGGCAGCAGTCACGTCGCTGTGGCACACACCAGCAGCCATCACCTTGACGATGACTTCGCCAGCACCTGGTTCGCGGACTTCGAGTCCGTCGAGAACCTCAGCTTTGTCGCCAGTGAAAACGATGCCCTTCATGAATTCCCCCAGAGGTGAGTCAGTAAATGTTGAATAGGTCGAACTGCAAGTGCGGTGGGACTCAGCTGCCCCAGATAATTGACTGCCATTCGGTGTAGGCGTCGAGACCCCAGTTGCCGCCGTCGCGGCCGATACCGGACATCTTGAAACCACCAAATGGTGTTTCGTGGTGGGTCTGCACGCTGTTGATGCCAACGCGACCCGAGCGGATCTCCTTGGCGACCTCGTAGGCAGCCGGAGTGTCCGCACCAAAGACATAGGAGAACAAGCCGTAGTCACTGTCATTTGCGATGGAGATCGCGTCGTCGACAGTGTCGAACGGAACGACAACAACGACTGGTCCGAAGATTTCTTCGCGCACTGGAGTCATGGTGTTGTTGCAACCAGCGAGAAGGGTTGGGCCGATGAAGTAACCCTTGTCCGGCCCTGCGTTACGACCGTCGACAACAATTTCGGCGCCTTCAGAAACTCCGGCTTCGATCATTGCCTGAATGCGACCAAGCTGAATGGCAGAAATAACCGGTCCAACCTGAGTTGCTGCGTCGAGCGGATCGCCAACCTTGAGGGCGCGCGCTGCGCCTTCAAGACGCGTCACGAGTTCGTCGTAACGGCTGCGATGCACGATGACGCGAGTCGGGGCCGTGCAGATCTGGCCTGAGTGGAATGCCCACACGCTGGCGATGCCAGCAACAGCCTTTTCCATGTCCGCATCTTCAAGAACGATGCATGCACCCTTGCCACCGAGTTCATGAAGCTGACGCTTCATGGTGGGAGCACCTGCAGCGACGATCGATGCGCCGACCGCTGACGAACCGGTGAATGACACCATGTCGACATTGGGATCGGAAACAAGATTCACACCAGCAGCAGGACCGCTACCGGTGACGATGTTGATGACGCCCTTCGGGAAACCGACATCTTCAAGAATCTTTGCGAGTTCGATAACGCACAACGGATCCTGCGGAGCAGGCTTCATCACAACGGTGTTTCCAGTTGCGAGTGCCGGAGCGATCTTGCCAACCATTGAGGTTGTCGGGAAGTTGTAGGGAGCGATACACGCGACAACGCCGACGGGAACCTTGCGGGCATAGCCGGCCATAAGTGCGCCTGCGGCAAGCGGCGTTGTTCCGATCGGTTGCGGAGGAAGCGCAACGTTCTGGTCGTACAGCGCGCCTCTGGCGTAACGATCGAATCGCGAGATTGCGACCGGAATCTGCATAAGCGAACCAACCGATGACGTTGCACCGGTTTCGCTAATGACAAGCGGAATCAACTCGGGCGTGCGCCTGGCCAGTTCCTTGCCAGCCGCAGCGAGAAGAGCAGAACGCTCTTCGGGAGTCGTGCGACTCCAGGCCGGAAGTGCTTCCTTTGCTGCCGCAGCGGCACGGGCGACGTCTTCGGCCGAGGCCTCGGGAGCGCCGGTGACGACCTGTTCAGTTGCAGGGTTGATGATGTCGTAAGTGCCATCGCCACCGGGGACCCATTCGCCCCCGATGAGCTGGCGGTACTCGTTCATGGTTGCCATGGGTCGCACGTTAGGACAGCGCCCGCCCTCCGTCACACTGACCCCCCTTCCCGACGGTGGACGCCCGCCGAGAGCCGTGTAATCTGACGGTCTGTCAGAAACGCCGCCGACGGGTGGCCGACGAGAGGTGGTCGCAATGTCCGACGCAACGTACGACGAGGTCATCAAGGGCGGAACCGTCATCGATGGCACTGGTGCTCCCGCACGCATCGCCGACATCGGCATTCGCGACGGAAAGATCGTTGTTATCGGTGAGGTTGACGGCGACGCCACCATCGTCACCGATGCCACCGGCCGCATGGTCATGCCTGGGGTCATCGACGCCCATACCCATTACGACGCACAGCTCCTGTGGGATCCAGGCGCATCCCCGTCAGCAAACCATGGCGTCACCACCGTGATCGCCGGCAACTGCGGATTCACCCTCGCCCCGCTGCGACCCACTGTCGCCGAAGCGGAATACCTCCAGGAAATGATGAGTCGAGTCGAAGGAATGCCCCTTCCCGCGCTCAAGACCATCAATTGGAACTGGGAAACCTTCGAGCAGTACCTCAATCAGTTCGAGAATCGCATCTCGGTGAACGCTGGTTGGATGGCCGGACATTGCGCCATCCGTCGCTACGTCATGGGCCCAGAGTCTGTGGGCAGCGAAGCAACCCCCGAACAGATCGATGCCATGGTTGCCGAACTGCGCAAGGCCATCGAGGTCGGTGCCCTCGGATGGTCGTTTACGACATCAGGCAGTCACAGCGATGGCGATGGACAACCGGTGCCAAGCCGATGGGCATCGAATGAAGAAATGATTGCAATGGCCACCGAGGTCGGCAAGCACGAAGGCACCAGCCTTGAAGGCATCGTCCCTGGTTGTCTTGATCGTTTCGCAGATGACGAAATCGAATTGCTCGCAGTCTTGAGCGCCGCCGCAAAGCGCGTCATGAACTGGAACGTCCTCACCATTGACAGCCGCGAACCCGACCGCGTCGGCCGTCAGGTTGAGGCCTATGACCGAGCCAAGGAATTGGGTGGCCGCGTCGTCGCCCTCACCATGCCAGTGCTTGTTCCCATGAACATGAACTTCGCAACCTTCTGCGGCATTTGGCTTCTCCCAACGTGGGAAGAAACCTTGCGCTGCGAAATCCCAGAGCGCATGAAGCGACTACAAGATCCCGAGATTCGCGCCAAGCTTCTTGCCGCATCTCGGTCAGAAGAAGCCGGCGTTTATCGCCGCATCGCTGACTGGGAGGACTACGTCATCGGCGACACGTTCTCACCAGAAAACGCTGGTCTATCGAATCGAACTGTTTCCGACATCGCTGCCGAGCGCGGCACCGAGCCGTTCGACACGTTGCTCGACATTGTCATCGCCGACGAGCTTCAGACCGTTCTGTGGCCAGCTCCGAAGGACAAAGATTCCGAGTCATGGCGCATGCGAGTTGACGCTTGGAACGATGAGCGAATCATGATTGGAGGCTCCGACGCCGGCGCACACCTCGACCGCATGTGTGGAGCAACCTTCCCCACACGGTTCTTGGGCGACATGATCAACGGCCGCAAACTCATTCCCGTCGAGCGCGCCGTGCAGCTCATTACGCAAAAGCCCGCAGAACTGTTCGGTCTTATTGACCGGGGCACTCTGGTCGAGGGCAGTAACGCCGACATCGTTGTGTTTGATCCGGCAACGATCGGTTCCGAAAACGCACACATGGTGGCTGACCTTCCCGGAGGCTGTTCACGACTCACCGCCGACTCCTACGGAATCGAACGAGTGCTCGTAAATGGTCAAGCCGTGATCATCGACGGACAGTTCACCGGTGCTACGCCCGGCACCGTGCTGAAGAGCGGTAAAGACACCTACACCGTTCTTCCGTAATCCCGCAGAGTCGAGAACGTCTCTCGATTTCCGAAACAACTCCGGTTACCAGACCACTTCATTTGCACCGATTTGTGCAAATGTCTTGGTATGCAATTTCGTCGACGCGCCATTCTCTTTCCCGTTCTCCTTGTACTGATCGCTGGTGCCCTCGCGTGCGCGAGTTCAACCACGAGCTCCGAAAACGACACGCCAGCCTCAACGACGACTGCAGCGAGCGGTGCCGACACGCTCACAAATCACCCGGCGTTTGGCACGTGCCCAATCAGTGCCTTTCCCGACCTCAGCGGGACGAGCGCTGGTGCCACGTACGCCGCACCAAAAGTGACGGTGACCTGCACCGACACCGAGGTGACAGTCACGTCAAACAACATGATCTCCTACGAGTTCGTGTCAAAGACACCGAACGCACTCGCGCCGCAGAACTACACGTGGAAGATTCCGCTGAAACCCACCAAAGCAGCAACACCAACCACGATCGAAAATCAGTTGGGAACGCTTGGTTTCACCGTGACTGGAATCGCA
>WLGJ01000180.1 GCA_009703275.1 Actinomycetota bacterium
GAAATATCGATGACCGCACCGGGGTAGGTCTTGAATCCGTTTCGTTGGGTTTGGCCGAGTTCAAGATTCCATGCGGTTTGAATCTCGATGGCTCTGACTGCGCCCGACCGTTGCGTGACCCAAAGTTGGTTGCGCATTGGGCGAGACACGATGTTGGTTGCGTTGTTGAACCCGCCGGCTACTTCTGCTGCGCGCAACGACTTTGTGATTGATGTCGGACCGGTGCCAGTGTCGACTGCGGTTGTGGGTGTGGGCACAGCTGTAGTCGAGCTGGAGGAAGATTTCGCCGGAGCACTGCAGGCAACGAGGGTGCTACCAAGGGCCACGGCGAGAATGCCAGCGAGAGCTCGGAACGCAAGTCCGGCGGTCGATCGGCGGGTGTCGCGGTGGTGGGCCATGGCGCACCGAGGCTACCGATCTTTTTGTAGACGGCGAGGGCAGGTCAGCGCACGTGCGTCACCTTGAGGACGTCTTCCGTTCACCTTGGGGCGATTGATTCACGAGGAGTTGGCACGGGGTTTGTTGTTCTTTGGGCCCGAGTCACGTTCACTAACGGCACCTGCGGAACTCGCCCTGTCTCAAGGCTGATTCCCATACCCGTTACCGGAGTTGATGAACGTCGTGCCCGGCACAGTTGTAGAGGACCCCCCGGTCGCCGAAGACCCTCCCGCCCCCCGGGAGCGGACTCGCCGAATCATCACAGAAGTTCCAAGCAAGGCCGATCGACGGTTCAATCAGGTGACGATGGGCGCGGGAATTTCCGTCCTCGTACTGCTCACGCTCGTTGGCCTTTTCCTGCTCATCCAGAGTGGCGACGCTCTTGGCGAGACCGGGATCTGGACGTTCTTGACTCGTACCGAATGGCGTACCGATGTCACCCCGGCGCGGATCGGTGTTCTTGGACTCTTGGCTGGCACCGTGCTTGTTGCGGTGGTGGCGGTGGCTATCGCCGTGCCGCTCAGTTTGTTTTGTGCGCTAGCGATCACTGAGTACTCGACAGCAAAGCGCCGCAAGTGGCTCATCGGTGTCGTCGATCTTCTCGCTGCAGTGCCGAGTCTTCTCTTTGGTCTTTGGGGATTCCTGTATCTCTCGGACAAGATTGTTCCGATCTCCACTTGGTTGACACAGAACCTTGGATGGATTCCTCTCTTTAAGACTGAAGAGGACGCGAGCCTCACCGGTTCAATCTTTATTGCCGGCATCGTGGTGGCGCTGATGGTCCTGCCGATCATCACTTCAGTTGTCCGTGAAGTGTTTTCACAAACCCCTCCTGGTGAGAAGGAAGCTGCACTCGCTCTGGGTGGCACACGCTGGGGAATGATCAGGACGGTTGTTCTTCCGTTCGGTAAGGGCGGAATCGTTGGCGGTTCAATGCTCGGTCTTGGTCGAGCATTGGGAGAAACGATTGCCGTAGCGCTTCTGCTGCCTCAGGTACCGCAGAAAATCAGCGAGAGCATTCACATTCTTCAAAATGGTGGAGCAACCGTTTCGGGATTCATCGCAAACCGAGCCGGCGCTGATGCCTTCACCACCTCTGGGCTCTTGGCAGCGGGTCTGGTGCTCTTCATCATCACCCTCGGCACGAACATGATCGCTTCGGTTGTTGTGTCAAAGAGTCGTTCTGGCGCAGGAGTCGAGATATGACCTCGACCGTTTCAACAACAACGCCGGCTGCAGATACTCCTACGACTACAACTACATCTCCACGAGTTCCGAGAAATCGGAAGCGCACGGCGCGTCGCCCTCGCGAATTCACAACCTTCGATGTGTGGATTCTTGTTGGCTCGATGATCAGTGCCCTGTGTTTGAACTGGCTGATCTTCTATCGGTTTACCGCCGGTGCGAGTGCGTTTGGCTTTCTCCTTGGTTCCTACGCCACTTTCCTTTTGATCTTTGCAATTGTGACGACCGATCGAGTCGGGCGCCTGGTTGCAACTGACCGTGTGATGACGGTTGTCGTGGTTACTGCCGCAACAGTCGTCTTTATTCCGCTTGTGCTTTTGATCGGATACATCCTCGTTGAAGGTTTGAAAGCCCTTCGCCCGAACTTCTTCTTCGAGGATCAGCAAGGAATCACCCCAGTTATGCCGGCGACCTCAGGCGGCGGTTTCCACGCCATTATCGGCACTATTGAACAGGTTGGCCTTGCGCTGTTGTGGTCATTGCCGCTTGCACTTGCCGCTGCCGTCTTCCTGAATGAAAGCCGAAGCAAGTGGCGTCGTCCGGTTCGGATCTTCGTCGATGCAATGAGCGGTTTGCCATCAATCGTCGCTGGTCTCTTCATTTTCGCAACGTTGATTCTTCCGTTTGCGAAATCCGGTAATCCTCTCTTTGGGTACAACGGATTCATGGCGAGTTTGGCGCTGGCCATCACCATGCTTCCAACCATTACGCGCACCGTTGAAGTGGTGTTGCGACTTGTTCCCGATGGTCTTCGTGAAGCGAGCCTGGCTCTCGGGGCATCCCGAGCTCGCACGGTGTGGTCAGTGGTGTTTCCGACTGCAAGGACGGGTATGACAACGGCGGTTGTGCTCGGCATCGCCCGTGCCGTGGGCGAAACTGCGCCGCTTTTGTTCACGTCATTTGGCTATGACCTCATGAACAGCAACCCGTTTGCAGGATCGCAAGAAAGTCTTCCGCTGTTCGTTTACCGCAATATTCGCAAGCCAGATATCGCTGCCGTGCAGCGTGGTTTTGCGGGTGCGCTCGTTCTCA
This sequence comes from Actinomycetota bacterium, assembly GCA_009703275.1. Classification (GTDB taxonomy): domain Bacteria; phylum Actinomycetota; class Acidimicrobiia; order Acidimicrobiales; family Acidimicrobilacustridaceae; genus Acidimicrobilacustris. The sequence continues at coordinate 2,716 of WLGJ01000180.1, forward strand.
TGCTCATCGTGTTGGCGCTGTTCGCAATTGCTCGATTCATCGGTCGCGATCGAACGAAACGAAAGAGCCGTGCGATGAAACCCCAAAACGCAGTTGCCGCGCCAGCAAAGAAACAACCACTGAAGGGTGGAGAAAATGACTGACGTCGATCTTGAGGTTGAAAGCGACCTCGAAGAGAATCTCACTGAGGAAGATCGCAACGAAGCCGCGAGTGTTTTCGCGAAAAAGGTTGAGATCATTGGTGGGCCACCAGCTGGGCCCGCAACTCTTGAAGCGAAAGACGCGTGTGCGTGGTTCGGTGATCGTCTTGTTCTTGAAGGCGTTGATCTCGTCATGCCTAAGGGCAAGGTCACTGCGCTCATCGGGCCCTCGGGTTGCGGGAAGTCCACCTTTCTTCGTCTTCTGAACCGGATGCACGAACTCATTCCTGGAGCTGCCCTCGACGGCGAGATTCTCCTTGACGGTGATGACATCTATGCGACTGGAACGCGAGCTCAGCAGGTGCGAATGCGCATCGGAATGGTCTTTCAGAAACCGAATCCATTCCCAGCGATGACGATCCGAGAGAACGTACTTGCCGCTCTCAAGCTTGCTCGTTTGAAATGCGATGACAAGGACACCCTTGTTGAGCAGTCACTTCTGCGCGCTGGTCTCTGGAAGGAAGTTCGTGACCGGCTTGATAGCCCAGGTGGTGCGCTCTCCGGTGGTCAGCAGCAGCGTCTGTGTATCGCGCGTTCACTCGCAGTGCACCCCAACGTGCTGCTGATGGACGAACCTTGCTCCGCGCTTGATCCGACCTCCACGCGTCGCGTCGAAGAAACAATCGACGAACTCCGTGGCGAAGTCACTGTTGTGATCGTGACGCACAACATGCAGCAGGCCCAGCGAGTTTCCGATCTGTGCGCGTTCTTCTTGGCCGC
>WLGJ01000181.1 GCA_009703275.1 Actinomycetota bacterium
CGCGTCACGGTTGCTGCTGGTGTGCCCACAATCTGGATGGGCGTACTCAATGAAATCGACGGGCGCGATGTTTCAAGTCTTCGGGGAATTCCATGCGGCGGTTCAGCCGTGCCGAAGCATCTCTCTGAGGCGTATCGAGAAAAGATCGGCATCCCAATTTTGCAGGCTTGGGGAATGACCGAAACCAGTCCGTTGGCGTCGGTGGCCAAAGTTAAGTCCTCCATGCTTTCGCTCTCCGAAGATGAACAAGCGGACTACCGCGCGTCCATCGGCATTCCAGCGCTTGGCGTTCAGGCGCGGATCGCCGATCAGGTCACGGGCGAGGAAGTTCCGTGGGATGGGGAAACCAGTGGTGAACTGCAAGTCGCTGGTCCATGGGTCGCGAGCGAGTACTACAACGACTCGCGTTCGCCCGAGTCGTTTACCGCCGACGGTTGGTTGAAGACCGGCGACGTTGCGACCATCGATGCAGAAGGGTTTATGCGCATCGTCGACCGCACCAAAGATGTCGTGAAGTCGGGTGGCGAATGGATTTCTTCGGTCGAACTCGAGAATGAAATCATGGCGCATCCAGCGGTTGCTGAAGCAGCAGTTATCGCGGTGAAGCATCCGAAGTGGTCAGAGCGTCCTCTGGCCTGCGTTGTGGTGAAGCCGGGTGCCACCTTGACTCGCGAGGAAGTTCTTGCGTTCCTCGATGGTCGAGTGGCGAAGTGGTGGCTACCCGACGATGTGGTGTTCGTCGACGAGATCCCGAAGACCTCAGTTGGAAAGTTCTCGAAGCGCGACCTTCGGGACCAATTCGCTGACTACGTCCTGCCGACAGCCTGAACGAATGCTGGTGACTGCGCCCCGATTGCCGGGGCGTAGTTCGCCACGCCTAGCCTGATCCCCGTGTACCGGTTCCTGCTCAAACCCCGTTGGATCCTGTCGCACATCTTTGTTCTTGTTGTTGTCGGAATGATGATCAATTTCGGCTTCTGGCAGCTCAATCGTCTTGATGAACGAAAAGCTTCGAATGCCGTCGTAACGGATGCGATGAAACAACAACCGCAACCGCTTTCGACTGTCCTGCCTGCTGGTCCGGCGGCAACAACCGAGCAGGTGAAGGCGGCGGATTACCAACCGGTGTACGTCACCGGTGTGTATCTGGTCGAGGCTCAAGTTCTCGTGACGAATCGAACAAACAACGGTGCACCGGGGTATTGGGTGGTGACGCCGCTGGTTCAAGCCGATGGTACGGCGGTCGCGATCAATCGGGGTTGGGTGCCGTACTCCTATACCGCGGATGGGCCTTGGGATGACTTTGCTCCACCGTCGGGGACCGTGACCGTTCAGGGGCTCTTGCGGCAATCGCAGGTTCGTGAAACCAACGGGCTTGTTTCATCGCCAACGGATCCTGAGGCCGGAACGCTTCGTGTCTTGGCTCGCCTCGATGTTGGCCGTCTTGCGCAGCAGGTTGAGGAACAGATGATCCCTGGCTACATCTCGTTGCGGGCTCAGGATCCTGCGCAAAGCGATCTGCCCGTTCCGGTGCCACTGCCCGAACTCTCACAAGGGCCCCACCTTGGTTACGCGTTGCAGTGGTTCGCGTTCTCGCTCCTCACGATCATCGTGTACCCCCTTCTCTTGCGCCGTTATGCCAAGCGAAAGCAAATGGACGGCGATGATGTCGAGGTGCTGGAAGCCTCCGACGGGACTCAATTGGCCTGAATCGGCAGTGAGACAGATTCTTCGATAATGTCTCACACATGTCAGCAGCGCTCGTGGCCTCTCCGAAGCAGGATCTTCCCGTCGCTGATCGAATCATCGCGGCCGCGGCTCGCTTGATTTCCTCGCAAGGGCTTCGCGCAACAAGTGTCGATGACATTGCATCGGCTGCCGAGTGTGGTCGAGCGACCGTCTATCGCTATTTCCCTGGTGGTCGAGCAGAACTTCTCGACGTCACACTGGGTCAAGGGGTCGATCGCATCTTTGCATCGTGTTCGCAGGCCACCGATCACGCAGCAACGCTTGCGGAAGCAGTGGCAGACACGATCAACATCGCAGTTCTTGAACTCACAAACGATGCAGTTGTGCAGCAGTTGTTGGTGGACGAACCCGACACGATCGCAACGCTCATCTCACCCGTTCGGATTGAACCACTTTTCGAGCGCGCCTCTGAATGGGGCACCGCAAACTTCTCGCGTTTCGTCGAACCCGCCGTCGCTGCATATGTGGGCGAATGGTGTGCCCGAGTTGTTACCGACCACCTTCGGTCGCCCGCTCCAGTTATTGACATCACCGACGCAGCGCTCGCCCGAGCCCTCGTCGAAACATTCTTGATTCCCACCCTTACCCCTGCGCTTGCTGCAGGTCTTCCCAATCCCATTCGTAGTTTCTGAGAAGGAGAGCACCATGGCCAGCACCGAAGAAATCATTGGTCGACGCGATGTAAATGACGTTGAGCAGATCCTCATGATCTCCAACACCGACGTTGAAGCATCGATCCACGCTGTGAAGGACAACGCCGACGCAATCTTCACTTGGGACTATGAAAAGGGTGCTCGCCCTGCTCTCAACAAGTTGTACGAGAAGGCAAAGAATTCTCAGTGGAACGGTGAGACCGATCTCGACTGGTCAATCAATGTCGACCAAGAGGCCGTTGTGGTGGCCAATCAGGCTGCCAACAACCGTGGTGTGGGTCTCGATGTCACTGGCACCATCTTCGAAAAGTGGGGCGAGAAGGAGTGGACTGAGCTTGGCATCCAGTCACAGAACTGGACTCTGAGTCAGTTCATGCACGGTGAACAAGGGGCTCTGCTCTGCACCGCAAAGATCGTCGAAACTGTTCCGTGGATTGACGCCAAGTACTACGCCTCAACGCAGGTAATGGACGAGGCCCGTCACGTCGAGGTGTTTGCCAAGTATCTCAACGAGAAGTTGTCGGGCCACTACCCGGTCAACGCCCATCTCAAGATGTTGCTCGACGACATCGTCATGGACAGCCGCTGGGACATGACCTACCTGGGCATGCAGATCATGGTTGAAGGGCTTGCTCTCGCTGCCTTTGGCTTCATGCACCAAATGACAACCGAACCGCTTCTCAAGCAATTGCTCCGTTATGTCATGAGCGATGAAGCCCGTCACGTTGCGTTCGGTGTTCTCTCGCTCAAGGAGTACTACCAGGAGCTTACGCAGGCAGAAATTCGTGAACGTCAAGAGTTCGCGTTTGAAGCTGCAGTTCGAATGCGTGACCGCTTCCTTCAACAGGAAGTGTGGGATCGCATGGGAGTCCCGGTCAAGGAAGCTGTCACCGTCGTGATGCAAGATCCGGCTCAGCAACTGTTCCAGCAAATGTTGTTCGCCAAGATCGTCCCGAACTGCAAGAAGCTCGGCCTTCTCGATGCTGGTGATGCATGGCTCCGCACGAAGTTCACCGAACTCGGTGTGATCGACTTCGAACACATGCCCGATACCGAAGAGGAATACGAGACCTTTGCCCTTGCCGAGGGCGAAGTCGCTTCTGCTCGCTGATAGGTCCCACGCGTTTCCCGCCAAATCCGCCAAGGTTTGGCGGGGTGCGCTGGTACGGTGACACCCATGTCACGTTTCGGTTCGGTGATCACCGCAATGGTCACCCCATTTAC
>WLGJ01000182.1 GCA_009703275.1 Actinomycetota bacterium
GGACTCTCATCGCTCTCACTTGCCAACCTGATGTTGCGAGCCGGCTGTGTTCGAGCAATGCAGTTGGACATCAACACCGTGTGGACCACGTTCAACTTCTACAACGCCACTCGCTACCTCGATCCAACGTCAGTCCAAGGAACGAAGTTGCTCCCCGAATCATTCAAGGGCGCGAACCGGTACCTTTCACCGGATGCACGAGACTTTGTGGCCATCTTCGCCCGCACTCTCTAAACCGCCGCGCTTCGTTCGATGACCCAACCGGAAATCACCCTGGTGATGATTGTCCGGAACGAATCGAAGGTCATAGAACGCTGTCTGGAATCAGTTCGGCCACTTCTCTCGGGCTGGGTCATTGTCGATACCGGTTCAACCGACGACACCATTGAAAAAATTCAGCGTTCTCTTTCCGACATTCCCGGAGAACTGCACCGTCGCGAATGGGTCGATTTTGGCCACAACCGCAACGAAGCACTCTCACTCGCCCGCGGGATCGGAACGCATCTGCTCTTGATCGATGCCGATATGACCATCCGCACCGAGAGCCCTCTTCCTCAACTCACTGCCGACGCGTATGAACTCCAGCATGACGCCGACCCCGCGTATTGGATTCCGCGCCTTCTTCGCTCTGACTACGAGTGGTTCTTTGTTGGCCGAACCCACGAGTTCCTCAGTTGCAAACAAACATTCAGTCGTGAACGTTTACCCCAACTAATAATCGACGATCACGCCGATGGTGGATCGCGTGCAGACAAATTCAAACGCGACAAGGCATTACTTGAACAATCAATCAAAGAATATCCAAGTGACCAGCGTTCGTGGTTTTACCTTGCGCTGACGCTTCGCGACCTTGGCGAAACCGATGCCGCCATTGCCGCCTTCCAACAGCGGGTTGCGCTTGGGGGATGGGCTCAAGAGGTCTTTTATTCTCTCTACCAAATCGGTCTTCTTCTTCGAACCCAAGACCAGAGCGCTGCAATCATTCAACTGCTCGCTGCATGGAACTTTCGCCCAACGCGCGCTGAGCCTCTACTCGAGCTCGCCCGGATACACCGACAACACGGTCAGTACGCGCTTTGCGAGTTGTACGCGTCAACGGGCCTTGAACTCCCGCCCTCAACAGATTCTGCGTTCGTTCACACAGAGGCCTACGACTGGGCCCTCAAGTTTGAGCTCGCCATTGCGTGGTTTCATCTTGGGCGCGTTGAGGAAGCCCTCGCCCTCAACGATGAACTTCTTCTTGATGGTGTGCCCAACGAAATGGTGCCTTGGGTTCACCACAACCGCTCGTGGTGTCTGCATTCACTTGGTCGACCCGATCACGAAACACTCGCCCGCCTGCCCATTGGGTCCGACATTCCTGCACTCGCCACACTCATTGACGACGTTGCCTACACGTCGCTTGCGATCGATCACACCCCGGGCTGGTCACTTTTCAACCCTTCCGTGACAAACGATCCGCAAGGGGGACTCGTCATCAATATCCGCAGTTCTAATTACGTGATCGCTGCCGACGGTTCGTACACCTTCCAGGGAACTGACGACGACGGGATTATTCGTACCGTCAATCTGCTTGCTCGTCTCGACAAGAGCTTTGCGACCTCTCTTGTTGGTCAGATTCCTTCGCAACCCCCCGGCCCGAGCACGCGACTTTCGCGAGTACTCGGCTGTGAAGACGTCCGACTTCTTGCTGTCGGGAACTCTTGGAAAGCGCTCGCGACCGTCCGCGATCGAAATCACTACGAGCGTTGCGATATCGCACTGCTCTCCGTTCCTTCTCTCAATGCGCCTGCGGAAACCACACTTTCCGTCATTCCTGGGCCTGATCCAGCGCGTCACGAGAAAAATTGGATGCCGTTCGTCGTCGACGGCGTACTCCACATCCTGTATTTGTGTTCTCCGACTGTTGTCGGTCATCTCAATGCCGATTCGCAACTTGTTATTGATTCATCAACGGGTGGCCCACCCGCCGCCACTCACTTCCGCGGCGGATCGCAAGGTGTTCCATTCAACGGCGGCTATCTCTTTCTCGTTCATGAAGTCACGTTCTTCGGAACACAACGCGTCTACTCGCACCGCTTCATTCATTTGACGAGTTCAATCACGAAGAGTGGCGATCGGCGATGGGACATCACATCGCTGTCATGTCCGTTCTACTTCCGCGAAATGGGGATCGAATTCGCCGCTGGACTTGCAACCGACGGCAATGACATCGTCGCCTCATTTGGTGTGCGCGATGCAGAGGCCTGGCTGGTTCGAATGTCAGCCGACCAAGTTGCGAAGCAACTGGTCCCGCTCTTCCGAGATTCCTAAGAGCTCAACGGGCGAGCGGTGGCGCCCAATTCAACGTGGGTTGAAGCGTCGTTCAAGCAAAGACGCAGGTGCGGTTGTCCCACACAAGTACTCGATGCTCAAGGTGCAATCGAACCGCATTCGCGAGGGTCGTGCGTTCCACATCGCGACCTTTACGCACAAGGTCTTCGACTTCGTCGCGATGACTCACGGGCGTGATGCCCTGGGCAATGATCGGGCCCGCGTCGAGTTCGGCCGTGACGTAATGCGCCGTAGCGCCAATGAGCTTGACGCCGCGCTGATGCGCACGGTGATACGGCTTCGCACCGGCAAAGGCCGGCAGGAACGAATGATGGATGTTGATCATTCGTCCGTTCCATCGAATCGTGATCGCTTCAGGGAGAATCCGCATATAGCGGGCCAGCACCACAAGATCGGGTGCGAGTTCATCGAGCACTGCGGCAAACGCAGCCTCTTGTTCTGCGCGCGAATCTCCAGCGAGGCCACCATCGACCAAACGGAAAGGAACGCCATGCTGAGCGGCGAGTTCGCCAGCAGCAGGTTTGTCCGAAACGATCGCAACAATGTCGACATCGAGTTCACCGAGTGAGGCTCGAGTGAGAAGATCGGCCGCGCAGTACAACTCCGCCGAACACGCAATCACGACTCGGTCTCGCGTTCCCGGTCGATGCAAGGAGTGTTGCATCGAAAAACGCTCGATGAGCTGGGCCAACCCGAGATCGAATGCTGCCCAGTCCACCGGGCCATCGATTTCAATGCGCTGAAGGAAGACTTCAGAATCGCGATCGGTGTGCTGATCAGCGTTCATGATGTTTCCACCGACATCAGCAATGAGGTTGGCGACTGCAGCCACGATGCCCGGTTGATCAGGACATTGCAGCGTGAGGATTGAATGAGTATCCGTTGTCATGAGATCTCAACTCACCAGCGATGCAATTCCCCAGATTGCAGCGATTGAACCAACGGCAATCATCACAACGCTTCGGGCCATAGGTGGACGATCAAGATCGCCACTTTCGTGTTCCTTCGGAGGGCGAACGAGAGCGAGGACAGTTCCGACCGCGAGTGCACCACCGATGGCCAGCACCATCCAAGGCAAAATATCCTCACCGAGAAACATGTCATTCCTCCAAAAGCCCGGGCGATCCGAGTTCCGCAATCGTAGGTGTCGACCAGCACGAGACCGAAGTCCGTAGGAATTGTCAGTCCACTAACGCCTGTGCGAACTGATCCGCCGCTGGATTCGCACTTCGGGCAGAGGGCCTGACGAGCACAAGGTGACGTTCGGCAACCACGAC
>WLGJ01000183.1 GCA_009703275.1 Actinomycetota bacterium
AAACCCTCTTCGGCAGCGCGCCGTTCGGCCTTGCCGGCAAGACGAAGATTTTCGAGGTGGGCGTAGGTCTCGCTATCGGCCATAGGGCCGCGGCTACGAGGGGAGAACAAGTACTCGGACCACTTTGCGATGGGAGCCCAGCCCGCTTCTGGCGCCGCGTCAACAAGAAGTTGAAGGCGAGTGGCGTGATGGTCCTTGATGGCTTCGCAGCGACCAGGAAGATCGCCGAATGGATGACCATGAGCCGGCAAGACGGTGGTGACCCCTTCGAGACCAGCAACCTTGTCGAGGTTCGTCAGGTAATTCGAGAGCGGATCGCCACCCATGAAACCAGCGATGTGTGGCGTGATCGTGGGCAGCACGTGATCGCCCGAAAGTAAAACGCCATCTTCGGGGTTCCACATGCACAAATGATCGTGTGTGTGGCCGGGGGTAAACACTGCGACCCAATCGCGATCACCCATACGAACTCGTTGTGAATCGTCAACCACGATTGTGGGGCGTGGAGCCTTCATCCACGACACCTCTTCGATGCGACCGTCGGCGATGGCGGCGCGAATGCGATCGCGGAATGCCTTGAAGCCCGGGAAGGCTTCTTCCATGTCGGCCTCGTCGGTGTTGCCGATTGCATCGAGGATGGTTGCAGCTTCAACGGCGTCGGCAGGATCAAGCGGCTCAAGCGGTGTTTCGTCGAGGTCAAGAAGATCGGTCCACTTGCGGAACATTGTTGATGTCAGGACATCAGCGTGACTTGCTTCGACAATTCGATGTGCGCCGCCGAAATGATCGGGATGCGAATGAGTGATGTAGACGGTGTGCACTCGCGCCAGCGGGATGTTTGCGTCGCGCATTCGATCTTGAAGCGCGGCCCAGGATTCGTCGCTGGGGAGACCGGGATCGACGAGTGTGAAGCCTCGGGAATCTTCGATCGCGTAGGTATTGACATGGCCAAGGCCGGTGAAGTCGGTGGGAAGTTGCAGGCGCAGGATGCCGCGCGCCACTTCAGTGATTTCGGTGGAGGCGTCTTCTTGTTCCTGGCGCGGCACACGCGGCGCTTCAGCGCTGTGTGCATGCCCGTTGTGATCGTGTGCGTCCCCCATGACGTTCCGACACTACCGCCCGACGGCGGCGGGCCTATCAGCCGTTGGATTCGGCGGCGGGGCCTGTCGCATCGAGCAGACAGAACGTGTCTCGGTAGTAGCGGAGTTCGAAAACGCTTTCCCGAATGTCGTCAAGGGCGCGATGGCCCTCGGCTTTGCGGGGGGCGTCCTTGAGGAGGGCGGGGTTCCACCGTTTGATGAGTTCCTTGAGGGTCGAGACATCAACCGACCGGTAGTGAAGAAAGTTTTCGATCTCGGGCATATAGGTGGCGAGAAAGCGGCGGTCGGTGCCGATGGAGTTGCCGCACAGGGGCACGGTTCGGGGCTCGGAGATGTGCTCACGCAGGAAGGCCATCGTTGCGTCGTTGGCCTCTTGGATGCTGATAGTCGACGCTTCGATCTCGGGAAGCAGCCCGCTGCGGGTGTGCATGTTGACGACGACTTCGTCCATAAATGCCAAGGCTTCTGGTGGCTGGTAGACGACGAGGTCTGGTCCCTCAGCGATGATTTCGAGGTTGTCGTCGGTGAGCAGGGTGGCGATCTCGACGATCACATTTTTGGCGGTGTCGAGGCCTGTCATTTCGAGATCGATCCAAGCGAGCATGACCGGATCCTACGCACCGTCCTACGATCGCCCGGTGCTTGAAGTTCCCGTGATGCGTCTTGACCCCGATCTTGAGCTGCCGGCCTACGCCCGTGTTGGCGATGCTGGGCTCGATCTTCTGGCGCGCGAGACCATCGTTCTTCTGCCCGCCGGGGGCCGAGCTTTGGTGCCAACAGGCCTTGCGGTTGCGATCCCCGAGGGTCATGCAGGGTTCGTTCAACCTCGAAGCGGACTGGCCCTCAAGCACGGCGTGACCTGTCTCAATACGCCTGGCCTCATCGATAGTGGGTACCGCGGCGAACTCAAGGTGTTGTTGATCAACACCGATCCCGTTGAACCGTTCGAGGTCAAACGCGGTGAACGCATCGCACAACTTGTTGTGCAGCGCGTGGAGCATGTCGTTTTGGTACCGGTTGATGACTTCGATCATCTCGGTGAGTCAGAACGCGGCGACGGTGGATTCGGCCACACCGGCAGATAACTCGACCCAGACGTAGTTCTTGAGTTGCTTGACGAACGACTGCCAGTTTCTTGGCAACCAAGAGTTAGTCAGCTGAAACTTGTTGCGGCACTGACCAGTCGGTCAATCGCCATCCGGCCTCGATGATTGCGGAAGCGATCACGCCGATGCCCACTGCGCTTGCAATGTCGCGTGCGTCGGGAAGAGGAAGATCGAAGTACTCGCGCAGGGCAGGAATCGCCAACACCCCGACGAAGCACGCAGCCATCCCGATGACGAGCACGTACTTCCACCAGAGCATTGGTCGGCAAAGAATCACAAGTACCCACATGGCAATGGTGATCAACGTGATGACGGCAACGGTGCGAGCCTGATCGAGAGGTACGTCAGATCTGCGCTCGAGGATGTACGCGATGAGCGTGGCGGTTGCGGCGATGACACCAGCAGGAATCGCGAATTTCAACACTCGCCTGAGGAACCCAGACATTGCTCTGCGGTTGTTCTGTGAGAGAGCGAGAAAGAAGCCGGGTATGCCAATCGTGAGCGAAGAAATGATCGTGAAGTGCCGCGGAAGGAAGGGAAACGGGAGATGGCCAATTCCGACGGCAAGTGCCAACACGACCGCGTAGAACGTCTTGGTGAGAAAGAGATTGGAGACGCGCTCAACGTTCGCGATGACGCGCCGACCTTCATTGACGACCGAAGGGAACACCGAGAAGTCGTTGGCGAGAAGAACGAATCGGGCGACAGCGCGCGCGGCGGCAGAACCCGAACCCATCGCAACGCCAACATCGGCATCTTTGAGGGCGAGTGTGTCGTTGACGCCGTCGCCGGTCATCGCAACGGTGTGCCCGCGTGACTGAAGGGCGTGGACCATTGCGCGTTTCTGTTGAGGAGTGACGCGTCCGAATACCGAATGCTTTTCGAGTACATCGGCGAGTGCTTCTTGATCTTCGGGAAGTGTCCGTGCATCGATGGGTTCATCTGCACCAGGAACGCCGCATCGAGTTGCGACCGCACCAACAGTGACTGGGCTGTCACCTGAAATCACTTTGACAGCAACGCCCTGTTCGCCGAAGTACGCAATTGTTTGCGGGGCTGCTTCACGAAGTTGTTCGTCGAGTACGACAAGCGCTGTCGGTACAAGCTCGGTGGGAAGAGTTTCGCCGTTGAGGCCAGAAGCCGATGAGGCCAGAAGCAAAACGCGTTGGCCGCGACTCGAGTAATGCTGGAGTCGTTCTCTCGCTGTATCGAATGTGGATCCAGCGGGTGCGCTGTCAAGGAGGATGTCGGGCGCGCCGAGGTACCACGCACCATGATCGGCGAACTGCGCAGCACTCCACTTGCGAGCAGAAGAGAACGCGATCGAGTCAGTGAGCGTCCAGCCAGGGCCGGCGGGGTACTCGGCCACGATGGCCGCAAGGCTTGGGTTCGGATGATCATC
>WLGJ01000184.1 GCA_009703275.1 Actinomycetota bacterium
GATCTGAGCGATGGCAAGAGTGCATTCGGCACAAGGACATATGCCGAGTCGGGCACTAGTGCGCGAGTGCCCTTGGGTGCCGGCCTTGAACAAGGCAAGGTCTACACGTGGAAGGCAACCAGCGATGGGCAGAACCCTGTTGGTGGTTCCTTCACCGTCGATCTGCAGATGCCTGGTGTGCAGCAGATCGATTCCGTTGGTGGCGTGAACGTTTCACTCTCTTCCGGTGAGGCATCGATCGCGTGGTCTTCGCATGCCATGGGCTCGCTGCCCGGTACGGTCGGATTCGGCGTGCAGTTCCAGGTGTCGAACGCGGCGGAACCGGGATTGCCGGCCGGTTGGAGCCTGCAGGCAGCATCGAGCTTCCCCTACACGCGTCTGAACCAGTGGCCCGATGGCAGTGTCGGTCTCATTGGCACGAACGGAACAGTGGCGAACTATCGCGAAGGTGCTGGCGGATCGTTCAACCCCGTGCAACTCGGAACCAGCGATCTCAATAGCAACGGTCTCGCGCCGGTGCTCCTGAAGAATGCCGATGGCACGTTCTCGGTGACGACCAAGAGTGCAACTGCCGTGTTCGCCCTCGAAGGCGATACCGGTGTGGGATATCTCTCGAGTGTTTCCGGAAAGGACAACCCGATGCTCGGCCAGAAGTGGTCGGGTGGGCGCATCCAGTCGGTGTCTGATCCGGTTTCTGGCCGCGAGATCACATTTGTGTATGGCGGCGGCAGCTGTCCGAAACCAACGAGTGGTTTTGTTGCGGCTCCGAACGGCATGTTGTGTCAGGTGAAGTTCTGGGACGGTTCAACCTCCGCGGTGTATTACGTCGACGTGCCCGGGATTGGCGCGTCGATTGGTCGTCTTGTCGACTACCCGGAAGCGAAGGGTGACGGTGCAAGTGTTTTCGACATCGCGTATGACGCGGCTGGTCGTGTTTCCCGCACGCGTTCGCCGCTCGTAGCGTCGGCAGCTGCGTCGAATGTGATTGCTGCCGACGACGAGCAGTTCTGGACGGCAGTTACCTACACCCCTGAAGGCAGGGTCGAATCGATGACACAACCGGCTCCAACTGCCGGTTCAACGCGTTGTACGCGCGCGTATAGCTATGCGAGCGCGCAGTCCACATCGGTCACCGATTCGTGTTTCGGTGGGCAGATCAAATCGATCGTGTTCGACCCGACCACGTTCTTCACCATCTCAGCAACGAACTCGTCGGGATTCGAACTTCGCAACGAATGGGATTTCGCTTCGGGTCAGTTGTTGTCCTCGACTGACTACTCCGGGCTCACCACGGTGAACCGTTACGAGGGCGGCAACATCGTGCAGTCGTGGGGACCCACTAAGGGAGCCATCTCGAATTCGCAGACCACACTGCGCGAATACGACGAATCTTTTGAAAGCGCGGCTGATGGTGTTGCGATGAAGGGTCTCGATGTCACCTATTGGCCGAGCGAGTCAGATGCCGGTGCCAATGGTGTTCAGGAACTCGGTCCCCGAATCGGCGACGTACTCGCGCCGTCGTTGACGGTGAACTGGGACAAATCGCCGGCTGGAAACAACGGCGGTTGGTCTGGTCTCATGACTGGTTCTCTCGACGTGAAGACCGAGGGCAGCTACAAGATCTCGTCGGGGAACACCAACGCAAAGGTGCGCGTCAACAACGTGCTCTGCGTTGACGGTGCCTGTGATGCGCTTCCACTCGGCAAGGGCGCAAATCAAATTCGTATTGACCTTTCGTCGGCCACCGCAGCCTCCTCAATGGATGTGACGTGGGCCGGTCCCGATACCGGTGGTGTGTCGCAATCGATCCCGGTCGATGCTCTGCAACCTGGTTACGGCTACATAACCACCACGAAGGTGAACGATCCGAATGTGGTGAATGCCGTGGCCGAGAATGTCTCCAAATCCTCATACGTCGAGCCAGCGACCGGCCGTTTGTCATCGCGTGTCAACCAGGCCGGTTCGAAGATGACATTTGCGTACGAAGGCGGAAGCGCAGGTAAGGGCGGTTGGAATCGCCAGACCGCAGTCACTAGCGCAACCGGAGCTTCGTACACCTATACCTACTGGGGCGACAAGGAATCAGCGAAGTCCGCGTGTCCGGGCGCGAAAGCCGCGAATCAGGGTGGCGGGGCGAAGACCACCTCCGCCCCCGGGGCTGACGGAGGGAAGGGTCCCACCACCACGAAGTGGATCGATGCCTCCGGAGCGCCTGTCGCCGCGCAACTTCCCGGTGGGGTGCTCTCTTGCAGCACCTTCGGCCCTGCTGGCCAGACACTGTCGATCGAATTGATCGGGATGGGCACGACCTACAAGTCGGCGATCAACTATGCCGTTGGCGGCAACCCGCTCATCAGCGAAACGACCGAGACCATCGGGACCGTTTCGACGACGACCCGCACAGAGTCGGATCTGTTGGGTCGGACAGTGCGGACAGTGGATCGTTACGGCATCGAGTCGCGTCTCGTCTATGACGTCCGCACTGGAAACGTTGCGTCGACGACGATCACCGCTCCGGGTGTCGCTCCCGTGGTTTCGTCGAACACGTACGACTCGAAAGGCGCGCTCGCCTCAAATGCGATCGACGGTCGAACTGCGGCGACATTCACCTACAACCCCGATGGCACCGTTCGCTCGATCGCCTATGGCAACGGCGTCACGATGTCGACGGCGTTCAATGAGCAAAATCGTTTGGTCAACTCCACGTGGTCGACGCCATCGGGGCGTTTCGCGAGCTCACGGGAAATCTCCGCTGGCGGCAACGTCTCCTCAGAACAACTCGAGGCGCCAACCGGATCGTCGACCTTCTCTTACGTTCACGATTCCAATGGTCGGTTGTCCCAAGCAACCGTTACCGCCGGACTGGTCTCGGCGGCGAAGTCCTGGGCATGGACCTTCGATGACGCCTCGAATCGATTGACCCAAAGGGTGACGACGAACGGCGCTGAGAACGTCGACTACACCTACGCCTACAACAACGCATCACAGCTCGTTTCCACCACCGATCCGGCGGCGTCTAGTGGCATCACCTATGACGCGCAGGGCAATGCGCTCACCGTTGGTCCCGACACGTTCACCTACGACAAGGCCAACAACGTCATCTCGGCCACCGACGGCACCGTGACCGTGAACTACGAGCGCAACTTCGCCGGTGCGGTTATCGCCAAGTCGACCATCGGTGGACCTTCGGCGGGAACTATCCGATACTCGAACACCGGGGTGTTACTCGATGCAGATTCGAAGCCCTATGCCCTGACCTATTCGCTCGATGGCGGAGTGAACGTCACCAAGGCGCTGACTCCAGGTGCAGCGACTCGCTGGCAGTTCACCGGCATCAACGGCGATCTCTTCTTCACGACTGACGATGCCGGCGCGGTGCAGGGATCAGCGCAGGCATTTGATCCCTATGGTCAGATTCTCACGACCCCGAATGCTCCGCAGCCGACCCTGCCCTCGACCACATGGGAGGCGGGAACGGGTAACGAGACTGAATCGCTCAAGACGACCTATCAATTAATGGGTGCACGTGTGTACATCCCAGCCTTGGGACGTTTCGCACAGCTCGATCCGAAGGTCGGCGGCTCGGCCAACGGTTACGACTA
>WLGJ01000185.1 GCA_009703275.1 Actinomycetota bacterium
CATGACGCATCACAAATGAACCGAGCTGCGCGTCGTTCGCTCACACGTAAGGGTGGTGCGTTGGGTTCGGCCGGTTTGTTGGCTGGCGGCGCCACGACAGCATTGTTCGCGGCCTTCGCTCTTCCAGCGAGTGCAACAACGCTCACGGTCGATACAACCGCTGACGGCGTGGCGGTTGCCGGTGATTGCACGAACGGCACCGCTGGCGACTGTTCATTGCGTGATGCGCTGGCGGCTTCTGTCGACGGCGACACCGTCACCTTTGATGCAAGTGTCACCGGAACAATTGCTCTTACACAGGGTGAGTTGAAAGTGCTCACGGCCGTGAATCTCGTGGGTCCAGGAGCATCAACCCTCACGGTTGATGCAGGCGGTTCGAGCCGAGTCTTTTATGTCTACGCCTCACCTCCGGCTGGTGATGTGTCAATCAGTGGCCTCACCATCACCGGTGGTGTCACGCAGTCCTATGGCGGCGGCATCTATTTCCACTGGAATGGCAATACCACTGTTGACTCGGTTGTGGTGACTGGTAACTCTGCTTCGTCAGGCGGCGGAATTGCCTTCGACCACTCGGGTACTGCATCGGTCCTCAACTCCACGATTCAGTCCAATACCGCTGCGGGCGGCGCCGGCGGTGGAGTCCACATGAGTGGATCTGGTTCCGGTGTCGTCTCCAATTCGGTCATCGCGACGAACTCCGCAGACTTTGCCGGCGGCATCTACGTCTATGGCGGTGCTGGAGGTTCGGGCACACAGTCGGTGACGATCTCGGGAACCACGTTCGAGGCGAACGCTGCAACAACGGTAAATGGTGATGGCGCTATCCAGGTCTATGGCGGCGTTTCGGTCACGATTGAAAATTCGACACTTTCCAACAACACCGGCGGTAGCAATGGTGCAGGAGCTGCGTCAATTGAAAACGCGCAGATCTTTAATTCAACATTCGCGAACAACACTGGTGGTTTGACTGGAGGACTGCTACTTAAACCGAGCCCTTACATTTCCAGCGAGCTCACACTCACTCAAACCACCGTAAGTGGCAACAGCGCAACGACACAGTCGCCTCAAGGAAATTATGACGCTGGTGGCGGTGTTTCGACGAGGGGCGAAGGGGAAGTCAACCTGCATGGTTCGATCGTGTCAGGTAACACCTCAACGGACCCTGGTGGCAACGACCTTGCCTTCGATCTCGGCGTTGGAACTGGGGGCCACTTCCACTCCTACAACTCGATGATTGGTGCCGTGAGTGGCCGGAACGTCGAGGCAGGCACCGCCAACCTCTATTCCTCGTCTCCTGGCCTCGATGCCTTGGCGGATAATGGCGGAGCAACGCAGACGATGGCACTGCAATCGAGTTCACCGGCGATCGATGCCGGACCTAACCCTGTCGACACATTCGTAGGCAACGGTTTCGATCAGCGCGGTAACCCGTTCGTACGCGTTTTCAATGGTGTTGCCGATATGGGTGCATTCGAGGCTCAGCCCGAACCCGTTCCGACCACGACGACTGCTGGGACCAACCCGGAAGTGCCGCAGTTCACTGGCTGAGTGAGAAGTTCCGAGAACGTCAGGCATCTTTGCTGACGTAGGCTCTTCTCATGCCGCTTTACGACTACAAGTGCCCCGAGTGCGACACCACCTTTGAAGCTCGCCGCTCTATGGCCGAAGCGTCAGACCCAATTGATTGCCCCAACGGGCATGCTGGGTCGCGTCGACTTCTGAGTGTGTTCGCAACGGTTGGCGGTTCTTCGGGTTCAGCGGCGCCAGCACCTGCTCCGATGCCGCGTGCTGGTGGCCACGGTTGCGGCGGCGGGATGTGCGGCTGTTAGTTCCGGCCGCGGCGCGTTACACGTCGCGTTCGTAGACCCAATCGCCTTCGCCCATCAGTAGACGATTACGCGCGCCTGGCACTGATGCATCGCCAACCTCGTACCCGGCATCTCCGGCGTACAGCGCGATGTTGTAGCCGTCTTTGCGGGTGAACTTGGTGACAAAGAATTCCGGTGAGTTGTCGCGGTAATGCGCGAGTGCGTCGGCTGTTGATGCAAACGGGGCAAGTAGCGCGAGCGTGATGAAGGTCGGCGGAATGAGTTCGATTTCGCCTTCGTTGCGACGGCGCATTGCATCGGCCGGACGCATCCACTCGAGTTCGTGAATCTCGCCGCCGTCAGCCGTGAGCGTTTCGGTTGGCGCTGGGCCCATGAAGAAATAGGTGGAGAAACGCTTGGGTGCTTCAAGCGGGGGAGTCCAGTGCGACATGAATACGAGATCGTCGGCACTGATGACGGCATCGGCTTCTTCGGCTGCTTCACGCACGCATGCTCGGCGAGCAACATCGAGGAAATCTTCGTGCGATTCATCGAAATGATCGCCAGCAAAATCGGGGCCGTGATCTTCGGCGTCAATGCGTCCGCCCGGGAACACCCACGCGCCACCGGCGAAATAGATCTTTGAATTGCGACGAGCAAGAAGAACTTCGATTCCTTCTGCGCCGTCGTCGGCGTCACGAACGAGAACAACGGTGGCGGCGGCAACGGCAACTTGCTCGACCTCGGGCTTTGTCCACTCCTCTGGTCGATTGCTCTTTGCTTGATCCATCAGTCGTCCCCCATGCCCAACCGTTCAAGCATCGTATGGGGAACATCGAAGTCGTCAACGGCGACTCGGGCGGCACGTTCAACATTCACCGCATCAAGATCGCGTCCCGACCATTCATCCCACGGCCCGGCAGGGATTCGCGCGGGATCGCCACCAGCGTCGTCGCACGCGTAGAGATAGGCCTGCAGAAGTTGAAGGTGTCGTGGTGCCCCGATTGGTCCGTGGCCCGGCACGATCACGGTTGCCTGATCGGCGAGTTCGCCAAGAGTGTCGGCCCATACCGAAGGATTGCCATCCCATGCGTTTGGTGTTGTGCCAATGGTGGCGAACGCGCCAGCGAACATCACCCCGGCCGAAGGAACGAGCACGACGAGATTCTCGGACTGCTGGCCGCTCACGGGAAGTGCAAGCACCACCGGTGTCAGCCACGCTGCGGCATCGACAACGTGAGAGACCGGGCGAGTGGCGAACGGAACCTCGGCGGTTCGGGGATTGGTGTCGTAATCATGAGCCCACGCAGGCGAGAGTCGCTTATACGCCTCGATGGGGGCGGGTTGATCAAGCAGCACATTGGTTTGGGTGCGGCCATAGCGACCAGCCATCCAGAACACGGCCGAACCGCCCACTGAATCGAGATGACTACTTGTATAGACAACGCGCTTGATGGGCAGTCCGAAACGGTCGGCAAGTTCGTTGTTCAACGCTCGGGCTGCCGATGGGGCCAAGAGTGTGTCGATCACGGTGATGCCGTCATCTTCGATAACGACTCCGGCATTGCCCGTGCCATTGCCGATCCAGGCCCACACGTTGGGCGCGATTGGCTGGAGGCTTCCGCAGTCGGCCGCGACTGGACCGATATCGGGGGTCGGGGGCATTGGTCCGAGATCGGTCATGGGCCTGAGCGTAGGGGGCTAACGTCTCGCCGTGGCTAACCACAAGAAGACAAAGAAACCTCGGAAACCGCAGCACCACCTTCCCAAGGTCGGCACGCCGCAGAA
>WLGJ01000186.1 GCA_009703275.1 Actinomycetota bacterium
CCCATCGTGGCGGAGAAAACATCTCCCTGACGAAGTTGTACAAATGCGCGAGCAACGACACCTTCAAGTTCGACACGACTCAACTGGGAAAGGAGTCCGGAAGTAGCGATGATCGCTGCGTGTTCAGCATCGGTTCCGACGACGAGAAGATTCACTGACGGAGTGTCGAGAATCATCAGTTCCGGAAGAGGAACCCCGGCTGTGGCAGAAAGCCCGTCAGCAAGATTGCGGAACCCAGCTGCTTCAGGACCATCGGCAGGCTTGGCTCCGAGCTGCTGAATGATCGCATCGTCGATTCCGGCGGCAAAGGTACGCATCCGGACGACTACAGCTACTGCAGTGATGACAAGACCGACGATTAGACCAACGACGCCCGCGACGACCGCGAGCACTGCAGCGACAATCAGCCCAGTTAGAGCGAGTGGCAGCGCAGCGGCGAGTCCATATCTGGCGGAACGAGGCGACGCTTGCTCAAGAGTGGAAGTCACACGAAGCCTTCGATAGGGAAAGAGGACAGAGCGATACTACCGGCGAAGTGCAACACGCTCGAAGATCTCTTCGTAGCGTTCCGCAAGGTGGTCCATGGAGAATCCCTCTGCTCGCTCTGATCCCGAGGCCACAAGCGATTCACGCAGAGGCGCTTCGTCGAGAACTCGTCGCAATGCCCCTGCGAGAACCGCTGGATCTCCCGGCGGGACGAGAAGTGCGTCTTTATTGGCTCTCGCCACATTGGCATAGCCGGGGAGGTTGCTGGCGACGACAGCGGTTTTCGCAGCCATAGCCTCAAGCAGTACGACACCAAATGATTCCCCGCCGAGCGAGGGCGCACAGAAAACCTCCGCAGAGCGAAGCCTTTGGATCTTTTCCGCCTCCGAGATTCGACCCAGCCATTCGATGCGCGTATCGCCTGCAACACGTCGGCGAAGTTCTTCGGTCTCAGGCCCGTCGCTGGCCACGGCAAGACGGACGCCCGCCGGAAGCTCACCCATTGCTTCGAGCAGTACCGCGAGACCCTTGCGCGGTTCGTGACGACCGAGGAAAAGAATCGTGCGAGGTTCCGCTTTCGGGATCGCCGGGCCGGCGTAGTGAGAGAGATCAACACCGTTGAAGAGCAGTTCGTAGGAACCACCAACCGCTTCGATTGCCATGTCGCGAGCGTCGGCCGACACTGCACAGCGAACATCGATCTTGCGCGCCAGCCACCGAACGACAGGCTGAAGCCATCGGTAGGCAGCGCTCTCCCCCGCCGCGTGAAAGGTGCCAACGATCGGTTGCGACTTAAACAGCAGCGCCGTATTGGTGACTCCCGGTGCGAGCGGTTCGTGGACATTCACGACGTCGAAGCGTTCGTCGCGAAGGGCGCGAATTGTGCGCAATTGCGCCGAAGGGTCGGGTGCAATTGGAGCGACGGATCCGTTGGCAGCAGTTGGAAGACTGTCGCCTAGGGGCGTGACTCCGGAATCAGGTGGTGGCCCATCGCAGGGTCCAAGGACGCGCACGTCGTGTCCGCGAGTACGAAGCGCGCGAGCTAACGCCAACACCTGACCTTGCACACCACCTGGAAGGGTGAGGCTGTAGGGGCAAACAATCCCGATACGCATGTCAGTTGTCGCCTCGAGCGGCAAGAGAAGACGGGCCGCGCTTCGGTCGAGGGTGCGGTTTGCCGATTCGTTCAAGTTCGGCGTAATCACTCGGCCAGTTCGGCTGCTGCAGATGCCACTGCTCCGGCGCTTGGCGAATGAGTCCTTCGAGCCGACCAGCTAAATCAATGGTGACTCGACGCACGTCGTCACGAAGCCTTCCTTCACGAACGACTTTCAAAGGCGGTTCGACGACAGCGTGATGACCGGTTCTGCCTTCGAAATAGACAGCACACGGGATGAGTGCAGCACCAGTGCGCAATGCAAGTGTTGCTGGACCTGCAGGAATCGTGGTTGTTTCGCCAAAGAATTCAAGCTCAACGCCGTCACCAATGATGTCGCGGTCGGCAAGCAAACACACGACGTGATTGGAATTCAACGCCTTCAAAATCTCGCTACCTGCATCGGGCCCCAACGGAACGATGTTCATCCCGAGTTCTCGCCGGAACTCCACAAAGAATTCAAACAACGCAGGAGGTTCAAGTGACTCAACCACCGCAGTGACTGGAATCTTCATCACCTGCGTCATCCAAAATGCGGCCCATTCCCATCCACCCAAGTGCGGCATAACTGCCACGACTCCCTTGCCCGCTTTCAGTGCGTCAGCAATGTGGGTGAAGTTTTCAAAAGCAAAACTGAAGTCAACTTGTTCCGGAGACAACTGCGGAAGACGAAATGAATCGATCCAGTAACGCGCGTAACTGTCGAACGTTGCGTCGACGGCGCGGTCAAGCGCCTTACCTTCAAGCGTCGGATCGGCACGATGGAGATGCCTCGCAACAAGCATGCGTCGTTCCTTCGATACCGAAGCAGCGATGCGACTTAAACCCTTTGCAGTGATCTCAGCGAACGGACGCGGCACAGACCGCGAGAAGGCTGCGCCCGCGCGATAGGCCGCGGTGACCGGATCCAGCGCCATGAGCGCCTAACGGCGTCGACGCGCCTGAAGGTTCTGACGCCACTGTGACGACCCGGCGCGGGTTACGCGGGCGGCACGGCGACGAGACGCGCGGCGAGTTGGCACAACAACGGGACGTTCCTGAGATGCCTGACCCCAGACCTTCACAAAGCGCTGCACTGCGGTCACGATCGTGAGAACGAGCATCACCCAAAGAACGGGAATCAGCAGCACGGGGAAGAGGAGACCAAGACCGAGGAGGATGACTCGTTCGGCGCGTTCCATGACGCCACCCTTGGCATTGAAGCCGAGGGCTTCGGCCTTCGCCCGCTCGTAGGAGATGATGAGCGAAGCGCCGAGCACGGCCATCGGCAGAAGCGGCATGAGTCCGCCATAGGTATCGGCGAGATACCAAGCAACACCACCGAGCAACATCGTGTCGGAGACTCGGTCGGCGACGGAGTCGAAGAAGGCGCCGCGAGGACCAGCGGTGCCCGCCGCCTTTGCCACGGCGCCATCAAGAGCGTCGGGCAAACCAGTGAGGACAAGAAGGAGAAGCCCTAGGGGCAAGAATCCCGCCGCAATGGCAACTGCGGCGCACGCCGACATGACCACGCCAAGAGCAGTCAGGCGATCGGCGGTGAAACCCAGTTTGAGCAAGTTTGCTCCAACCGGCTTCAACGCTTTCTCAATATTGGTTCGCCAACGACCGTCAAGCACGAAGAAAGGCTAGCAGTGGGCCATTGACCGACCCCGGCACGCCCCTAATCTTCAGCCATGACTGACTACTCGACCCTCATGCCCGGCGATGCCATTGTCGCCCTGCGCACCCTGCCACGACGGGTCAACGCCGCCCTTGGATCGGTCGACGAGGTCACCGAAGGACGGGCTCACCAATTGGGCGCTGACGGAGTTTCTGCCGTCGAGGCGATTCTCGGAGCATCTGCCACCCTTGCAGTGCTCGAAAAGGGTCTGAGCGATGTCTCAATTCTCGACGACGCCCCACTTCACCCGGCAGTGACCAACCGGCGACTTCGCTCCATTGAGCTCTCGAC
>WLGJ01000187.1 GCA_009703275.1 Actinomycetota bacterium
AAGGTCGTGATCACTGGTATCACGAGCTCATGGCAGCGGCTGCTCCCGAGTGCCCCGCTGAGCCAATGGATTCAGAGCAGTTGTTGTATTTGCTCTACACCTCGGGCACAACGGCAAAGCCCAAGGGCATCATGCACACAACAGGCGGCTACCTCACCCAGGTCGCTTTTACCTACAAGTACGTTTTCGATCTCAAACCTGAAACCGATGTCTATTGGTGTTCGGCCGACATTGGTTGGGTGACTGGCCATAGTTACATCGTCTACGGACCACTCGTAAATGGTGCAACGTCGGTGTTGTACGAAGGCACTCCCGATACGCCCGGCAAAGATCGCATGTGGGACATCATCGAGCGATATGGCGTTACACAGCTCTACACCGCACCAACCGCGATTCGCATGTTCATGAAGTGGGGCGAACAAGAACCGCAGAAGCACGATCTCTCGTCACTACGTCTGCTCGGTTCTGTCGGCGAGTCCATTAATCCTGAAGCGTGGATGTGGTACAACGAACACATCGGTGGCAATCGTTGTCCGATTGTCGATACGTGGTGGCAGACCGAAACGGGCGGCCAGATGATTTCCCCGCTTCCTGGTGTTACGACGCTCAAGCCGGGCTCTGCGTGCTTTGCCCTTCCTGGTATCGGCGTTGAAGTAGTTGACGAAGAGGGCCATCCCATTGAGCGCGGTGGTGGTTACCTGACGCTCACCCGTCCGTGGCCATCGATGCTTCGCGGCATTTGGGGTGCCCCTGAGCGCTACAAGGACACCTACTGGAGCCGCTATCCCGGCCGCTATTTCGCAGGCGATGGTGCCAAGATCGATGATGACGGCTACATCTGGCTACTTGGTCGTGTCGACGACGTCATGAACGTTTCGGGTCATCGAATCTCGACAACAGAGGTTGAAAGCGCACTTGTCGACCACACCTCTGTGGCGGAAGCGGCAGTTGTTGGCGCGACTGACGACCTCACCGGCCAGGCCATTGTTGGTTACGTGATTCTGCGCGGGGGAGTAACTGCTGACGATGCGCTTGTCGACGAATTGCGTGCGCACGTCGCAACGAAGATCGGCCCAACCGCACGACCAAAGCGCGTCATCATCGTTCCCGATCTTCCCAAAACCCGAAGCGGAAAGATTATGCGTCGACTTCTTCGTGATATCGCCGACGGCAACACGCTTGGCGATACCACGACACTTGCCGACCCATCAGTTGTTGAAGCAATTCGTGAAAGTGCGCTGCACGGACCAGGAAGCGGCGCGTGATGGAGACACCTGAGAATTGGCGATGGCGTGAAGGTCCGATCGCTCCGGGCCCCACAGTTGTTTTCGACATGGACGGCGTGTTGTCGAACGCGAGCGACCGTCAACATCACATTGCCAACCGTGACTGGAATGCATTCTTCGAAGCTTGTGGCGACGACGAGGTCATTCACGAACTTGCACGTTTGCTCAGTCTTTTAGCGCCGGAATTGCATGTGGTGTTGCTCACCGCAAGGCCGTTACGCGTACAGCCACAAACACTTGAATGGCTTGCTCGTCATGATCTGCGCTGGGACTTGCTCTGCATGCGAGAAGATGGTTCAGGTCAAGAAGCGTGGGAATTCAAGAAGCGCACTGTGGGCGAACTTCGCGAATTTGGACTCGACCTCAAACTCGCGTTTGAAGATGACCGAAAGAACGCCGACATGTTTCATGGCGAAGGAATCCCGTGCGTGTACATCCACTCGGGGTACTACGAGTAAGACGCGAGTTAGTCGCGGAAGTTTTCGAACTGCAGAGGAATCTCGAGGTCAACCTCTTTGAGTCCTGCGATAACGGCCTGTAGGTCGTCACGCTTCTTTCCCGTGACGCGAACCTGTTCGCCTTGGGTTTGTGATGACACACCCTTGAGGCCAAGTTCTTTGATCGCCTTGTTGACGGCCTTAGCTTTTTCGCTGGAAATGCCCGCAACGATCTTGACGGTCTGGCGAACTGTGCTGCTTGCAGCGTCTTCGACTTTGCCGTAATCGAGGGACTTGAGCGACACCTTTCGCTTGACCAACTTCTCTTCGAGAACCTGGCGCACGGCATTGAGTCGATCCGGACTTGCCGACTTCATCTCGATGGAGAGTTCTTTGTATTCGACTGATGAGTTGGTGTTCTTGAAATCAAAGCGAGTGGTGAGTTCTCGCGAGGCCTGGTCGACCGCATTGCGAACTTCCTGCTCGTCGATCTCGGACACAACATCGAAGCTCGGCATATGTTTCCTCGTTCCAACCGCTCGCCCATGGGGCGAATTGAGTGGGTTCCAGCCGGCAGCCCCGCCCGACGGGCGGGGAGCCGGATGGTGGGCCGGGATGGATTCGAACCATCGAAGGCAGAACCGACGGGTTTACAGCCCGTTCCCTTTGGCCGCTCGGGCACCGACCCTGAAGGGAGAAACCATAGCGGAGCGCTGACTGCCCTCCGAAAGTGACCGATTGGCCTCAGAGCATCCGCTGCATGATGACGACATCGAGCCATTTGCCGAATTTCCGGCCAACCTCACGCTCGGTACCGACGATTTCGAAGCCGAGAGAACTATGAAGCCCGATCGAGGCGTCGTGGCCACCGACGATTCGGGCCATCACGGCATGAAAGCCCCGGGTAGAGGCAATGTCGAGAATTTCCGCCAACAGGGCTCGGGCCACGCCCTGGCCCCGGAAGTCGGCGTGGACGTAGACCGAATCTTCAACAGTGGTGGCATAGGCCGGGCGGTCTCGATAGGGCGAGAGTGAGGCGAATCCCACGACTTGGCCATCGATTTCGGCCACAACGACGGCCATGGCTCCGGAGCGTTGGTCGAGCCAGGCCAATTGATCATCGATCGAGCGGGGGACGAGATCGAAGGTGACGGTGGAGCCGGTGACCTCAGTGTTGTAGATCTCACGGGTCGCTTCGGCATCTTCGGGGCGGGCGAGGCGGAGGTTCACACCGGTCACCGTACCGGCGCCCTAGGTCGTGAGTTGGGAATCCCCTGTGGGGCGTGGCAAGATAACGCCTCCTTTGTCGGGCTCGCCCGACGCGCCCCCTTAGCTCAGTCGGCAGAGCGTTTCCATGGTAAGGAAAAGGTCGACAGTTCGATTCTGTCAGGGGGCTCTGTGTCGGAAGGGCTCCGCCCAACCGTCCAACATGTCGGCGTAGCTCAGCTGGTCAGAGCACTCGGCTCATAATCGAGTGGTCGTCGGTTCAAGTCCGACCGCCGACACCAATCGGGAATCCGATTCCCACTCGGTGCAAAAGCAACAAAACCGCACCACAGTCTCAATTCGCAGTATCCGCAACACGCAACAAGAAGCACGCAGTACTCAGTCAGACGTACTAATACAGCACGCACTAATACAGGCCGCACTAATACAGGCAATGGCCACGAAAGGCATCAGGAGAAATCATGGCACGCGAGAAGTTCGAGCGGACCAAGCCCCACGCGAATGTGGGCACGATGGGTCATATCGATCATGGTAAGACCACGTTGACCGCGGCGATTACGAAGGTGTTGGCGGATGCTGATCCGTCGAACAACTCGTTTACTGAGTTCGC
>WLGJ01000188.1 GCA_009703275.1 Actinomycetota bacterium
CCAGAGTGGATGGAAGGCCGACCGCTGCCGATCGACGATGCCGATGCAGTTGCTCGTGGTTTCGAGCGAGTCACCACCGAGTGGGATAGCCGTCAGCCCGACGGCACCGAGATCCATCTGCGCACGATCATGCGCGACAACTTCGTGTGCACGACCTATCAGCCCGGCACCGTGCACGACGGCACCGAGGGCGAGTTGTACGACCTCGTCCTCGATCCGTTGCAACAAGTCAATCTGTGGGACGACCCCGAACGTCGTGCGTTGCGCGACGAACTACTGATTGATCTCGCTGCGAATTTTGTGGAACCGCTCGAATTCCGCCACGCCGAAGCGCCCGTCTAATCATGCGGTAATTGCTCGCCGACTACAACAGGCCAGCGAGCATTTCGAGTGTCGCGTCGCGGTTGTCATAAGGCACCGCAACAAACTCAGTAGCACCGGCTTCGAAAATCTTTTCGATACCAGCACGAACTGTTGCAGCATTGCCCACAAGCGCGACGTCGGCCGGACCTTCGACGCCTTCACGATCGAGCATCGCTCGGTACGAGGGCAAGAATCCGTAGACGAGGAATTCCTCGGCGGCCTTGGCCCGCGCACCGGCTTCATCATCAGTCACACACACTGGCAACGCACACACAATTCGCGGTGCGGGCCGTCCCGCTTCGGCCGCGGCTTTGTTGATAGTCGGCGCGATGTGTGAGGCGATCGTGGTCGGACCAGTCATCCAAGTAGCCGTTCCCTGTGCCATGCGCGCTGTGACGTTGAGCATCTGCGTACCAAGCGCGGCAACGAGCGTGTCGACTGGTGTTGAATCGGGAATGTCGAGCCCAAGGTGACCATGCAACGTTTCCCCGGCGAAGTCGGCAGCATCGCCATTCAAAAGCGGCATGAGGATGCTGAGGTATTCGCGAAGATGGCGAACTGGCTTTTCGAAGGTCATGCCGAACATGCCTTCGATGACCATCTGATGCGACAAGCCGATACCAAGGGTGAAACGGCCGTCGGCAACCTGCTGCAACGTGCGCGCCTGGGCCGCCAACATCGCGGGGTGACGCGGATAGGTCGGAACCACTGCAGTTCCAAGGCGAATCTTTGGAACCTCGCGTGCAACAACAGTGAGCGCAGTCAGTGTGTCGAGGCCAAAGATCTGCGGCATCCAGTAGGACCCGAATCCCGCATCAGCGAAAAGTCGTCCGTGTTCAACAGCCTTGTCGACGGTTTCGGGTTGGCTAAAGATTCCAATTTCCATGATGACTCCTAGTGTTTACTCAGCTAAGTGCTGGAGAGCGACCGCATGTGCTTCGAGCACTGCGGGTGAATGAGGCGGCGGCAAATACACGATGCCCATATCGAGGCCGGCTTCGGCGTAGGCCTCAGCCTGCGCAACGGCGACTCCGGAGTCGTTGACGTCGGCCAAAAGATGCGTTGAAGTCATGATCTCGGATGGATCGCGGCCAATGCGTTCACATTCGGCCCACAACAGATCGCGCGATGTCTTCCACGAATCAACTGGGCCGCCAGGGAAGTTCCAATGCTGGGCCCAACGAGCCGCGGCGGGAAGTGTGCGTTTGGGACCAGCGCCACCGATACAGATTGGCGGATGCGGCCGCTGAATTGGCTTTGGCTCGCAATAGGCATTCGTCAGCGTGAAGTGTTGTCCTTCAAAGTTCGAAACTTCATTCGTGAGCAGCGACACAATCACTTCGAGTGATTCATCGAACATGTCGAATCGTTCGGTAAGCGTCGAACCAAGGCTGATGCCATAGGCATTGGCTTCTTCATCATTCCAACCGGCACCAAGACCAAGTTCGAGTCGACCATTCGAAATCACGTCGACGGTCGCAGCCATATTCGCCATCACCGCCGGGTGGCGATAGGGAAGACCAGTGACAAGTACACCAACACGAATGCGCTTGGTCGCTTGCGCAAGAGCCGTGAGTGTCGACCACCCTTCAAGACAGGGGCCGTGCGAGTTGTCGGAATGGATGGGATAGAAGTGATCGAAGTTCCATCCCGATTCATACAGTTCGATGTCGTCAGCGGCCTGCCACACATCGAGCATCGCTTGCCACGTGGTGTGTTGGGGTGATGTCTTGAATCCGAAGCGCACCCCGTGAGGCTACTGATTTCAGCTCGGCTCAGTCGTCGAAACCGCCACGACGATCGCGTTTGCGCGCTGCCTGACGACGCTTGGCATCGAGCCGACGTTCCACTGCTCCCCGACCCGGCCGTGTAGGCCGACGGGGTGTCTCGACCCGCAATGCTCCAGCCAATTTCTGACGCAACCGGACGAGAGCCAGACGACGATTCCGCAACTGTGATCGTTCATCATCAGCCGAAACGGTTACGACCGATCCCAAACGATCGATGATGCGTTGGCGCTGATACTGCGACAACGAACCCGAAGCCTCAACATCGAACCGCACTTCGGCCCGGGTGTGGGCCCGATTCGCGTGCTGACCACCAGGCCCTCCGCTCGGCCCAAATGTCCACGAGAGTTCATGGGCAGGGATCAGCACCGATGCGGTGACTCGCAGTGCATCCTCCTCGGCCATACCAACGAGCCTAGGAGCCGACCCGATCTACGCTGCGACCCATGGACGCACAGGAATGGCTCACCGCTTTCGCCGCACGCCTCGGTCTCGATGCACTCCCCCAGGAAGACATCGACGCGCTTCTTGATCTGGCCAGCGTTGCCGCGCACACCTCGGAACGTCTCGCCGCCCCGCTCACGTGTTACCTCGTGGGCCGATCCGGCATTTCACCCACCGAGGCCAAAGCTCTTGCCGACGAAATCGCGGCGGGCTGAACACCTTCGTTCACTCTCAACCGAGGAACGACGCAACCACGTCTTCAGGCGGACGACCAATTGCTGCACGAGACGAAGACTCGATGATCGGTCGCTGCATCAGTTCCGGATGTTCAAGTAACAATGCGACAACAGCTGTTTTCGATGTGTAGTCATCGGCGTTAAGACCGAGTTCCTTAAACCGATTGTCTTTGCGCACGAGATCACCAACAGGGTCATCGAGCTTTCCGATGATGCGTTCGAGATCGGCCTTTGTCGGTGGCGTCTTGAGATACAACACGGTCTCGACATCAGCACCGACAGCAACAAGAGCCTCGTCGACCTTTCGAGAGGTCGAGCACTTCGGGTTATGGAAGAGGGTGTAGGTGGCCATCACCCGATGCTAGGCAGAAGTATTGAGTTCCGTGGCTGACCGGACTCGCCGAAGCCCCGCCGCGCGTAGTCGTCGCACGAGTTCACGAGACGGCACAGGTTCCGCACCCAACTCAATCGCGCGATCTCGATAATCAGTGGGAACGTCGTAATGGTCGCCCTGAAACGCGCGGCGCGGAATGCCGAGTTGTTCAGCGAATGCGTGCAGTTCATCGAAACTTGTATCGCTCACGAGATGTGCCCACTTGCGGCCTTCAAACGGCCAAATCGCGGCGTCAACAAGCACGGTCACGACTCGACGCTACCGGCCATTGCCTCGGGAAGAACCCA
The DNA here is from genome assembly GCA_009703275.1 of Actinomycetota bacterium. Classification (GTDB taxonomy): domain Bacteria; phylum Actinomycetota; class Acidimicrobiia; order Acidimicrobiales; family Acidimicrobilacustridaceae; genus Acidimicrobilacustris. The sequence goes on from WLGJ01000188.1 coordinate 3,512, forward strand.
GACGTTGTGCGGCAGTTTCGCGACATCGAACCGCTCGACGAGTTGTGAC
>WLGJ01000189.1 GCA_009703275.1 Actinomycetota bacterium
AAAGCAAGACTCCACCCGCGTCGTCGATGCCGCTACCGGCGATGATGAGGCCGCACGCAGGCAATGCCCCGGGGTCCGTAAACGGATCGCCGAGATCGATAACGGCATGTTGCGAGTCGTCGAGAGTGGGCAATTCGGCTGGAGTACCGACGAGTGGTTCGTCGAACGGGAGATTGCAGTGCACCGGGCCAGGATCAGCGCCGGCGGTCGCCCACCAGGTCCGTCGCGCTAGTGCGCGCCACGATGAACGATTCGATGTGGCCGGAACAGGAGCATCGACCGACAGTCGAACTGATGATCCGTAGAGGTCGACCTGATCAATTGTTTGCGGCGCGCCTATGCCACGCAAACGCGGAGGGCGATCAGCAGTCACGACGAGGAGTGGCACTCGATCGAGTTCGGCTTCGACAACCGCAGGGTGGAACTCGACCGCAGCGGTTCCGCTGGTTGAGAGCACAAGGACTGCACGGCCCGTTGCACGGGCGAGCCCAAGGGCCATGAAAGATCCCGACCGTTCATCGTGATGAACGTGAACACGCACGCGGCCGTCGACAACGAGTGCGACTGCCATTGGCGTGGAGCGGGAACCAGGACAGACAACTGCATCGGTCAGTCCGTTACGAACCCACTCGTCGACGAGGGTGGCGCAGAAGGTTGCGTTGAGTACCCCATTGTCCTCGTCGGCCATGACTGCAGCCTACGGTCCGCGTCAGCCCGCCTCTACGCTGAGCGGGTGGCTTCTTCCCATCTCTCCAGCGTTCGGACCGGCAGCCCCGCTGACGCCCCTCCGATCGCGCTGCTACACGGCTTCACCCAAACCGCCGGCTGCTGGGGGCCCTTTGCCGACAAGCTCTCCGCGACCCACTCGGTGGTAGCGATTGACCTGCCGGGCCATGGTGGTTCGGACGAGGTCCGCGCCGATCTGGAACAAACAACCTCGCTCGTTGCTTCGAGCATCGAGCGGAGCATCGTCATCGGTTATTCGCTCGGAGGCCGCATCGCCCTCCATCTCGCGCTTGGTCATCCACAACTCGTTGAACGACTCGTCGTTATCGGCGCCACGGGCGGACTCGACAGCGAGGAAGAACGAGCAAAGCGTCGCGTTGCCGATGAATCACTTGCTGATCATCTCGAAGACATCGGTGTCGATGCGTTCCTCGACGAGTGGCTCTCACAACCCATGTTCGCGTCGCTCACAGCCGACCAATCGTTTCGCGAACTTCGAGCCACGAACTCGGCGGCTGGTTTGGCCTCAAGCTTGCGACTGTGCGGAACCGGTACTCAAGAATCGCTGTGGAGTCGCCTGGGCGAGCTCACCATGCCAGTGCTCGTCATCGCTGGCGCCAACGACGAAAAATTCACACACCTTGGCCATCGTCTCGTCGAATCAATCGGCACGAATGCTTCGATACAACTCATTGATAACGCCGGACATAGCGCGCAGTTAGAAAATCCGACAGCAACCGCGTCGGTAATTACGAAGTGGCTGTCAGAAACGCTGTAATCAGCCGCCGATAAACAATCCCACCGAGATCAACACGCCGAAGGCCAGCTGAACCTTCCCCGTTGCGCCGAGAACTGGGATCAGGGCCGGACCCCGAGCCCCCTCAATCACACGTTGCACGGGTTTTCGAGCAAGAAGAACGGCAAACATCGAAAATGCACCCGCGGGACGCTGCGAGAGTCCGCACAAGAACGGCACCGTGAAGAATGGCAGTACGACGAGCACGACGTAAAAGATCCGTGTTCGTTTATCTCCAAGACGAACGGCGAGCGTTCGCTTACCCGATTCGGTGTCACCCGGGATATCGCGAAGGTTGTTCACCACGAGTAGCGCGGTCGCAAAGAGACCAACCGGTATCGAAACCAGAAGAGTGAGCGGCGTAATTCGTTCGATCTGCACGAATGCCGATCCGGTCGTCGCCACAACTCCAAAGAACACAAAGACAAACACTTCGCCCAGACCGGCATAGCCGTAGGGACGAGGGCCTCCGGTATAGAACCACGCTGCAGCGATTGCCACGAGGCCAACTGCGATCAACCACCAGCTCGTGGCCACAGCGAGACTGAGACCAGCGACTGCAGCGACACCGAAGGAGAGGAACGCAGCGCGCTTCACCGCACCGGGACTCTTACGTCCTGACCCTGTGAGTCGCATCGGTCCAACACGATCGGCATCGGTTCCGCGAATTCCATCGGAATAGTCGTTGGCGTAGTTCACGCCGATCTGCAGAGCCAGTGAGACAACGAGCGCAGCCACGAAGCGCCAGATGAAGAGACCCTTCAGGGCATTCGTGTCGCCATTCATTCCTGCGGCAGCGGCAGTTCCAACAATCACGGGCACAAGAGCCGCAGGCAGGGTTCGAGGTCGGGCTCCAGCAATCCAGTCCTTCATAAGCGGCAAGTGTGGTCGGTGGAGGCCAATCCCGCCGAATCTGAGGCCTAGCCTCATCCCAATGCAGGAATTAGTGGCGATCGCCCAAACCGGCCAGGGCTTTGTCGAGACCCTCTCTCGAATCTGGGAACGCGGCGACGCGGTGATGCCCCTCGACCCTCGCCTCCCCGATGCGGCCCGCGACTCGCTCATTGCTGCGCTCGCCCCCACTCGCATCATTGAGGCCGACGGGACCGAACTGCGTCTCAACGGCCGTCAGGTCGACGCTGGCGACGCCCTCGTCATCGCCACCTCTGGAAGTACCGGAACACCGAAGGGTGTGGTCCACACGCATGCGTCGCTTGAGGCATCGGCACGATCAACTTCAACCGCACTCGGCGTTGACACCTCAAGCGATCAGTGGCTGTGTTGCCTTCCGCTTACCCATATCGCTGGTCTCGCCATCGTGGTTCGGTCACAAACATTTGAAATTCCACTCGTGGTTCACGATCGATTCGATAGTGAGGCGGTAGAGAACGCAGCCCGAGAAGGCGCGACACTCACCTCGTTGGTCCCAACCACACTTGCGCGCGTTGATCCGAGTCTCTTCCGTCGCATCATTGTTGGTGGTCAAGCAGCGCCTGAAAACCTTCCCGCCAATTGCCGAGCGAGTTACGGCATGACCGAAACCGGCAGCGCCGTTGTGTTCGACGGCGACATCCTCCCCGGCGTCGAACTTCGCATCGTTGATGGTGAAATCCAAGTACGCGGCGACATGTTGCTGCGTAGCTATCGAGACAACACCGACCCCCGCACCACAGATGGTTGGTTCCCCACCAACGATGCCGGCGAGATTGTCGACGGTCGCCTCGTTGTGCACGGCCGCCGCGGTGACCTCATTATTTCTGGCGGAGAGAAGATTTGGCCCGCACCAGTCGAGGAATCGATTTCGGCACTTGCCTCAGTCAACGAAGTCGCCATCGTGGGAAGGCCTGACAACGAATGGGGCCATATCGTCACCGCCGTCGTGGTGGCAGCCGACCCATCAGCACCGCCCACGCTCGATGAACTCAGAGACCACGTGAAACAGACGCTTCCTGCATACTGTGCGCCACGACGCATTGAGCTTCTCGATGCGCTTCCACGCACTTCACTTGGAAAAGTCGAACG
>WLGJ01000019.1 GCA_009703275.1 Actinomycetota bacterium
ACCACAGCATCGAACGCAGCAACCACATTGGCGTGTTGGTGCGGTCGCGACCCTGAAAGCGGGGATTATCGGTGTGGGCCGGACCACCACCTTCGATCGCAACCATGAGGTTCACATACACACTCTTTGGCTCGACGATCTCTGCGTCGTAGAACTCCTTGGCCGCTTCGATATAACCGACGTGCTGCAAGAAAAGGTCCGAGCCTTCAGCAGCGAAGGTGTCGTGCACCCAGTCGTTCTGGAACCACAACGGACGAGTGCGCTTCGTTGGGTCGGCACCAGGGCTGTACCAACCCCCGAGCGGCGTATACGGAGCTTGCGATTCAAGTAGTCGCGTCACCGCGTCGAGATCGTCAATCACATCGTGCATCAGGACTGGCGGTTTCGAATAGCGAATACCCACGGGGCTACAACCTCCTCGGTGGTGTCTGCTCAGGCGACGACGCCGGCGGCTCGCAACCGCTCGATCTGTGCGCCGAGCCCGAGTTCTTCCAGAACGTCATCGGTGTGTTGCCCCAAAGCGGGTGCTCCGAATCCGAGCGAGGCCGGCGTGGCATGGAACTGCGTGGGATGACGCGGCAGGCGAGCGCGACCGACGACAGGATGATCGAACTCTTCGAACATTCCGATGGCAATGGCATGGGGGTCATCGACCATCTCGGCCGCCGACAAAACCATGGCGAAGGCCACCCGCTCGCGTTCGAAACGTTCGATGGCATCGGCCTGAGTGAGGTTGGCCGCCATGGCGTAACACATGTCCATGATGGGCTCGAGTACGTCGCGGTTCTTGCGGCGCTCGCCGACTGTCTTCACGCGGGGATCATCCCAGCCTGGAACATCGAGTGCCTTGCACATTCCGGCGAAGTCGGCGTCGGTGGTGGGCACCACGATGCCCCAGCCATCGAGGAAACGCATCGGTGCGAATCCGGCGTTGAAGCTCGATGGCATAGATCCGTCTGCACCAAGGAGCACCTCGTTGCCGGCAGCTTCGGCCCAGAGGAACGATACGCACGCATCGGCCATGCCCATTTCGAGGTGCTGTCCACCGCGACCAGAGGCCCGTGCAAACAGTGCCGCTGTGATGGCTTGACACGCAAAGAGCGCGCTGACTTTGTCGGCGGCGTTCTGCTTGATGAATGTTGGCGGGCCATCAAGTTCCGCCTGCGTGGCGGCGAATCCTGCATACGCCTGAATCGACGTGTCGTACGCGCTGCGATCGCGGTAGGGACCAACTGGGCCGTACCCAGAAATCGATGCGTAGATAACGTCGGGATTGATCTCTCGCACTGCGTCATAACCCAGTCCGAGTCGGTTGATGACGCCAGGGCGAAAGTTCTGGATAATGACGTCGGCGTCGGCGGCCATCTGCAGCACAATGTCGCGGCCTTCGTCAGTGCTCAGATCTACTGCAATGCACCGCTTACCCCGATTGCACGCAAGGTAGAAGGCACTCATCCCATTGACGGCAACCCCGATCCATCGAGCGATGTCACCGATGCCGGGTCGCTCAACCTTGGTGACCTCAGCGCCTTGATCGGCGAGAAGCGCGGCGGCGAAGGGCCCTGTGAGCGCGATCGAAAGGTCCAGTACTTTCAGGCCAGAAAGTGGGCCGGTGGCTTCAGTCATTGTCGAGGCTCAAGAGTCGGAACGAGCGATAGCTCGCTCGTCGGTGCCGAGATAGGAAGCGATCACCGCGGGGTTATTGCGGATTGCCTGTGGCTCGCCTTCGGCGATGACACATCCAGCTTCAAGGCAGTAAATACGATCGGAAATCGACATGACCATAGGCATGTCGTGCTCGATGACCAGGATCGATGCACCGAGTTCTTTGCGGATCGATTCAATGAGTGGGCCGAACGCTTCGGTTTCTTTCTGGGCCACGCCGGCGGTGGGCTCATCGAGAAGTAACAACTCGCTATCGAGAGCGAGGAGTGCACCGAGTTCGACGATGCGACGGGTGCCAGTGGAAAGTTCACCAAGGAGAGAATCGGCATAGCGGGAGAGCCCCAGGTAACCGATGATTTCGTTGGCCTGCTTACGCTTGCGCTTTTCGCGCTGCGGTGAGGGCGGCAGCGAGAGCATCGACGGGATGAGAAGCGAGCGTTCACGAGCTTCGAGTGCAACCATGAGAGTCTCACGCACACTCAGCGACGAGAACAAACGAGCATTCTGGAACGCTCGGCCAATGCCGAGTCTGGCGCGTCGAGGTGCTGAGCGATTTTGGGCCTCGGTACCGAAGATTTCGATGCTTCCGGTGCTGGGAACAAATCCGCTGATCGCATTCATAAGCGTCGACTTGCCAGCACCATTTGTGCCGATCAAGCCAACGATTTCGCCGGGGCCGACGGTGATGGAAGCTTTGTCGACGACCACTCTTCCAGTGAAACTTACAGAGACGTCGCGGACGAGAAGCGGAACCGCACTGTTCTCATCGTGGGTCTTTACCGATGCGAGTGAACTGACGCTGCCAGTTTGGGTATTGCGTTTCGGTTCCCATCCGCTTCGTTTCGCTAACCAACCCAACAGAAGGTCCCGCCCGGAATGGATCACGGAAACGAGACCGCCGGGGAAGTACAGAAGAACAACGAGCATGCCAATGCTGCTGGCAAACAGTTTTACCTGAGGAGTGCCATCGAAAAGGATCGGCAACGCAACGATCACAAGCACGCCGAGAATCGCCCCAGTGATTGAAGCGATGCCTCCGACTACTGCAACAGCGACGACACGTAGAGACTGTTCAACTTCAAACCACCCGGTATTGGGCGAGAGTTCCAGCTGAGCGGACAGCAATGGCAGAAGGCCGCCGGCCAGTGCAGCAAGACCACCCGAAACTGCGAACGCTGTGATCTTTTTGACTGACGGCGAAACCGAATAGGCGGCAGAAGTCAACTCGTTGTCGCGCACGGCGATGATGGATCGACCCAAACCAGTGCGGCGGATCTGCCACACCAGCAAAATCGCAAGAACAGTGACAAAGAGACAGAACCAATAAATGCCTTGGAAATTGTTTCCCTTTACCTTCCAGAAAAGAAGCGTGTACCCCTTGGCTCGATTGACATCGAGTGTGGCAATTGCTCCGTCTCCAGAGAGGCCAGGATTGAAGATCAGCCAATTTCGCACCATGAGGCCAAATCCGAGGGTGATGACGGCAAGGAAGAGCCCCTTGATGCGCAGCGCTGGTACGCCCACGATGATCGCGGCGATGACGCCGAACGCGACTCCGAACAGAATCGCAACAGGAATGGGCAGGCCGTCGGAAAACTTCACGGTGAAATATGCGCCAATTGCAACGAATCCGAATTGCCCCAGAGAGAGCTGTCCTGCCCATCCGGTGAGGACAGTTACGGAGAGGGCGGCGATGATCCACACCAAAATTTCGGCATAACGAAGTGGGTCAGTTGGTTTGTCGAAGATTTGCGGCAGCAGTAGTGCCATTCCGACAAGGAGACCGAGACCGAGAATGGTCGACAATCGATAGAGCGGATGCTTGCGCAACTCTTCGTTCGCTGACTTGAGTTTCGTGGTGAGCTGCCATTCGTCGGCACTCATCCCGCTTCCGCTTCCGTTGAACACAATGAGAACAAGAAGGATGAGGAAGATCGCCAAGATGTTCGATCCCTGCGGTACTTCACCGACTTGAGCCCATGTCACAAAAAGCATATTGACGACGCCGACAACGACGCCTCCGACAACGGTCCAACCGAATGATCGCATCCGACCAAACATTGCTGCGGTAAGTGCCAACAGGAGAAGGGTTGGACCCAGGGCTGAACTTACTGTTGCGATGTTGCCGCCCTGAACGGGGGCAATGAGCAACGCAGCGATCACCGCTAACAGGCCACCAAGGGCCCAGACCTTTGTCGATACCGATCGTATGGAGATGCCGGCGAGTTGTGCTGACGCAGAATTATCGGCAGTTGCTCGAACTTGGCGACCAAACTTCGATTTCTGAAGCAAAAGTGTGAGGCCGAGCATCAGGAGCGGAACAGCGATGACGATAGTGATCATTGGTCCGGTGACAGTCACCCCGAATGGTTCCCAACTGCCACTCAGAATGACTGGGTAGCTGACACCCGCTACGTCACCTTCGGGAATTGGAAGGCGAAGTTGGAGCAACTGGATGAGCTGAGTGAGTCCCAAGGTCGCGACAAAAAGCAGGAGCCTCGGCTGAGTGAACAATCGCCGCAGGATCAGTTCAGAAGCGACACCAAGAAGTACGCCGGCGCCTAAGGCAATGGGCATGGACCAGACGTAAGGAATCCCGTATTCGATGTACAGCAGCGCCATGGCGTAACCACCAAATGCACCGATCTGTCCTTGAGCAAAGTTGATGACGCCAGTGGCCCGGAAGATAAGGACGAGGCCGAATGCTACGAGGGCATAGACCAATCCCTGAATGAATCCGGAGAAGATGATGTCTCCGCTGATTGTGAGTCCGAACATCATGATCAGGCACCCTCTCCGCTAAGGAATACAGCACGCAGGAGGTCATCGCGCTCCAAGAGTTCTTGGGCTGGACCTTCGAACTTCACTTGACCACGCTCCATGAAGACTGCTCGATCAGCGACCGCCAATGCGACGTTGACTGACTGTTCGACAAGTACCATCGTTGTGCCCTGCTCTTTCAATTTCTCCACGATGCCGAGCAAGCGCTGGACGACGATCGGTGCGAGTCCGAGCGACAATTCGTCGATCAGAAGCAGCTCGGGTTCAAGCATGATTGCTTTGCCAAGAGCAAGCATCTGTTGCTGACCGCCGGAGAGCGAACCGGCTCTTGAATCAACGAGGTGAAGAAGTTCTGGGAAGACCGCAAAGGTCTCCTCGATTCTCTCGGCTCGTTTCTCCTTGTCCTCGATGAGCTCACTCCAAATTTCCAGATTCTCCGAAACCGTCATAGATGGGAAAACGGCTTCGCCACCCGGGATCTGCATCATGCCGAGCGCAACTCGGTACTGCGGATCAACAAGGGTGATGGTGCGCCCATTCATGCGAATAACGCCGCGGTCGGGATTGAGCAACCCGCTGATTGACCTGAGAATGGTTGACTTTCCAGCTCCGTTCGTGCCGAGAAGAGCAAGGCATTCGCCCCGCTTTACTTCGAAGCTGACATCGAAAAGAACCTGAAGGGTTCCGTACGATGCATCAACATTGCGAACCTGGAGCATCGGAATGTTCTCGGGGTCGGCGGCCATTCGTTTCTGCTCTTCTTGCATTTCGATTAATTCAGAAACGGTCAGAGAGATGTCACGCTTCATATAGCGGGATCCGTAAATGATCATCAGCCCACCGATGAGTGTCGCAACGGGAATGACGACCGTGAGGGCCGTGCGCTGTCCGAATGCGTCGGAGAAGGCGCCGGTGAGAAGGCCGCCAAAGAAACCACCCATAAGGAAGATGTAGACACCCACCATTGAGAACGCTTGAGCTCTCATTTGGTAGGGAACAACCGCAGAGATCGTTGGCCCGAGTTGAGTGAAGGCCATGCCTTGGCATGCGTTACCAATGGCAAAGAATGCGATCAGGATTGCTGCCTGCTGGAAACGGAGTCCGACCGTCAGGAAAAATCCGTACATCAAGATTGATGCGCCCATGAGTTTGAGGGCCGAGGGTGGATTTCTGCGGAAGAGGCGCTCTCCATAACGACCAGCGATCGGAATCGCAATTACTGACACCGACCAAGTGATCGACATGATCCAACCGCGTTGGAAAGCGCCGTACCCGTACACGTCTTTCATGAGCAGATTGAAAGTGGCGGGAACGGCAACAAGTGCAAAACCCAGCACACCAATGCCGACAATCAAAAAGTAAAAAGTCCGAACTTTTTTGAGTCTTGCCATAGCGGCACTCAGGCGAACGGGGCCATCAAGATTTTCGGTCTCAGTGATGTCCTCGCCAAAAACAGCTTCTTGTTCGTTGCGTCCGCGCTTGGGCTCGCGCTTGAAGGCGAACGCAATTGCGAGTCCCACAGCGGGAAATCCGAACATCCAAAACACCCAGCGCCAGTCACCGGCTTGATCGCCGGCGATGAGGACAATTCCGCCAGCGACGATTGGCCCTACAACTTGACCGATTGGTCGGCCCAGAGTTTGCGCGGCGAACATGCGGGTACGGACCCCGATCGGATACTGATCGGCGATCAATGACGGGGTGATCGGGATATTCGCTGACTTGCCAATTCCTGTTCCTGCGGTACCGAAAGCCATCTGGAACGGGTTCACGATGAATCCGAGACCTACACCGCAAGCCCCCCAAACTGCAGTCGCAATACTCAGAACCTTTGTGCGGGAATAGCGGTCGGCGAGCCACGCAAATGGCAACGACGCAAGCACCAGCACGACGCCGCCAAAACTGATGAGACCGAGAAGCGTCGTATCGGAAATATCGAGCGACTCTTGAATGTCGGGACCGAGGACGAGAAGAGCCACGGTCTGAAACTCTTCAACCACAATAAGAAGGAGCAGGAGGACGATCATCGAGACGCCTCCCTGTTTCAGGCCCTCGCTGAGGCGCATCCCTTTTCCGCCGACTCCAGGCAGAAGGTCATCGGGCAGCACCACGACCTCTTCCTTGGCGGCCGCGAGGCGTTGCTGTTCTTCCTCGAAGATCACAGAGGTCAGGCTCGACAAACCCCGGCCGTTTGCGCTCTCATCCTCGGTTCCTGGCATGACTCTCCTCGTTCTTTGCCTCAAGGGGCATGCGACCGCGAGTGCCCAATGCCCCAAACCCCACCGGAAACCTAGCGGAAGATCGGAGGGGGTGACTTCAGTCACGCAGGGCGTTGGATCTTGCTACAGTTCCAGTTCTCGCAAATGTGAGAACCATCTCGAAATCCTCAGGGGGGGACCTTCATGGCACGTTCAAGAACTTGGACTGCGGCAATTGCGGTTGTGTGTGCATTCACGCTCACAGCTGGCTTGGCTGCATGTTCCAGTAGTGATGGCGATTCGTCTGGCGGCGGTGGAAACACCACCGGTGTCACGGATACATCAATCAGGATTGGTGTTGCTGTTTCCGATCTTGACGGTCTTCGGGCCGCAGGTATGGCCTTGGCTCCGGCTTTGACCACGCAGAACCTTTCGAAGCGCCTCACATCGTATTTCGATGAATGGAACGCTGCGGGCGGCATTAATGGCCGTCAGGTCGAAGGCGTAGTCATGACGTGGGACCCGGTGAAGCCAGCAACGGCTCAGAAGGTCTGCGATGACGCCACCATCAACACTCCGGTGTTTGCCATGATCAATTCCAACGGCATGGGCGCGAAGTACATCGAATGTATTGCTCAGGCCGGCGTGCCGATTTTCTTCGGTGACGTAGCCCCGCAGTCAGCTCATGACACCGGGTGGCTTACGTCGATCTCTCCCTCAGCCGAGGTCAACGCGAAGTCGGGTATCGATGCTGCAATCAAGTCGGGTCAGATCCCGAAGGGCGCCGCAGTTGGGCTCCTGAGTGGTAACGGTCCGGAGCACGTCGCTGCAGTCGCTGCTGCCAAGAGTTCACTCGAGGCCAACGGCAACAAAATTACTGTTGCGCAAATCAACACCCTTCAAGGTGACCCTGGGATTCAGAACACCGAATCTGCTGCTGCGGTAAATACCTTTAAGGCCGCAAATGTCACGAACGTTGCCATTGCGCTTCAGTTCACTGCTTCGAACGGTTTCTGGGACAACGCCGGAGGCAACAATTGGAAGTTCACATTCCTTGATGTTGCGTCGTCGATGTGCACGCCTTACGGCGGCAAGTCCCTCAAGCCATCGGCGGTGGGCGGTATTTGCTTCACCGTCTTCGGCGATTCAGTGACTCCGGACGGCAAGCTCAAGCCGGAATCAGCATTTGAAAAAGAGTGCCGTGCCAAGTTTGATGCGCTTTCAGCAAATGATTATGCTGGCGCCAAGTCATACCCGGGTGTTCCATCCGGCGAGACTCGCACTCTGCCTGATGGCACCAAGGTCAGTTCTGACGCCCCGCCGAATGAGTGCACCATCACGACTGTGATGAAGCGAGCACTTGATAAGGCTGGCAAGAATCTGACCCGTGAAAGCTTCATGAAGGCAGTTCGTGGACTTGGCGAAGTAGAAATCGCCAATGGCTCGAACGGAGTTGGCTCGCAAAAAGAAGGCAAGACCTACCTTGCGAACACCACTCACGCCGTCAAGCTGACAGCGGCACCTACGGGTACTGCAAAGAATGCCAATGGCACCTACAACGGTTGCCCAGTCGATGTTCAGTGCTGGGTACCGGTGGACACCACTTGGTATGACATCGCCTCGTAGTTCGCTACGAAGTTGATCTGAAGAGGGCGTCGGCTTTGCCGGCGCCCTCTTTGCGTTTGGCCTACTACCTTTCGTTTGGGAAGTCACTTGAGGGGGAGCCATGGCCAAGCGCAGCTTGTACTTGCACGAAGTCGTCGATGTCGTTGGTCAAGGCCAGTACGACTACATGGAGCACTTGTGGCAGGACCCCGTGTTGCGCATGCCAGAGATGAACAACCTGCTTGGGTCGTTCTACGTGTGTGCGCAGGGCGGTGGCCGTTGGCCGCAGGTCATAAACATTTGGGACTGTGGCGACAAAGGCTGGGAGTCGTGGGGCCGCAATGTCGACCGATTGAACCTCAAACGACGCAACGCGTTCTACGGCGACTGGTGGGACAAAGCGTCACAATGGCGCAGCGGTGGCTTCGACCGGTTGCTTGCTGGCGTGCCAGGAAGTCCGACGACTGCCGACCTCGTCGAAAAGAACTTGAAAGGCACACTTTTCGTGCACGAGGTGCTTGACGTTCGTGCGGGCACGGCGCTTGAGTTTCTTGCTGCCAATGTTGCCGAACGTGTGCCGTTGTGGCGTGAGTACGACCACGAACCGGTTGGTTTGTATGAAGTCGTGTCGAACCCGCACGAGGTTGTCATGGTGTGGTCGACCAACATTCCGGCACAGATTCGCCTCCATCGCAATCGCGACACCACGCTTGGACTCTGCGACGAAGGCGAAGTCGACGAGCGCCTCGTGGCATGGGAGCGCCGCAGTGCCGCGTACACCGTCGGTGGAACGACGCACGTCATGACCCCACTACCGCGCACCATCGTTGGTCCCGACGATTGGGAAGACGCGTCGCTCGAAATGTGGCTCGGTTCCGACGACTCGCAACCGACTCTCTGACACATCCTGTACTGACACGGAGGTACTTGACTATGACGACTCAAGCATTCACGGTTACCCCGCTTTCCAATCGCATCGGCGCTCAAATCGATGGTGTCGATTTGAGTGATCTCGATGATGCGGAGTTCACGGCCATTGACGAAGCGCTTCTGCGCTATCAGGTCATTTTTGTTCGAGGCCAGGAACTCACTCCAGAGTCGCAGGCCGCCTTCGCCGGCCGCTGGGGTCCTCTTTCAGTGTTTCCTGTCGCAAAAATGATGGGACGAGATACGACGATGTCGGTGATCGAAGACACGGTCGAGAGTCCGCCCGCAACCGACACCTGGCATACCGATGTCACCTGGATTGCCGAGCCTCCCCGGATTGCCGTGCTCTACGGCGACATCATTCCGACTTCTGGGGGCGACACGATGTGGTCGAGTCTTTATGCCGCCTATGACCAGTTGAGTCCCAAATTGGCCGCATTCTGTGAACAGTTATCCGTCGTGCATCATCGCGGCGCGGAATTCGATCGAATCACCGGGGAAATATTCGGGGCACAACTCATTGCCGACCTAGAAGCGACCTACCCGGCCGTTGAGCATCCCCTCATTCGCACTCATTCCGTCACTGGCAAGAAGGCGCTCTTTGTTGCCGGACTTTTTATGGATCAGATCGTGGGCATGAACCGTGCCGAGAGCGATCTGCTTCTTGGTTACTTGCAAGGCCTAATCGACGATCCCAACAATCAGGTGCGCTGGCGCTGGCAACACGGCGATGTCGCTATTTGGGACGAAGCGTCAACCAACCATCGCGCGCTCGCCGATCATTATCCCCAGCATCGGCGCATGCGTCGCTGCACCATTGACGGTGAGCGACCTTTCTACCGGGACTGATCCCATTCGCTGAAGGGCGCGTCGGTGTCGTCGGTGCGTCTTCGCACTATTCGGTCCTTCGTTGATCGGTGATTCAAGCCTCAGGAACGAAGAACGGATTCAGTTCGAAATCGGTGGGCTGTTCGAAGAACGCGCGTACCGAAATGATTTTGCCGGCGTCGTTCACTTTGTAGATCTCAATGCCGCGCAACTCCACGAGTTCACCGTGGAGGGTTCCCTTGTTGAGCATCTCGACTGCTGCTTCGTGGGTTCCACCGGGGATGATTCGCTGTGGGTGCAAGGTCCAGACGCGTCCTTCGGTGAAGGAGTTATCCCAAGAACCCTCGGCAGCAGCACGCCCAACCTTTGGCGCTTTGCCAACCGGATCTTCAAAAGTGACGCTGTCATCAAATAACGCGAGCCATGCCGTTCGATCCTGAGCATTCCAATTGCCGGCGTGCTGTTGAACGGCAGCAACTGCTGGGTGTGCGGAGAGTTCGCTCATGCGATCACGCCTTCGGCACGGAGTTGTTCGATGCGTGCGTCATCAAGACCAAGCTCAGCGGCGAGCACCTCGTTGGTGTGTTCGCCAAGCCACGGCATGCGTACATCGGGGCCTTCGGAAACCCGCGACATCTTGATGGGGTTTCCTGGAGTGAGCACCGGGTCGCCGCCCTCGGGACGAGGAATCTCCATGAGCATGTTGCGCGCAGCGACGTGCGGGTCGTCGATGACTTGCTGGGCAGTGAGGCAGGGTCCAGCAGCTACGCCAGCGTCGGCCAGCGCCTTGCACGCCTCGATGTTGGTCTTGTCGGCCGCCCATTCCTTCACGCCGGGGCGGAGGATGTCGTCCATGTGTTCGCGCCAGCCGGCGCGAGTTGAGAGTCGTTCGTCGGTGAGCCATTCCGGCTTGCCGACGAGATTGGCGAGACGTTCAAACTCGTGCTCTCGCCCGACCTGAATGATGAACCAACCATTGGAGGCTTCGAAACCGTCAAGGACCATTGCCAAACCTTGGCCGGGAGCGGGACGCAGGCCGAGCGACCAGAAGTTGGTGACGAGGTCGGTCATCGAGACCATTGCGTCGAACATGGCAACGTCGATGTACTGGCCGAGGCCGGTGCGATCGCGATGTCGAAGAGCGGCGAGGATGCCGATGGTTCCGAACAGCGCGGTGCCAATGTCTCCGAGGGCACCAACTGGTGAAACCGCAGGCGGACGTCCGGGCTCAAGCTTGTAGTCGTAGATGCCGCTCATGGCTTCAGCCACAGCTGCATATGCCGGCCAACCGTCGTAGGGAGTTTCGACGGTGTTGCCGAAACCCGACACCGACAAATAGATCACGCCGGGGTGCACCGCAGCGATGTCGTCGTAGCCAAGTCCCATACGTGACAGAGCGCCACCTTTGAAGTTCTCAGCGACGATGTCGAACTTTGGAGCGAGATCAAGGATGAGTTGCTTTCCTTCGGGTGCCTTGAGATCGACACAGATGGACTTCTTGTCGAGGTTGTTACGCAAATAGGTTGCGCCAACGAATCGACCGTCGGGGTCGGTGATGCCGGGCTGTGAACCACGGCCCAGGTCGCCGCCTTTCACACTCTCAACCTTCACGACATCAGCCCCGAGGCGCGCGAGGAGTTGCGTGGCGTAGGGGAGTGCCTGCATCTGCTCGAGGGCCAGGATGCGCACGCCTTCGAGGGGCTTGCCGTACTGAACGGCATCGGGATTAGTGATTGCTCCGAGTTCCATGCGCCGACCCTACCGGCCGAACGCAGCACATTTCGTCGCTGTTAGGGCAGCGCGGTGACTTCAACGGGAATGCCGGTGAGTTGAGACATCGTGCTGACGGGATCGAATGAGCCCGGGCCGACCGGCGCTAGTGCATTGACATTCACGCCGGGGTAGCGCTGGGCGTGGGGCATGCCGGAAGTGTTGGCGTTGCCGAACCCGTGAGTCATGGCGACAACGCCGTCGCGCAAGGTGTCATCGATCTTCACGGTGCTCTCTACCGCTCCCCATTGGTTCGATACGCGAACGCGAGAACCATCAATGAGTGCCAGACGATCTGCATCAGTCGGCGACACGTAAAGCGGGTTATCGGCCGCGCCTTTGGCCTTCAGCTTTTCAACGTTCTGCATTGCCGAGTTGATGGTGTGGGACGTGCGCCGCGTGATGAGTTTGAGTGTTCCCATCGGTTCGGAGAGGAGTCCGCTGAACTGTTCAACGGTTCGCTCTTTAGCAACACGAAGCATTGGCGGATCACCTTCGATGGTTCCGCCGGGGCGCATTGTGTCGAGAAACGAACCGGGAGCAACCTGATCAAGCAACGCGATGCCGTCGGGAAGTTCCCGCAACGATGCAAGCGAAAGGTCGTGACGGCCAAGGGCGCCATCGTTGATAGCGGCCAGCATGTCGGTTCCGTTCGGAAACATGATGGGCGCGCCGGCCTTCTCAGCGATGTCATTGAAGATGCGTTGCTCGGTGCGACGCTCGCCAATTGGTTCAACAATCGCGCCAGCCCACTGCACATACGGGGTGACCAACGTGCCTTGCACAAAGGTGTTGAGGTCTTCTCGTTCGAACCAATCAGTCGCGGGCAATACCCAATCGGCGAGTTCGCCGGTTGCATTTCGATAGAGATCAACGGTGACGAGGAGATCAAGCGAGTTGAGTGCTTCTTCAAGCTCAGGGCCGCCACCCATCGTGAGCAGCGGATTTCCTGCTGTAACGAAGAGTGCCTTCACTGCGCCATCGCGAATCATGTCGATGAGTAGTGCACACGGATGCGAGGACACAGTGGGTCGGTAGCTGCCCCAAGGGCTATCGATAAACGATTCAAGTTCGCTGCCCGCTGCAGCAGGAGCGGGGTCAGTGCCGCGAGTCGAGGGAATGTTGCCGCCGGTGCGGTCGAAGTTGCCCGTGAGTAGGGAGAGCAAATGCATCAGCCAGTACGCGAGTGCGCCTTGTCGGCCCATGTTGACACCGGTGGACATGTGCACCGCTGCGGTTGGTGCGTCAGCAAACTCAAGCGCAAGTTGCACGATCAGTTTGGCATCAAGTCCGACGATGGGTGCGACGGTCGCTGCGGAAAAACCGCTGAGAAACTCGCGAACGGAATCGAGATCGGTGATGCGAGCAGCGCCCGCTTTATCGAAGCCACGACGGGCATCGATCTCGTGCAACATCGCCGCGAGGAGATACACGTCGGTATCGGGCTTGAGTTGAATGACTTCGCCCACCTTGGGCTCGATCCGACGAGGGTCGATGAATCGCACGGTTCCACCGCGTTGTTCGATAGCGCCCAATCTTGCGATTGGATCCGGCATCGCCAGAAACGACCCCTTACTGACTCGGGGGTTCGTACCGAAGAGAAGCATGTGGTCGGTGTTGTCGACATCGGCAATGAGGTGGACTTGGGAACTTCCCCAGAGCATCTCGGCGATAGCGAATTTGTTCGAACAGTCCTGGCTGCCGGTGGTGAACAGGCTGGAGGATCCGAACATTGCGATGAACAGCGCGAGTGCTGGTCCGGCAGTTGCATTAAATGCTGCCGGGTTTCCGATGTAGCCGGCGATGGCGTTTGGTCCGTGTTCAGCGATGATGGCGTTGATTCGCTCGGCGATGTCGGTGGTTGCGTCGTTCCATGTCGAAGCGACAAATCCGCTGGCGGTGCGGCGTTGCGGTTCGTTGAGTCGAGACGGATCGTGATGAATCTCGCCGCACAGCATGCCCTTGTTGCAGGCAAATCCTTTTGTGACGGGATGATCGTTGTCGGGACGCACCTTCTCTACTGTCCCGTCGTCGGCGACATCGACGACAATGCCGCAGCCGGCCTCGCATAACCGGCAATAGGTGCGATGTTTGGTCGTCATCGGTTCAGGCCGTGGCCCGGTACTCGGTCACGATCGGCGCAAGCTCTGAGGGCGTAGCGCCATGCATGATCACGCCATCGCAACCGAGTGCGAGTTGGTTCCGTACCGCTGCAACACAGTCGACTGGTGAGCCGACAGCCGCCCACGAGAGCCAGTCCTCTGGGATGAGCGTTGCTGCGTGCTGCAGCTGTTCGGTGGTGCCCACAACATCAAGGCCGCGAACCGAACTCACAACTTCGTCCGCTAGGAAGCGATCAACAACGGCTTCATCCCAACCGTTTGTTCGAGCAAGCAGGTGGCCGTAGCCCTGCAGGTAGGTGCCGAGACGACCCACCAACTTCATAAGTCGTTCTTCTTCACCAATGTGGTCGCCGATTGTGGCGTAACAGGACCACACCTTGACGTCGTCAGGGTTGCGCCCAGCCTTTTCGGCAGCACGCTTCACAGTCTGTACGCAATGTGCGGTGGTTTCGTCAGTAAAGAAGGTGTGGAGCACAACTTCATCGAAACAACGTCCGGCGAGTTCAAGCGTGTTATCGCCAAAAGCAACGATTCCCATGGGCAGGTAGTCGTCGAGCGTTGCATCGAGATGGAGGATCGGCCACGAACCAGCCGGGCCGTTATGGCCCATGACGACCTCGCCGCGAAACAGTCGGCGCATGAGGCCTGCGAAATCTTCCATTTGTGCTGTGGTGATCCGGCTGATTCCGAAGGCGTCCTGCATCGGCGCAATTCCGCGACCAAGGCCCAACGTGAAACGGCCACCAGTGAGACTCTGCATCGTGCGTGCAAAGCCAGCCGTAACGATCGGGTGTCGAGTGTTGTGGTTCGTTGCCGCCGTCGAAATAGCAATGCGTTCGCTGACTGCGCCAACTGCACCACACAGCGTGGCGGCTTCTTTCTTGTTGTAGCGCTCGCTTACGAAGACACGGCCGAATCCCAAGGCTTCGCCTTCACGTACCTCGTTGATGAGGTCGCGAGAGGAATCGGGCTGGCCGGGAAGTGTGTAGAAGCCAAGTTCAGGCAGGACGGTTGCTGTCATGTCCGTTGTCTAGTCGCTCCAGCCCGATTCAGCATCG
The DNA here is from genome assembly GCA_009703275.1 of Actinomycetota bacterium. Taxonomy (GTDB): domain Bacteria; phylum Actinomycetota; class Acidimicrobiia; order Acidimicrobiales; family Acidimicrobilacustridaceae; genus Acidimicrobilacustris. Next base: position 14,956 of record WLGJ01000019.1, read on the forward strand.
GGCCCGGTCACTGCCGCTGAGCATTCGCGTGGGCCACGGCATTGCGGCCGCTGACGGTCCATCAGTTACTGTCGGACCCATGCGAGGCATCATTTCTTGGGGGGCCTACCTCCCATATCGACGACTGGATAAGTCACAAATTTCCGTGTTCATCGGCCAGGGCGGCGGTCGCGGAACCCGCGCTGTTGCGTCATTCGATGAAGACACCACCTCTATGGGCGTTGAGGCTGCTCGTCTCGCACTTCGTGGCGCTGACGTTTCCGGCGCTTCGGCTCCCGAGGTCGTCCTCTTCGGCACGGCGCTTCCTGCCTACGCCGACAAAACCAACGCCACAGCAATCCATGCGGCGTTGCGTCTGCCGGCCGAGGTTCCGGCATTCGATATGGGTGCATCGGTCGGCTCCACTGCCGGCGCTCTGCGCCTTGCTCTTTCCACCGTGGGCAATCGCCTCGTTGTTACTTCTGACATGCGCACGGGCCTTGCTGGTTCGGCCGATGAAGCCAACGGTGGCGATGCTGCTGCAGCCTTTGTGATCGGCGAAGGTGACGGCGTCGTTGCCGAGTACATCGGCGGCGCAAGCATCACCGAGGAATTCATTGATCGTTGGCGCTCACCGGGCGATATTCGCTCAAAGGTGTGGGACGACAAGTTCTCTGAACTCACCTACGTTCCAGCCGGACGTCAGGCATACAAGAACGCACTTGAAGCCGCCGGTCTGAGCGCTGACCAGATCGACCTCGTTGCCGTCGCCGCTCCCACTGCTCGAATCGGCTCTGCGCTTGCATCAAAGGTCGGCGCCGCCAAGGTGGTTGACGACCTCACCGCAACGATCGGATGCACCGGCGCAGCGCAGCCCGGTTTGGTGCTGGCCAACGCACTTGAGAACGCCGAACCCGGCCAAACCATTGCGCTTGTTGTTCTTGCCGATGGCGCCGACGTCATGATTCTTCGCACAACGCCAGCGATTGCCAAGCACACGCCGGCTCGCTCGATTGCATCGCAGCTTGAGTCGGGCGCACCGCTTGCCTACGGCCGGTTCCTTTCATGGCGCGGCATGATCAACGTCGAACCGCCTCGTCGTCCAGAACCGGCGCGTCCTTCGGGAACCGCTGCTGCTCGAACGACCGATTGGAAGTTTGGTTTCGTTGGCAGTCGCGATTCACAGACTGGTGACGTCTTCCTGCCACCGATGCGAGTTTCCTCTGACGGTCAGCGCACCGATCAAATGGAAGACGCTCCGATGGCCGATGTCCAGGGCACGATCGCAACGTTCACTGTCGATCGCATGGCGTACTCGCCAAGCCCGCCAATCATCTTTGCTGTCGTCGACTTCGACGGTGGCGGACGTTTGCCAATCGAACTTACCGATACTGATCTTGAAGAGGTCGCCATTGGTGGCCGTGTCGAGATGACTTTCCGTCGTCTCTTCACCGCCGATGGCATCCACAACTACTTCTGGAAGGGGAAGCTGATCCGTGGCTAGTCATGGAATTCGCGACCAGGTGGCCATCGTTGGAATGGGCTGCACCAACTTTGTTGAGAACTGGGGAGCCAGCCTCGACGACATGATGATCGACGCCGCCAACGAGGCCTATGCCTCGGCCGGCGTCAACAAAGACGATGTCGACGCCTACTGGTTCGGCACGGCACAAAGTGCGATGAGCGGTATCGCTCTTGCACGTGCTCTGCAGTTGCAGAACAAGCCCGTCACTCGCGTCGAGAACTACTGCGCAACGGGCTCTGAAGCGCTCCGTCAGGCTTCCTACGCATTGGCCTCGGGCGCCTATGACCTGTGCATGGTTGTCGGCGCGGAAAAGGTGAAGGACACCGGCTTCCAAGGCCTCAATGCCAACCCGATTCCCAACGACGGCACCGCACGCACGCTTACCGCAGCCGCGATGTTCTCGATGATCGTTCCCGCATACGGCAATAAGTACGGCGTTGATGAAGAAACGATGCGTGCCGCTCTCAGCCATATCGCCGTGAAGAACCATTACAACGGCGCGCGTAACTCTCGTGCGCAGTTCCGCAAAGAGATCACGGTTGAAACTGTCGAGAAGGCCCCGAAGATGGCGGGCACACTCGGCCTCTTCGACTGCGCTGGTGTCGCCGATGGTTCGGCTGCCGCAATCGTGTGTCGCGCTGAAGATGCGCACAAGTACACCGACAAGCCGATCTACGTGAAGGCGCTTTCATTCATTGCTGGCAACGGCGGTGGACTCACCGACCCGAACTACGACTACACGACCTTCCCCGAGATCGCTGCATGTGCGGTCGATGCCTACGCCCAGGCCGGGGTTACCAACGCTCGTGAACAGGTTGCGATGGCTGAAGTTCACGACTGCTTCACACCCACCGAACTTCTTCTTATGGAAGATCTTCAGTTCTCGGCTCGTGGCACCGCATGGCGCGATGTGCTCGACGGTGTGTTCGACCTCGACGGCGAACTTCCCGTGAACCCCGACGGCGGCCTGAAGTCCTTCGGCCATCCCACCGGTGCAAGCGGTTTGCGCATGATGTTCGAAGCGTTCCTGCAACTTCGTGGCGAAGTCCCCGAAGAGCGCAAGATCCACTCGCTGGCCGAAGGTCGCAAGCTGGCTCTTACTCATAACCTCGGTGGTTATCCGGGCGAGATGGTGAGCTTCATCTCTCTGCTCGGTGCCGAACTCGACTGATCACACTGCGCTAACAAGAACTCGGTTCTGCTTTACGCGGTTGGCAATCAAGACTTCGGTTCATCCGTGTTTGAGGTAGGCGACAACGGCTTGACTCGTTGAGTCGATGATCTGTTTTGTTGAACGCGCGCGCCCGGTCAATTCGCCGGGTTCATGAATCAGTCCTTCAAGAGCTATGCCCGCAATAAGCATCGTGGCGAAATCGCTCGCGACTCGAAGATTCGAGTGCGAAACCTCTGCGCTGTGGGCCTTGACGAGTCGATACAAGAGTTCCGCGAATGCACGACTTATCTCCGAGCCCTGCTCGCGCATGATGCTGTCGCTGTTATTGAAGATCATGAAAAACGCGCTTGCGTCTCGATGCTTCTGTTGCATCACATACAAGCGACTGATGAATGTGTGGACCGCACTGGTCAGATCAGGTTGAGCGATCGCACCTTCAAGTTGATGGAAGAGATCATCTTCGATCACATAGTTCAGAAAGCGTTCATGGAGCGCTTGAAAGAGCCCTTCCCGACTTTCGAACCGCGCATAGAACGAGCCCATCGAGGTTTCTGAACGCTCGATGACTGCCTCGATGGTGATCGCCCGAGGGCCGCCCTCGCGCATGAGGCGCTCCGCCGCGTCAAGCATGCGGTTGGTTGACTCGATGCTTCGGGCTTGCTGCGGCTTCTTCGACATAGGGATTGCCCTGATCCTAGGACTGCGATCGTGGTGACCAACGTCTCACTGCTTGTTGGCTAATTAGAGAAGAATCTTCACTTTTTGGTTAAGATCTTGCCTGTTACCAGCAGGTAGCCGAGAACAGGAGAACGACCGATGGGTAAGAGGAATGTCCTGAAAGCGGGAGTCGTCGTGCTCGCTCTAGGACTACTGGCGGTAGTGGGCTGCAGTTCGAATTCTTCGAGCTCGGCAAAAACCCCTGCCGAAATCGCACCAACTGAACTGCGCACCGTTGCCACCGGTACGAGCACTGCTACTCCGGCCAAAGGCTCCTTGTACGTCTGCCCCCGAACAATCGACTCACCGATCGGGCCGCTGACGCTTCCAACGACCTTTACGGCTGCTTCAACCCCTTGGACCTCAAACGGAATCATCGATATTTCGAAAATCACGACGGTTCCTGGTGCGGTAACGATGGAGCATCAGTTCACGATCACCACAAGCGACACGCAGCGATATCTCAAGGGCAACGGCATCCCGAACCACGCCATCGGGACGTTCCCGATTCCGGCTGATTCGCCTGCTTATCCCTATTACGCAGGCCTTCCAGCCGAGGGCTACGACAATGCAGCCGAGATTCCTGTTGGGCCCTACAACCTTGATCTCACAATTCCGAAAAACCCGACGGTGAATGCAACACCAACCTGTCTGACTTCATTGATCACAGGTGTGTCATCGCAGACAGGTGGAACCTGGCACGCGGAAATGGCAGCAGATTCACAACTGAAGCTCTACGACCCCAATGCAGCACTACCGACTGATCAATGTTTCGGTCATCCCTACATGCAGCAGTACCACTACCACGGCTATTCGTATAAGTGCATGCCTGATCAGGGCAACGCCGGTGAACAATCACCGATGTTCGGTTATGCGGTCGACGGGTTCGGCATCTTCGGGCCGCTCGACGCCAACGGTGAGTGGATTACGAATGATCAACTCGATGAGTGTCACGGCAGGACCAGCATGATCCCGTGGGACGGAAAGATGGTTGAGATGTATCACTACGTCATCAACAACGAATTCCCGTATTCCGTCGGCTGTCTCCGCGGAACTCCCGGCACGATGTCTCACGACATGATGCACTGAGTTGTTCCTAATGAACGTGCGAAGGCCCGGCGTAATGCCGGGCCTTCGTCGCGTCTGAAAGAAGTTGTAACGATTACAGGCGTTCAATGATCGTGACGTTGGCTTGGCCGCCGCCTTCACACATCGTCTGCAGTCCGTAACGACCGCCGGTGCGCTCAAGTTCATTGAGCATCGTGGTCATGAGGCGAACGCCGGTGGCACCGAGTGGGTGACCGAGGGCAATCGCTCCACCGTTCACGTTGACCTTGGAAAGATCAGCGTCGAGTTCCTTCTGCCATGCGAGCACAACGCTGGCGAATGCTTCGTTGATTTCAACGAGATCAATATCGGCCATGGTGAGGCCGGTCTTTTCAAGTGCACGCTTGGTTGCCGGAATCGGAGCGGTGAGCATGTAGATCGGATCATCGGCCAGTACCGAGATGTGATG
>WLGJ01000190.1 GCA_009703275.1 Actinomycetota bacterium
ACTCCAGGTTTGGCGTTTTTCTACGGCGGCATGGTCCGGGCGAAGAATGTGCTCGGCATGCTCATGCAGAACTTCTTTGCCATGGGCCTCATGGCCATCATCTGGGTGACCATCGCCTTCTCCTTGGCGTTCGGCAACTTCGGTGACGGGGGCTTCATCGGCAACCTTGACTTCGCTTGGATGCGCAACATCACCGCAACGACAGGGGATGAAGCGTTTGCTCTCTCGATCCCGTTCGTGTTGTTCTGCGCCTATCAAATGACATTCGCGGTCATCACTCCGGCGCTTATCACCGGAGCGACTGCTGACCGATTCAAGTTCAAGGCCTACGGCATCTTCATTGCGTTGTGGCTTGTCCTTGTCTACGCCCCCGTGGCGCACTGGGTCTTCGGCGGTGGCTGGTTGGCCAAGCTCGGCGCCCTCGACTTCGCCGGTGGTGCGGTTGTGCACATCAACGCCGGTGCGGCTGCACTCGCAGTGATCATCGTTCTCGGAAAGCGCAAGGGATGGCCGCGTGAAGGTATGCATCCGCACAACCTTCCCTTCACCCTTTTGGGAACCGGCATTCTGTGGTTCGGTTGGTTCGGTTTCAACGCTGGTTCCGCACTCGGAGCGAATGGCATTGCTGCAACTGCACTCATGAACACCTTCCTCGCAGCATCTGCGGGAATGCTCGGATGGTTGCTGTTCGAGCGCATCAAGGACGGCAAAGCGACCACACTCGGCGCTGCCTCTGGTGCCGTGGCCGGACTTGTGGCCATTACGCCGTGTGCAGGGTTTGTTGGTGGGATGGCCCCGATCATCATCGGCTTCCTCGCAGGCGTGCTGTGTGTGCTCGCCATTCAGCTCAAGTTCAAGTTCGGTTACGACGACAGCCTCGATGTCATCGGCGTCCACCTGGTTGGCGGTCTTGTCGGTGCACTGCTGCTTGGATTCTTTGCTGACGCAGCAATCAACCCTCTTGTTGAGAACGAAGGTCTCTTCATGGGCGGAGATGCCAAGTTGCTTTGGTTCCAGTTCGTCGCATCGGCTGCGACCATGGTCTTCTCGTTTGTTGTTTCGTTCATTATCGCCAAGGCGATCGATAAGACGATCGGCATGCGGGTTACCGAAGAAGAGGAGAATGAAGGCCTCGACTACAGCCAGCATGCGGAAACGGCCTACAGCTTCGGTAGCACCGGAAGCATGGACCGCATTTAATTTCTCAACTGAACGACAACTGAACGATTCGTTCCGTCATCTGCGGAACTCACGAACGAAAGGGCTACGGTGCCTGATATGAAGCTTGTGACTGCAATCATCAAGCCCCACAAAGTCGACGATGTGAAAGATGCGCTGAAGGCCGCTGGTCTTCACGGCATGACCGTCGACGAGGTCAAGGGATTTGGCCGACAGGGTGGGAAAACAGAGATTTATCGCGGCGCGGAGTACGTCGTTGATTTGCTGCCGAAGGTCAAGATCGAGACGGTTGTGCCCGACGAGATCGCCGAACAGGTGGCCGACGTGATTGTTCAAGCAGCTCGAACCGGAAAGATCGGCGACGGCAAGGTTTGGATTTCACCAGTCGAGAAGATCATCCGAATTCGCACTGGGGAGTTGGGTGACGAAGCGGTCTGATTCCGCGACGCACCTGTTCACCCATTTATGACTCCGCAACTCGATCGCCAGGTGTTGCTTCAGGACACCAGCCGTCGAGGTGCAGCCTTCTGCGGTTTACTTTCCGAAAAAGTTGACCTCTGGCTTCAGCAACTTTGGGAAAATGCCGGTGGCCCTGCGACCGGTGCAGCACTCGTCGCGGTTGGCGGGTACGGACGCTCTGAGTTGTCTCCGGGTAGCGATATTGATGTGTATTTGCTGTACGAACCGAAGACCTCGGTAAGTGCCCTCGCCGAATCGATCTGGTATCCGATTTGGGATGAAGGCATAAAACTGGGTCACGCGGTTCGTACAGTGAAAGAAACGCTTGCGCTGGCATCGGATGATCTCGATACGGCGACGGCAATTCTCTCGGCACGTCACATCGCCGGCGACCCGAAGTTGGCCGAGGAACTCGCTGTTAAAGGCGATGACCTTTGGCGGAAGCGGTCAAAGCGCTGGTTGGACGAAATGGATGTACGTGTTCGTTCTCGTCACGAAGAATCCGGAGAGGTTGCGTTCCTCCTCGAACCAGATCTGAAAAATGGTCGTGGTGGTCTGCGCGATGTCCATGCAATCACATGGGCAGAGCGCGCTGGGATGAGCCTTCTTCCGGGTGATCATGAGGCCATTCTCGAGGCATACGAAGTGGTCTTGTCGGCTCGGGTTGAGCTGCAGCGACGAACAGGCCGGCATTCAGATGTTCTTCTTCTTGAAGAACAAGATGCAGTTTCTGCTGCACTTGGTTTCGACGACGCCGACGTTTTCATGCGGGCACTGTCCACCGCCGCTCGAACAATCGCGTGGGTCAGCGATGAACTTTGGTTTCGTGCTCGTTCATCTCTTGACGGCCCAACCCGACGAAAGTTGCGCCGCGACGAGGAAGCACTCGTCGGCGTAGTTGTTCGTGACGGTTCAGTCGCTCTTGCTGCTGGGGCCGAACCCGCGAATGATCCCTACCTCGTGTTACGTGTTGCTGTTACCGCAGCGCGAAACGATGCGCGCATCGAACGAACAACACTCGATCGACTGGCGGAATCAAAGCCGTTAACGACTCCATGGTCTGAGGAAGCTCGGCGACTGTTCGTTGAACTTTTCCTGGCCGGTCGCCCAGCGGTTCAGGTGGTCGAGACGCTTGATCAGCGCGGCCTGTGGGAACCGATTTTTCCTGAGTGGTCTGTCATTCGTTGCCGCCCGCAACGCAACGCCTATCACCGCTTCACAATTGACCGTCACCTCTGTGAGGCGGCAGCGAATTCCGCGGCGTTGGTAGACCGCGTTGATCGGCCTGACCTTCTCGTTGTCGGCACCTTGTTGCACGACATCGGCAAAGGTCGGCCTGGTGACCATACCGATGTCGGTGTCGAACTCATTGCCGAGATCGCTCCAAGAATGGGTTTCGATGAAGGTGACACGCTGATTCTTCAGCAGATGTGTCGTCATCACTTGTTGCTTGCTGACACCGCAACGCGTCGAGATCTTTCCGATGACGGGACGATTTCATTCGTCGCCGATTCAGTTGACTCACTGACCTGCCTCCGATTGCTCGACGCGCTGACCGAGGCGGATTCGTTAGCAACCGGGACAGCGGCATGGGGATCGTGGAAAGAGGAACTCGTCGGCGTTCTGGTTGATCGTGTTGCGCACGTCCTCTCGGGCGGTTCGGTTGCCGATGCAACTGATACCGGTTTCCCGACCCCTCATCAGCGTGACCTGCTCGCCCAACGTCGTCGCATCATCGAAGCTGTCGATGATCAGATCGTGGTGATTAGCCCCGACCGACCTGGCCTGTTCTCTCGGGTCGCAGGCGTGTTGTCGCTCAATGGCCTCACCGTTCTTGAAGCAGCGGCTCATTCGGCCGACAACCAAATGGCGCTCGAACAATTCCGGGTACAAAGCAATTTCG
>WLGJ01000191.1 GCA_009703275.1 Actinomycetota bacterium
CGCGTCGAGCCTGGCGCGGTGATCGCGAGATGGAATTAACAAAGACCGAGTTCGATCTTCTTGAACTCCTTGCTCGCAACACGGGGGTTGTTCTCTCACATTCCTCGATTTATGACGCGATTTGGGGTTATGACTTTGGCCCGGACTCAAAAGCTCTTGCGGTGTATATCGGCTATCTGCGACGCAAGACCGAAGAAGGCAATGAATCGAGAATTATTCAGACCGTTCGCGGTGTTGGCTACAGCCTGCGTGCGTCATGACACTTCGAGGGAAGATCGCAATTGCGATGGCGTTGCTTACTGCCGTCACCGCGATCATTGTTGCAACGACCACATACGTTGTTACTGATCAACGAGTTCGCGTTGAGGTTGATCAGTACCTTGATACGTACGCGCAGCGCTTCCAAGATCCTGATGGGCGCCAAGCCGCAGTGACGTGCTCCAGCGAAACGAATCGCCGACAACTTCCTGGCATTCGGCGTGGCATCGAAGACGGATCAGTGGAGGGAGTCGCATTCCAATGTCTTGATCGTTCTGGCACATCGGTTGCGGCGATCGGTGTGGATGAACTTCCGGTCAACGCTCGAGATCGAGTGATTGCTGCGACGGGTCGCGGGACCCAAACCCGCACGGTGTCGAGCGATGGAACGACCTGGAGGGTGAAGACCGTTGGTGTTGCTCAGGGCGGCGCAGTGCAGATTGCGCGCGACTACGGCGAAACGAACCGAGTGCTTTCCTCTTTGAAAATCTGGCTTTTCTTTGTCGTCATCGTTGCGAGTGCGGTGAGCGCACTTGTTGGGTGGTTGATTGCTCGTCGTTCGACAAAGCCACTGGTGCAACTCACGAATGCGGCGGAAGCTGTTGCAACAACGGGCCGTTTAGATGTTGATGTTCCCCCAGCGGGCAAGGATGAGCCTGGCCGTTTAGCTCGTTCATTCGCCACGATGCTTGCTGCGCTGGGCCAATCTCGCGATCAGCAGCAACAACTTGTGCAAGACGCGGGACACGAATTGCGCACACCGCTGACAAGTCTTCGAACAAATGTAGAGACGCTCCAGCGCTATCCGGATCTCCCGGCAGATACGCGCGAAGCGATCCTTCTTGATTTGCAATCGGAAACGCGAGAGTTGGGTTCACTTGTTGATGAACTCGTGCAGCTTGCTACCGATACCTGGGATGACGAACCAGAAGAGCAAGTATCACTTGATCAGATTGTGCAGCGAGTAGCGGAACGTACTCGTCGACGAACAGGACGTGACGTTGTTGTCGTTGCCGAACCGGCGACCATGTTCGGTCGGCCTCGCGAACTCACACGGGCGATCGGAAATCTTGTCGATAACGCAGCGAAGTTCAGTGACGGGCCTGCGCCTGTCGAAGTCGCTGTACGCCCCGGCGTTGTTGAGGTTCGCGATCACGGTTCAGGAGTTGCAGAAGAGGATCAAGCGCACATCTTTGATCGCTTCTATCGATCTGCAGCTGCACGTTCGAAGCCCGGCTCAGGTCTTGGGCTTGCAATCGTTGATCAAATCGTGCGCTCGCACGAGGGACGCGTGTCGGTGACGAATGCTCCGGATGGCGGCGCGGTCTTCACTATTGAGTTCCCTCCGTTTCAGTAGATCGCTGAGTTCCAGCGGTCGACAGCGGGCCGTCGTTGGCCCAGCGAGTGGTCAGATTCCTGTCAGATAACTGGCGGATTCGCGTAACAGTGCGAACACTCCTGCGAAATCGCCCCTCCGTACTGTCATCAATGCGTCAGGAGCACGAATGGCTTCTGACGTGGGAGCGACATCGGCGTCGCCTTCCGACTCGATGTCCCTATTGAGCTCCGGCTCCGATGAAGGAGGAGAAATGGTCAACCTCGTAACTGCGGTCATTAAGCCGCACAAGGTTGAGGAGGTGAAGGACGCGTTGAAGGCGATTGGAGTGCAAGGCATGACAGTCGACGAGGTGAAGGGTTTCGGCCGCCAAGGTGGCCACACCGAGACCTACCGCGGCGCCGAGTACACCGTTGATCTGATACCGAAGGTGAAGATCGAAGTCCTTTGCGAAGAAGCGATGACTGACCAGGTCGTCGATTCGATTGTGTCAGCGGCCCGCACCGACAAGATCGGTGACGGCAAGGTATGGGTCATCCCAGCGACTGCTGTGGTTCGTATCCGCACCGGAGAACGAGATGGGGAGGCGCTGTGATGAGCTCCGACTCCATTATCAACACGGCCATTGCGGCCCCAACTAGACGGAGGATTCCTCTGAACGCCAAGCGTCTTGCTGTTGGCGCAGTCGTCGGTGCAAGCACGTTGCTTGTGCTTGGTGGCACCGCCATTGCCCAGACTGTCGATGCACTGGTTGAAGAACCAGTCGCCGATCTCGAGACCGTTGCCAAGACTGCTGATCATGCGATCCAGTCAGGAAACCTTCTCTGGATCGTCATCGGTGCAGCCATGGTCATCTTTATGCAGGCTGGGTTCGCACTTGTCGAAACCGGTTTCTGTCGAGCCAAGCACGCTGCGCACGTTGTCAGCACGAACCTTGCGATCTTCTTCCTTGGTTTTGTTGGCTTCTTCCTTGTTGGTTGGTCGTTCATGTTCGGTGGCTACAGCTATGTGCTGCCGGGCTTCGATTACGGCTTGAACCAAGCTGCTGGCGGCGCACTCATCGGTTCCGGTGATTGGGTCTTCCTGTGGCAGGGCGGATGGGCCGGTACCTGGTTCGACGGCGGCAATCTTGCCTACTCGGGCGCAGCAGCCGCATTCTTCCTTTACATGGTGGCGTTCATGGACACCACCGCAACCATTCCCACTGGCTCGATGGCTGAGCGCTGGAAGTTCAAGTCCTTCGTTATCTGGGGCTTGTTCTGCGGTGCCATCTACTACCCACTTTTCGGTGCGTGGACCTGGGGCGGCGGCTGGCTCGCCAAGCTTGGCAACTCGCTGAACTGGGGCAATGGCTACGTCGACTTCGCCGGTTCTGGTGTTGTGCATGCTGCTGGTGGTGTTGCTGCGCTCGCCGGTGCGATCGTCCTCGGACCACGTATTGGCAAGTTCGGCAAGGACGGAAAGCCTCGTGCTCTTCCAGGCCATCACATTCCAATGGCGCTTCTCGGAACGTTCATCCTTCTGTTCGGTTGGTTCGGCTTCAATGCTGCATCCACCTTCGCCTCAAGCGATCCGCAGATTGGTGTCGTTGCAGTGAATACAGCACTCGCCGGTGCATTCGGTGGCTTTATCTCAATGCTGTGGATCTGGAAGCGAACTGGCAAGCCAGACCCCGCCATGATGGCCAACGGCATGCTCGCTGGTCTCGTGATCATCACCGCACCGTGTGCGTTCGTTGATCCGTGGGTTGCAGCGTTGCTCGGCCTCTTTGCTGGCGTCGTCGTCATCGAAGCGGTGTTCTTCATTGAGCGCAAGCTGAAGATTGACGATCCGGTGGGTGCTATCGCAGTCCACGGTGTCTGCGGCACTCTCGGCGTGATTGCGGTTGGCCTTCTTGCCAACGGCAAGTACGGCGTCGACGCTGGTGGCGCTGGCA
>WLGJ01000192.1 GCA_009703275.1 Actinomycetota bacterium
CGGACGGCTCGAATGCAGCGGCAACGCACCGTGCGCTCCCGCTTCGGCCCACCAACGGTCAACCATCTCGCGCAGCTTCTGCGGGTGTGATGCAGCGAGGTCGTTGCTCTCGGAGAAGTCCTCGGCAACGTGGTACAGCTCCCAGCGATCATCATCGAATGCGATATCGGGATCAATACCCGGGACATAGAGCTGTCCCCGCATCGGGTGATAGGCAACGGCCTTCCAGCCCTCGTGGTAGATCGCTCGACAACCAAGAAGCTCGTAGTACTGCGTCGTGCGCTGTTGCGAGGTTTCGGGTACCGAGAACGACTCAAGAAGGCTCTTGCCCTCGATGGGTTTCTGCGGAACCCCTTCGAGAACGGTCGGCATTTCGATACCGAGCGCATCAAGCACTGTCGGCATGATGTCGATCACGTGCAGATACTGCGTGCGTACCTCGCCGGTTCCGTTTGTGCCGGCAGGCCAATGAACGATCAACGGGTCGGCGACACCACCTTCGTGGCACTCGCGCTTCCAACGCTGGAACGGCGTATTGCCGGCGTGGGCCCAACCGTAGGGGTAGTGGCCATGGGACTCGGCAGATCCAAGAAGATCGACATTCGGAAGCACGGCATCAAGCGTGAGCGGAACACCGTTATACCAAGCGACCGAATTGAAGGCGCCGTGTTTATCGCCTTCAGGAGATGCACCGTTATCACTCATGACAACCACGATCGTGTTGTCGAGTTCACCGATTGTTTCGAGATGATCGAACACCCGACCAACGTGGTGATCGGTGTGAGTCAGGAAGCCGGCGTAGACCTCCATCATGCGGGCATAGGCGCGCTTCTCTTCTTCGGGAAGCGTTGCCCACTCCTGAATCCACTCTGGGCGCGGCGTGAGTTCAGTTCCCGCTGGAAGGATGCCGAGATCGAGTTGGCGCTGATGGGTTGCGGCACGCCATTCATCCCAGCCCATATCGAATTTGCCGGCATAGCGATCGATGTACGCACGCGGCGCCTGATGCGGGGCATGACAAGCGCCAGGAGCGAAGTAGAGGAAGAAGGGTTTGTCGACGGTGACGTTGCGCAGATCGTTAATGAACTCAATTGCCCGGCCAGCGAGATCTTCAGTGAGGTGGTAGCCGTCCTCGGCAGCGAAGGGCTGCTCAACAAAGTGGTTATCGGAAACGAGGTCGGGTGCATACTGATTCGCTTCGGCGCCCATGAATCCGTAGAAGCGCTCGAATCCGCGACCAAGCGGCCAGCGCTTACGTGACGATGCAAGGTCAGTTTCTTCACGAGGAGCGAGATGCCACTTCCCCACTGCCATTGTCGCGAACCCATTGTCGCGAAGCACTTCAGAAATGAATCCAGTGTCTTTGTTGATGCGGCCGTCAAAGCCAGGGAAACCTGTGGCGTTATCGGCGATACCGCCCATTCCTGTCGTGTGCTGGTTACGACCGGTCAGCAAGCATGCACGCGTCGGCGAGCACATTGCCGTGGTGTGGAAACTGCGGTATCGCAAACCCTCTTCGGCGAGGCGGTCGAAGTTCGGTGTTTCGATATCGGAACCGAAACAACCGATCTGCGCGTAGCCAACATCGTCGAGAATGACAAAGACAACGTTCGGCGTTCCCTTCGGAGGAAGCACAACATCGGGATAGGCCTGAACCGAATCTTCAAGGGTTCGGCCTACAGTGCCGGAAAATGGTTCGCCTTCGTTATAGGTCAGCATCAGTTCCTCACATGAATGACGACTCGGCGCTGAGACCGAGTTCAGGCCAGGCGCCAACGACGATTGGCTGCATGTTTCCATAGCCAACACCGCCACCGATGGGGTCGGTGATGCGCACGGTTGTGTCACGGATTTGATGGAGCTTTCGAGCCATCTCGGGCTCGGTGCAATCGGCGATGCGTTCGCCTTCAAGGTTGAATTCGCCTCGCCATTCACCGTGGTGATGGTCATTCCATCCGAAGTAGAGGCCCGCTCCGAGGTGGAAACCGGTATCGCCAAGTACTTCAACTTGGAACGTGCGAGCCGAACCGTCGCTCATGGTGGCAAGAATCTGCCCACCCTTCAACCGGCGGTTTGTGGTGTCGTAGGTGAAGTCCTGCTCGACATCAGCCATGTGCACAACCGAGCCATCAGTCTCTTCGATGATGGCGGTGACGTTCTTCTGCAAGAAGCCTGGGAACACCGTCTTGGCAACATTGAAGAACAGTCCGTAATGACTGCCGTCGGGGCGTTCCATCAGGATCGGACTCCAGAAGAACTGGAACTGCCCGCCATCGAGGCCGCGCTGCGGTTCCATATCGGTCGGCGGTTCACCCACGTCGTAGCGAACGCCCCATGAATGGTCGCGAGTCGACACCCACGTATCGGGATTCATCTCAGTGCGAACACCGTCGACTTCGACCCAACCGCTGCAGGTTCCAATCTGGTGGTAGCGAACAAGCTCGGAAGCAATACGGAACGTCGAGCGATTATGAGTGCGCTCTTCCACCATTGGCGGAATGATGCTTTCGAATAACCAATCGAATGCAATCGGTTGGGTGTCGTTTGGTTCGAGGACGAAACGGATCTTCTTGAGCGGTTCAACGATCTCGTAGCGGATTGGTCCGCCGCCAAGAAGCTCAGGGTCATCGGAGAGCCGGCGGCTCATGCGGACGGTGAGTTGTTCACGACCACGCGAAACGCCGCTGTATGCATCCATCACGTTGCGGTTGGTGTACTTCCCCAACCCAAAGCCCAACTGAAGGCTCCCGTCCTTGGCCATCGCCATTGCGCAGACTTTTTCCGTCCAGGCCAAATCACTTGTGCCAACCACGGCAACGGTGTCAATGATTTGGTGCTGGAACAGTTCATCGCCAGCAGTAAGCGGTCCGATCGGATTGGCCATGATGTCCCCCGTTGAGTTGTAAAGCGCCGAGTAACTGCGAGTTGGTCAGACGAGCCAGCGAGAAATCGCGTCGATAACACAGGCCGGTCGGTCGTTGCCGTCGATTTCGATTGTGATGCGCATGAGTGTTTGCAGGCCACCCTTCACTTCGGTGACCTCAATGAGTTCTGCCCCAGCTCGCACGCTTTCGCCCACCTTGACCGGTGACGGGAACCGAACCTTGTCGACGCCGTAGTTGATGCCAGCGGAGAAACCCTGCACCTCGACAATCTGCGGAAGGAAGTAGTTCGACAATGACATCGTGAGATAACCGTGCGCGATTGCCGCGCCAAACGGCCCATCCTTTGCGCGTTCGGGATCAACATGGATCCACTGATGATCGCCAGTCGCGTCGGCAAACATGTTGACGCGGTCTTGTTCAATCGTGAGCCAATCGCTGTAGCCGAGGTGCGTACCTTCGGCGGCACGAACGGCATCAGGTCCGTCGATGATCGTGGTCATGGAATCCTCCGGGTAACGAGTTCAGGAACCGGGACTACGGCCGGCAAGACGATCAAGCGTGGTTTCCGCTTCGGCGATGATGCGACTGACAACTTCAGCGGCAGTTGGCAGATCGTCGATCACGCCGACAACCTGACC
>WLGJ01000193.1 GCA_009703275.1 Actinomycetota bacterium
GCCATCGTCGATCTCGATATCGGCGCAGTCTGGCTGCTCACCATCGAACCTCTCGTCATCGTCGACAAGAAGCGGTTCGGACGAACGTGACACCGATTCGGTCAGGCCGAGTTCCGTGCCAAGAATCCAATGCCGGAAAACACGGTCGTACAACTCGATTTCGATTGGCGAGTGCGTCAACGTTGCCCGGCCGCACCAATACAGCGATCGAAGATCACCACCGACAATTGCCACTGCCTCGGTGAACGTAATCAGGTTTCCGACTGGCACCGAGAGACCTGCTGTTCGCAGCAACTCAACGAGTCCCAGGATTCCGTCTTCGTCCATTGCGGTCACTCAGTCGGCGTTCGTGGCGGTTTCGACCAACGTGTCGATCCCACGGGAGCGAACGCGGTCCGCATCTTCGCGATATTTCACAACCGCTCCAAGAGATGCTTCAACAGACGACGCATCGAGCTCGGTTCGACCTAAAGCCGTGAGTGCCATGACCCAATCGATTGTCTCGGCGACACCCGGAGGTTTGAACAAACCAATCGACCGGAGTTCAGCCACCAGCCGCGAGACCTGACGAGTAAGAAGTTCGTTTGCTCTAGGAACGCGCGATTGAACAATCGCTATCTCGCGTTCAAGATCGGGATGCTCGACCCAGTGGTACAAGCAACGGCGCTTCAGTGCATCGTGCACATCACGGGTGCGGTTGGAGGTGATGATCACAATTGGTGGAACTGTTGCGCGAAAGGTACCGAGCTCGGGGATCGTCACTGCGTTGTCGGCAAGAACTTCCAGCAGAAATGCCTCGAACTCGTCGTCAGCGCGATCAAGTTCATCGATGAGCAGAACTGGCGCAATGTGGTGACGATCAGAGATCGCGTCGAGAAGCGGGCGGCGCACCAGAAACCGTTCGCTGTAGAGCTCATTTTCGATAACAGCAACATCGGCACTGATTGTTCCGGCCGCCTCAGCAGCACGAAGGTGGAGCAACTGTCGCGGGTAATCCCATTCGTAGAGCGCTTGTGATGCGTCGAGCCCTTCGTAGCACTGCAGTCGGAGTAACTCGCCTCCAGTGAGAGCGCTGAGCGCCTTTGCTACTTCGGTCTTCCCGACACCGGGTTCCCCTTCGAGTAACAGGGGGCGCCCCATCGTCAGAGAAAGGAAGATTGCGGTCGCCAAACCCTCGTCGGACAGATAGCCATTGGCGGCAAGACCGGAAACAACGTCAGCGACAGATGTAGGGGTAGCGGAACTCACAATCGGCAGGCTACCGGTGGTCGACTCGTACTTTCGAAGCGAACCTCAGGCAGTTGCCCAGACAATGACTTCGGCGCCTTTTGGGCCCGCCATGATCGTGTGGGAGCCCTCATCAGTAAGGCGAAGGGCGTCGCCCTCACCAAGTTCTTCGGACTCGTTCAGCGTTGCCGAGCCAAGCGCTACGAAGAGGTGAACATGGGGTGCAACGGGGATCGATACAGATTCGCCCGCCTTGAGGCGTCCTGCGTACATCACGGCGTCGCGCTGATTGATGGCAATGACCGCGTCACTGTCTGGACCACCAGCGATCGCAACAAGCCCGCCCGCATCCAACAAGTGGCCGACTTCTTGCTGTTCGTATCCCGGCTCAATGCCCTGTGTGTCCGGCGAAACCCACATCTGCACAAAATGTGCCTCGACGTCAGGGCTGGGATTGTGTTCCGAGTGACGAATACCGGTGCCTGCAGACATGCGCTGTGCGAGTCCGGGGCGAATGATGCCGTGATTGCCGAGAGTGTCGGAATGTTCAACTTCACCTGAAAGCACCCAGGTGATGATCTCCATGTCTGCGTGACCGTGGGTGCCGAAACCCGTTGCCGGTGCAACTCGATCGTCGTTATTGACAAGCAAGAGTCCATGGCCAGTGTTTGTGCGATCGACATAGGAGCCGAAACTGAAACTGTGCTTTGAGTCAAGCCAACCGATCTGAGTTTCGCCTCGACTTGCTGCGGTACGGATCTCGATTGTCATAACTCACTCAGCCTCTCAGAAACAAGAAATAAAAGAAGAGAAACATGCCAACAGTCACCCCGACCGACGCGACAAGGGTCCACTTCGCTGAACTTTGCCAACGTTGCTTCGCTGCAGGTTCTTGGCGTGGCTTGGGGTTGATTGGTTGGGTCATCGTCTTGGATTCAACTCAGAGTCCGGTGACAGCGCGCCACACGCGCTCGGCGGTATACGGCATATCGAGGTGCGTGACACCAAACGGTGACAATGCATCGATGACTGCGCTCTGAACTGCGGGGGTACCGCCGATTGCGCCCGATTCGCCGATGCCCTTTGCGCCCAGTGGATTCACCGGCGAGGGGGTTTCGAGCGGAACGAGATCGAAACTCGGGAACTCGGCTGCCGAACCAAACGCATAATCAGCAAAGTTCGAGGTCTGCGGATTTCCGTCTTCGTCGTACATCATGTGTTCGAACAGTGCTTGTCCCACACCTTGCGCAATGCCGCCGTGACGCTGACCCTCGACGATGAGTGGGTTCAAGATGCGGCCCGCATCGTCACAGGTCACGATGCGACGCAATGTGACCTTGCCTGTTTCCGTATCGACTTCGACCTCGGCCACATGCGCACCAAACGGGAATGTTGCATTCTCGGCACTGAAGGTAAGCGAGGCTTCGATTGGCAGTCCCATCGCACCACCACCGATGGGGTCAACGATGTCGCCAGCCGTTCCGACCTCGGCCCAAGTTTTGGTAACGCTCGGAGTGCCAGCGACGT
Organism: Actinomycetota bacterium; assembly: GCA_009703275.1. Taxonomy (GTDB): domain Bacteria; phylum Actinomycetota; class Acidimicrobiia; order Acidimicrobiales; family Acidimicrobilacustridaceae; genus Acidimicrobilacustris. The sequence goes on from WLGJ01000193.1 coordinate 2,755, forward strand.
GAAACACCCCGCGATCCATATCGAGTTCGATGTCAGCCACATTTGCTTCAAGAAGCTCGGCCGCAACCTGGCGTGCCCTGTCGACAACCTGCTCAGTTGCGGTCCAGACCGCCGAACCACCCAACTGCAATGAGCGGGAGCCCATCGTGCCCATACCTTCGGCAACGCGGTCGGTATCGCCAGCAACGACTTCGATGGCATCCATCGGAATGCCGGTGAGATCACTGGCAAGCATCGCCCACGCGGTGTTGTGACCCTGGCCGTGCGAAGAGGAGCCGGTGTACACCGTGAGTCCACCGTTCTTGCCGAGGACAACCTTGGCGAATTCGCCATGGCTGCCAGCGGGGCCAGCCGTGATCTCGACATACACACAAACACCAATGCCGAGTTGCACCGGATCGCCTGCTGCACGACGAGCAGCCTGTTCGGCACGCAAACCTTCGTAGTCAGATTCAGCAAGTGCGAGATCGAGCGCGGCCTGATAGTTGCCGCTGTCGTAGATCGCGCCGGTGGGCGTAGTGAAGGGAAACGCATCGGCAGCAATGAGGTTGCGTCGACGCACCTCAACTGGGTCCATACCGATTTCCGCAGCGAAGAGGTCAAATGCTCGTTCAACGGCTGCAGTCGCCTCGGGACGACCTGCGCCGCGATAGGCCTCAATCGGTGTGGTGTTTGTCATCACTGACTTGGTATTGCATTCGACCTTGGGGATGTCGTAGGTACCCGGAGCC
>WLGJ01000194.1 GCA_009703275.1 Actinomycetota bacterium
ATTTGGGTCCACCAGTTCCACTGTGAGCATTTACCGGGATGTTGTTCTCGGCACAAGCTGCCCAAAGTTCGTCGTAGTCCGGGTGATACAGCGGCTTGATCCAATCGGCAGTCGGCGGTACCGCACCGATAAGCACGCCACCACGAAGGCCGTTCTCCTTGCACCAAATTGCATCGGCGATCGCGTCGTCAACGTCGTTCAGGAAGATCTGACCGATGCCGGCACGACGCTCTGGAGCGCGGCTGACGTAGTCGGCCAACCAGCGATTGTGGGCCTGCACGCCTGCGTGACGGTGTTCGTACTCGTCCGGAGTTGGCGGCTGAGCAAAGAGGACGAAGTTCGGGAAGAACGGAGGAACCGTGTTTGGGTAGATGACCTCGGCAATAACGCCGTCGGCGAACATGTCGCCATCACGGCGATCGTCGTCCCAGTTGCGGATACGAAGATCGGTGTCCTTGAGATCCTTGAACGGGTTCTTGTACTTCTCGCGCCATGCGTCGAAGTCATCGCGGTACTTAGGGTCAAGAAACTCGCGGTACTGAACATGGCTGCCACCCGCGTGGGTGTCGGCCGAGATGATGATGTAGTGATCGTCCGGTCCGAGCATGGTGTCTCCTGTGGTGAATTGGCCCTATGTGGGCACTGACGAACCCCGAGGGGCGGGATGTGTTGACTCAATCATAGGTGACACAAGAGGTCGACTGTGAGATCGGGGGCAAATCAATTTTCCGACCGTCCAGAGCCTCAGAGACCCTTAGGGCGATTCGTGAATCGCTCTTCGGCCGGCGAATAGAACCAGCCGGCCCCAGCCTTGGTTCCGCCATCAACCGGGATGTTGTGTCCTGTCACATACGCCGAAAGTTCCGAAGCGAGAAACAGGGCGACTCGAGCTTGGTCCTCTGGCCAACCCAACCGCCCGACCGGCGCCCAGGCCTCCCACAAATGCTCTGAGCCAACCGAGGTGGAGATGTAATCAACCTGTGGGGTTTGGGTGAGATCGGGTCCAATCCCGTTGACGCGGATTCCATTCCGACCCATCGAGAGCGCAAGGTCGGTGCTGAACTTCGCACTGGCGGCCTTCATTGCGCCGTAGATGGGGTCACCGGGATATCCACGCATTCCTTCGACCGAATGAATATTGACGATTGATCCCCCGCCGCCGGAGATCATCGATTCGATGAAACATTTCGTCGATGCCACCATCGCAAAGAAGTTGATGTCGTACATCGCTTTCCATGAATCGGGCGATGACTTACGGAACCGTTCGAGCGGCCGGTAATCGCCAACGTTGTTCACGAGAACCTGCACATGAGGGTGGTCAGAAAGGATCGCCGCAGCTACCCCTTGCAACTGTTCCCAGTCGCGACAATCGGCAACATGCGCTCGTGCAATTCCGCCAGCAGCGTTGATGTCAGAAACAGCTTCGTTCGCAACCGAAGGATCGATATCGATAATTTCTACGATCGCTCCATGCTGGGCGAACAGTCGAGAGATCGAACCACCAATACCGGTGCCGCCGCCTGTGACAACGGCGACCCGCCCTTCTAGAAGTCGATTCCAGTCCCCGATGGGAGTGGGCTGCGGGTAGTTGAACTCTGTCATGGGCGAATCCTGCCATGAGCAGACAACTCCTGCTTCAACAGCACACCGGGCCGCTGCGTCGGGCAGGATGACAGCGTGCGCGTGATGACATGGAACCTTCAAGGTCGAGTCGGTCAATGGGAGGCGCGACATCACGCGATTGAGAAGGTTCTGCATGATGCACAACCTGATGTTGTGATGCTTCAAGAATCTTGGGTTGAACCCGATGGAAAAGCCCAAGCGCACGTGCTTGCAGAGCGACTCGGGTTATTCGCGGTGACCGCATTCGAACTTGCTGGGTTCGATCGCTACCCACAAGCCCCCTACTGGGTCGTCAATGCCATCTTGACTCGATGGCCAAGTCAGATTCTCCGAGCAGTCCCACTTCACGACGAGAACGGCGTTTCGACCTGGCGTCACGTACTCATTGCCTCTGTCGCGAGGCCCGACGAAGACGGCGGACCCTTTATTGCGGCTGGCACGCATCTTGAGCATGGTCTCGATCGCACGCTTACAAGGTCTGCCCAGATGGCACACCTTCATGCCGAAGTTTCGAATGCGATCAGCCCGAGCGGGGCATGGCGAGACGAACTTCCCGCCATCGTCGCCGGCGACTTCAACGCCGTTCCGTGGTCAGATGAGATCCGTCAAGCCACTGGGACGTCGGCTCCTTTCGTTCCCGGCTTTGTTCTGGTCGATGCGTGGGACGCGTGCGGAAACGTAAGTCGGGGCGACACGTGGTCATCGACCAACCCACTCGTGCCTCGTCGAGCTGTTCACCCAAATCGCCGTCTTGACTACATCACGACAACATTTCCACGACGCCGCAATTGTGGATCTTTCCAATCTTGTGAACTCATAGGCCTCACACCAATCGACGATGTTCAACCCTCTGACCACTACGCAGTGCTTGCAGAGGTGACGTTATGAGCGGCAACCTTGCGACAGCCGTGCTCATCGCCCAAGTGGTCGGATCAGTTGGAATGTTTGGCGTGATCTGGACCATTCAGCTCGTGCACTATCCACTGATGCGGTCAATTCCTGATGACGCATTCGTTGCCTACGAAAAACAACACACTCGTTTGATCTCATTTGTTGTTGGCCCGCTCATGGCGGTTGAAGGCCTTTGCGTCCTTGCGGTGTTCTTTGCGCGACCTGATGGCGTGCCGTTCTGGGCAACGTTGCTCGGCGGGGTCCTTGAGGCGATTGCAATTGGCGTCACTGCATTTGTGAGTGCACCAACCCACGGTCAACTCGAAGCCGGGGCCAATCCTTCACTTCTCGATCGACTCATTGCGACAAACTGGTTTCGCACTGCAGCATGGACAGGACGAGGAGCAATCGCTCTCTTCATGCTTGTGGCATTTCTGAACGCCTGACGAAACGTTCCGTCAGTCGAGGATGATTCCCTTTGCCCCACACGATTGCTTGAGATGAGCCTCGAATCTTGCGACGTCTCCGCCAAGTGTCTCAAGTTCCTCAGGACCCAAGACCACCAGCAGATCATCGCCAGTTCGCGCCACCACGACCGGAAGCTGATGTTTGCACGCCTCAAGAACGTCATCAGGGGCGTCGTCTCGATGAAATGTCGAGAATTCGACATTCAATGAATCGCGACAATTGCGCCATTCCGATTTCTCTCGGAACAATCCGTGAGTGACCTCACAAAGTGAACAGTGAGTGCGGCCGAGACGAGCTCCAACCCAGTAGCGAATCTCACCAGCAAACGAACCATCAGCGTCATAAACGCCGATGAGGGAAACACTCCCAGCGTTCACTCAGCGCGCGCCATCGAGAATGTCGTTGAACCCAAACTGCGTATGTGGCCCGAAAATGATCTGCTCAAAGATTCCGATGCCGACTTTGTCACCCATTCGGGCGCGCACAATGTGATGAAC
>WLGJ01000195.1 GCA_009703275.1 Actinomycetota bacterium
CGATCAGGAAGACTCGCCGCTGTCCTTTGAGATCACCGAGTCGACCGAAGGTGGGAAGCATGACAGCGCCGACCAGCATCGGAAGCGAAAGCACCCACGAAAGCGTCGAGGTGGACGCGTCGAGGTTGTCACCGATTTCCGGAAGTGCGGCAACGAGAATGACTGCGGGCCAGCCCGAGACAAAAACGCCGAGCATCGTTGCGACGAGTACCCGTCGCTGCTTCCCCCTGTCCACCGGCCGAGGCTACCGGCAAGAAGTGATCCGCTCGAAGAAGTAGGGAACTAGCGTTTCCCTCTCAGGAGGATCGGTATGGCGACATCATCACGCACCCTTGTCATCACAACAGGATCGGGAATCGGAGCATCGGTTGCCGAAAGGCTTCGGGATCGAGGCGATGTGGTGATCGAGGCTGATCCTTCACTCGACCTTGCCGATGCGCACGCCGTCAGCGGGGCACTGGGCTCACTTGTTGGATCAGAAACGGTTGATCGTGTTGTGCTTGCCGCGATTGATCCAGCGGCATTTCGCGCCGCTCCAATTACCTCTCTTTCAGAAGAGGAATGGGATCAGGCAGCGGAGTATCCGATGCGAGCTGCATTCGTTGTGTTGCAACAAGTACACACAGTCATCGCCGACGGCGGTTGCGTCGTCCTCATCCTGCCGACGGTGGCGACCACCGGTGTGGCCGATCTCGTTCCGCTGTGTAGCGCAGTTGAAGCCATACGAGTGATGGCAAAAGCAGTTGCCCGACGTTGGGGTGCACGGTCAATCACGGTAAACACAATCGAAGTGGAACTTGCGGCGTTCATGCTCGGCGACGACGTTGAGGGTGATGCTGGAGGTGTCGGTGTGCCGGTAGTGCCGGTGCTCGGTCAACCGGCGTTGCCGCCAGGTTCAGCGGTTGACGATGTTCTTGGTCTTCTCGACATGTTGGCCATGCCAGCAGCTGCTGCCATTACCGGCGCACTTCTGGTTGCTGATCGCGGAACGGTGATGCAGCCATGAGCGGACTTCAAGGTTTGATGGAGGGCCGCGTTGTTCTCGTGACTGGAGCGGGTGCCGGTGTGGGCCGCGGCGTTTCCGCCGCTTTTGGGTCAGCGGGTGCGATTGTTGGCATCGGCGTGCGTCGACCAGAAGCAGCCGAGGAAACTGCGGCTGATGTCGCTGCTGCAGGCGGTACACCAGTGATCTTGCGCTGTGATGTCACCGATGCTGGGCAGAGCGCTGCCGCAATTGCACAGTTGGTGTCTGATTACGGTCGTCTCGACGCGGTGGTGCATAACGCTGTTAGCGGTCGTTCAAGCGAAGCGACGGATTTCGAAAACACCACACTCGAAGAATGGGAAGACCACGCATCAGTCACGGTTCGTGCAACGTGGCGCCTTGCGGTGCAGGCCTATCCCCATCTGCAAAAGACTCAGGGCGCGTACTTGCTTATGAGTTCACCTGCAGGCATCGAAGGATCTGAGCGTGCACCCTTTTACAGCGCGGTGAAGGCTGCACAACGTGGCTTCGTGCGCGCGCTTGCCCGTGAATGGGGTCCTGATCACATTCGCGTCAACAGCGTGGCGCCATTGGCGATATCGCCGGCGCTCGAGAACATGAAAATTCTCGAACCCGAACGCGTGAAGCGCATCGAAGGGCTTGTTCCTCTGGGCCGCCTCGGTGATCCCGAAACCGATATTGGGCCACCTTCGGTGTTTTTATGCAGCGACGAGGCGCGTTATGTCACTGGTCAAACACTGGTTGTCAGTGGCGGACGATTTACCAGTCTCTAAGGCGAGCGCGAAGTTCCTCGTTGTGTACAAACACAGGGAGTTCTTCACTGTCGTTATAGGTGGGTCGCACTGAGGTGCCACCATCGACGCACAACACCTGACCGGTGACGTACGCCGACATGTCCGACATCATGAACAACACGCCTTTGGCGATGTCGTTGCTGGTACCGCGCCGGCGCATCGGGATCACGTCGGTGTCATTGCCGTCGGTGTCGCCAGGCTTTCGAGTCGAGGCACTCTTTGGCGTCGCGATCGAGCCAGGAGCAACCGCATTCACGCGGATGTTGCGGCTTCCCCATTCGATGGAAAGCGATCGCGTGAGTGAGAGCACTGCCGCTTTGGCCGCGGCGTAGGCCGAGCCGTAAGGCATGCCATTGAGCGCCGAAGTAGTGGCGATATTGCACAGCGTTCCGCCATTGCCTTGCTCAACGAGGCGGCGTCCAACGGCGCGAACGGTGTTCACCGTTGAACCGAAGTTGAGCGCCATGACATCGTCGAATGCAGGGTCATCGCTTGCGAACGGGGCCCACTGCGGCGGCCACATTCCGCCGGCAACCTGCACCGAACCGCGCAACGGAGCGAGTTCGCAGGCTTTGTCGACAACTTCGGCAACGGCTGCTTTGTCGCGGCCATCAGCAAGGAGGCCAAGGTGTTTGGTGCCGTCGGCTGCCAGCGCGTCAGTGCAGACCTTCAACTTTTCGGCGTCGATATCGACAGCAACAACCGATGCGCCGGCGTGACCGAGAAAACGACTGATGGAGGTTCCGATGCCGCCACCGCCTGCGCCCATCACAACGACAGAGAGCCCTTCAAGGCCCCACGGGTTTGCGAGTTCAGACATCTTCACTGCCCCAGTGGCTCGGACGCGTGGAATCGGGTCGGTGCCATCCGCCGCCGGCCCAGGTTCCGCCGTCGACATGAATCGATGTCCCGGTGATGAATCGCGAAAGGTCAGACGCAAGGAAGAGCGCAGCGGCAGCAGTGTCTTCGGTAGTTCCGAGATAGCCAAGCGGTGGAAGGAATGCCGGAAGAAATTCCGGATCACTTTCGACCAGTGTTTGCTGGAGGCCTTTGTCGCCTTCAGAAGGTTGCGCATCGGGGGAGATCGAATTCACGCGAATACGACGAGTGCCGAATTCAAGCGCAAGAGATTTGGAAAGACTTTCAAGCGCCGTTTTCATCGCCGCATAGATGCCGAAGCCGGGGCCGGCCTGGTGCGCTTCAATCGACGTGATGTTGATTATCGAACTGCCATTCGGCATGAGCGGTGCAACTCGGCGAATGAAGTGGGTGACCTGCGTGAAGTTCTCTGCGATGAGCGATGCTTCGCCTTTGGGGCTTACATCAAGGAATGGTGAAACGAATGTGCCGCCAGCGTTGTTGACGAGCACGTCGATGTGTCCGTGAGTTGCGGTGATGTTCTCGACGAATGCGTCGACGGCTTCGGCGTCGCGAACATCGAGCACTGCGGAGATCACTGGGCGGCCAAGTGCCTCGATTTGTGCGGCAACGTCAGCAAGGAGTTCCTCCTGCCGGTCACAGATCGCCAAGGTTGCGCCGCAGCGGGCAAAGAGCAGTGCGGTGTCGCGCCCGATGCCCTCGGCTGCTCCGGTCACGATGGCGACTCGGTCGGTGAGGAGGATGGAACGTTCGTCGAAAAGA
>WLGJ01000196.1 GCA_009703275.1 Actinomycetota bacterium
AACTACACCGCCGTTACCGCGATGCAGGAATCTGATTTGCTCATCGCTCTCGGTTCACGTTTCGACGACCGAGTCACCGGCAAGCTCGACGCATTCGCTGCAAACGCCAAGATCATTCACGTCGACATTGATCCCGCGGAACTCGGCAAGGTTCGTCGACCAGACGTCGGCATCACTGGCGATTGTCGTTTGGTCATTAATGAATTGATCACCGCGCTGAAGCAGATCGGTGCGCCAGAGGTTCAGCCCGATCGCTCATCGTGGAAGTCCACGATCAGCGGATGGCAAGAGAAGTACCCGCTTGCCTACGTGCAGTCCGAGCCGGGCGATTTGTTGAAGCCGCAATACGTGCTTGAACAACTTCGTGACAACACCCCCGATGACTGCATCGTTGCCTCGGGCGTCGGTCAGCATCAGATGTGGACCGCTCAGTACTGGAAGTTCAACCATCCCTACACCTGGATCAACTCTGGTGGCCTCGGAACAATGGGCTTCGCGGTTCCGGCCGCAATTGGCGCCAAGGTTGGACGACCCGACCGCATGGTGTGGGCTGTCGATGGCGATGGTTGTTTCCAGATGACCGCACAAGAACTTGTTACCGCTGCCGCCGAGCGCATTCCGGTCAAGATCGCCATTCTCAACAACGCGTATCTCGGAATGGTTCGTCAGTGGCAGGAGATGTTCTACGAAGAGCGTTACAGCGAGGTCTATCTCTCGCCTGATCTTCCTGATTACAAGATGTGGGCCGAAGCCATGGGTTGTGTCGGCATGCGCGTCGAAGCTCCTGAAGATGTGCTTCCCGCGATTCAACGTGCGAATGAAGTTGACGACCGTCCGGTTGTCATCGACTTCCGCACCGATGCGCGCGAGAAGGTCTTCCCGATGGTGCCTGCGGGCAAGTCCAACTCCGACATCGTTGTCGGGCCGGAGGATGTCCGATGAGTCCGGCGACGCGTCATCACATTCTTTCCGTCCTTGTCGAAAACAAGCCGGGTGTTCTTGCCCGCGTGTCGGGTTTGTTTGCCCGTCGCGGTTTCAACATCTTTTCGCTCGCCGTTGCGCCAACAGACGACCCCACTCGTAGTCGCATCACGATCGTGGTCGATGTTGAATCGGCACCGCTGGAGCAGATCACCAAGCAGCTCGACAAGCTCATCAATGTGCTGCAGATCGATGAACTTGCTCCCATCGATGCGGTCGAACGCGAACTCATGATCGTCACAGTCACGGTTTCGGCAGAGTCGAAGCCCGAACTGCTTTCCCTGACTGAGGAATACAGCGGCGTCGTTCTCGATGAGTCCGGCGATCGCATCACTGTGTCTCTGGGCGGAACCCCCGAGGCGCTCGATGCCTTCACCTCCCGTATGGGGGCAGCAGTGGTGGCCTACCAGCGCACCGGCCGCATCGCCCTTCCTCGCATCGTTTGACCCCTAGCTAGGTCCCGGGTTCTGGCGCCTTTTTGTCCTGAGCCCCTTTCGTCGTAATCTCTCCAACCCGCCCTAAAGGGCGATCCAATCCCGAAACAGGAGTTCCTGTGGCCACCGTCTATTACGAAGCCGACGCCGATCGTTCATTCATCGCCGACCGCAAGGTCGCCGTCATTGGTTACGGCTCGCAGGGCCATGCCCATGCGCTCAACCTCAAAGAGTCGGGCATCAACGTCGTTGTTGGTCTGCGCGAGGGTTCGTCCTCGAAGGCCAAGGCCGAATCGGAAGGCCTCACGGTCATGTCGATTGCCGATGCCACCAAGTGGGCCGACGCAATCATGATCCTGCTTCCCGACACCGAGCAGAAGTCGGTGTACGACGCAGAGATCGCTCCGAACCTTTCCGAAGGCGACGCGATCTTCTTCGCTCATGGTTTCAACATCCGTTTCAACCGCATCGTTCCGCCGGCTGGCGTCGATGTTGTTATGGCCGCCCCGAAGGGCCCAGGCCATCTCGTGCGTCGTACCTATACCGAGGGTGGCGGCGTGCCTTGCCTCATCGCAGTTGAGCAGGACGCAACCGGGAACGCTCGCAATGTTGCGCTTGCCTATGCCGATGCAATCGGTGGCACCCGCGCTGGGGTCATCGAGACCACGTTCACCGAAGAAACCGAAACTGATCTGTTTGGTGAGCAGGCTGTTCTTTGTGGCGGCGTCGCTGCACTTGTGCAGGCCGGTTTCGAAACCCTCACCGAGGCTGGTTACCAGCCCGAGATGGCGTACTTCGAATGCCTCCACGAGGTGAAGCTCATCGTTGACCTCATGTACGAAGAGGGCATCAGCGGCATGCGCTACTCGATCTCCGACACCGCCGAGTACGGCGATGTCACCCGCGGCCCGCGCGTCATTACGCCAGCCACCAAGGTTGAGATGAAGAAGATTCTCGACGAAATCGTTTCCGGTCAGTTCGCCGAGGAATGGATCGCCGAATCAGAGTCGGGTCGCAAGAACTTCAACGCCCTGCGTAACGCTGGCGCTGAGCACCCAATCGAAAAGACCGGCAAGGAACTGCGCGCCATGATGCCGTGGATCTCCGCCGGTCGGAAGAGCGTTGCCGAAACTTCCGGTGGCGCCCAGGACTGACCCTTACGGGTTGACTCTCGTCGACTTCGGTTGACGGCGACGGATCGATTCGACGCACCAGTTGGTGCGAAGTTCAGCGGGTGGAGTGCGCGAGGGGCCTTCGGGCCCCTCCGTCGCGTTTTGTCGGTCCTCTCAATTGTTGAGTTGATTGGTCGGGATTAGGCCCCTAGAGTCTCGCTCCTGTCCGACCGGGCTGTGCCGGTCGATCGATGAGGAGTGACCATGAGCGACAACTGGGGTTTTGATACCCGTCAGATCCATGCCGGCCAGGAGCCCGACCCGACCACCGGTTCGCGCGCTGTCCCGATCTACCAAACGACCTCGTATCAGTTCCGCGACACGACCCATGCTGCGAATCTCTTCGCGCTCGCCGAGATCGGCAACATCTACACCCGCATCATGAACCCGACGCAGGGTGTCTTTGAAGCTCGTATCGCGTCGCTTGAAGGCGCAACGGCAACCGCTGTTGGTCTTCCTGGTGCACTCGCTGTTGCTTCAGGTCAGGCCGCTGAGGCTCTCGCCATTCAGAACCTTGCCGAAGCGGGCAGCCACATCGTTGCCTCGGCAGCGTTGTACGGCGGCACCTACAACCTCCTTCACTACACGCTCCCGAAGTTCGGCATCGAAGCAACGTTCATCGAAGATCCCGACAACCTCGATGAATGGCGTAACGCAATTCGTCCGAACACCAAGGCCTTCTACGGCGAGACAATTGGCAACCCGCGCAATGACGTGCTCGACATCGAAGGTGTCTCGAAGGTTGCACACGAAGCGGGCATTCCGCTCATCGTCGACAACACCGTCGCATCGCCGTGGCTTATCCGTCCGTTCGAGTGGGGTGCAGAC
>WLGJ01000197.1 GCA_009703275.1 Actinomycetota bacterium
CGCCGATCGCAGCGGTTTGGCGATGATGAATCGCCCGGTTCACCGTGAGCCGAAAGAGACGTTCGAGAGAGCGTTCGGTTTCGGCGACGGACTCCGCAGCGGGCATGGCCGAACCGTAGGGAAGGTCTTGGACTATGTCAAGGTTCCTCGGAGCGGGCCAACCTGCGTAAGACTCACCAAATGGCAACTGACGTTCAAACATCTGAAGGCATGCCCGCAAAGGCCGGCATCATCCTCGCCACGCTGATTGGGGTGGCCACCGTTGCCAACATCAACCTGGCAGTGGCGAATGTGGCACTGCCCGACATTGGCCGTCACTTCGACGCGTCGCAGACCGCCATCAACGCGGTTGCCGTCGGATTCTCGTTAGGTCTTGCAGCCACGGTGTTGTGGCTTGGGGCCCTCGGTGACCGCTACGGCCGCAAGACGATGCTGCTGCTCGGCATGGGTTTGTCGGTGCCTGCATGTTTGATCGCTGGCTACGCGCCGAACATTGGCACCCTCATCTTTGCTCGTGTTCTCGGTGGAGTAGCTGCCGGTATGGCATTCCCGACCACGCTGGCGCTTATCACCGCATTGTGGGCTGGTGCTCACCGGACAAAAGCGATTGCTTTATGGTCGGGCATCGGTGGAGCCATGTCTGCTCTCGGGCCACTCGTTGCCGGAGCGCTTCTTCTTCACTTCTGGTGGGGATCGGTCTTCCTCATCACCGTGCCTCTCGCCGTCATCGGGTTCCTCGCTGCATTGGTCTACGTCCCAGCCCACGTCAATGAAGACGACTCTCCGATCGACAACCTCGGCGGAATCCTCTCGGTGGTGATGGTTGCCGCTGCGGTAATCGCGATCACGCTCGCTCCAGAGCCTGGAGCGGGGACGGCTGCACTCATTATCGGACTCGTCTCCATCGCCGCGGTCGGAGCGTTCGTGCTGCGTCAACGTCGTGCGGCATTCCCTCTTTATGACCTGAAAGTGGCAGGACGTCGCACGTTCTGGGTAGCGGCAGTGGCTGGAGTGTTGGTTTTCGGCGCGCTGGTTGGCGCAATGTTCGTTGGCCAGCAGTACTTGCAGAATGTTCTCGGGTACTCAACCTGGACGTCCGGACTTTGCATTATTCCCACCGCAGTTTTCATGGTCGTGGTTGCACCACTTTCGGCGCGCTTGATCCAACGTCGCGGATCCCGAGTCGCACTCCTCGCCGGATTCATCTCTGTCGGGCTCGGTTTCCTCGTGATGCTTTTGCTTTGGAAATCGGACACGTCATTTGTCGTGGTTGTCCTTGCGTATTCACTCTTAGGAATTGGCGTTGGCCTCGCCGGACCACCGTCCTCGCAGTCACTCACCGAGTCGGTGCCAGTTCCCCGTGCAGGCATGGCGTCAGCAACGGCCGACCTTCAACGTGATCTTGGTGGCGCGATTCTTCAAGCCGTCCTCGGAGCGGTGCTCACGGCTGGATACGCGAAATCATTCACTAAACAAATCGCAGACGCGCCGACGGCCGTTACTGATTCGGTGACCACGCAACTTACAAAATCCTTTTCGAGCGCTGAAAACATTGCGATGCAATATCCGCAATACACCGATCAGATTGTTGCTGCTGCAAGGCAGTCGTTTGTCGATGGACAGCAGGTTTCATTTACCGTCGGCATCGTCTCAATGCTGATCGGACTCGCGGTCATCTGGTTTGGCTACCCAAAGAAAAACGCCGAGACCGAACTCGTCGCTGGGTATCACCGCAGCGACGAGACAGTCTCGGCGTAATCGTGTTTCGAGTGCTCTAGGCGGTAGCGAGCGGTGCCGGGTTACGGCGAGCACCGGCGGTGAAGTTCACCGGCATGTGCTTGATGCCACCAATGAAGTTCGAACGAAGGATGTCGACGTTGCCAGCAAGGCGCATGTCGGGAATCCGCTCGAGGATCTCCTTGAAGATCAACTTCAGTTCCATGCGAGCAAGGTTTGCTCCCAAGCAGAAGTGCTGGCCGCCGCCGCCGAACGCGATGTGTTCGTTGGGGAAGCGGTCGATGTTGAACTGATAGGGATCGTCGAAGACCTCTTCGTCACGGTCGGCAGAAATGTGCCACATGACGACCTTGTCGCCCTTCTTGATTTCCTTATCGCCGATGACCGTGTCATCTGTTGCGGTACGGCGGAAGTGGTACACCGGCGTCGCCCAGCGAAGGATTTCTTCGATGGCGTTGTCGATCTTTCCGTCCATGTCACCAGCAAGAGCGGCGTACTGGTCGGGGTTCTGCATGAGTGCCCACATGCCCCACGAGGTGGTGTTGCGGGTGGTCTCGTTACCAGCGACCGTGAGAAGCATCATGAACATGTCGAACTCGAGTTCGGAAAGGCGATCGCCTTCGATCTCGGAGTTGATCAGCTTTGTGACGATGTCGTCGCGAGGATCGTTTGCTCGCTGCTTGCCAAGTTCGTTCACGTACATAAACAACTCGCCAGAAGCGTTAGCGCCATCTTCATTGGCGTATTCAGGATCGTCGAGGCCGATCATGCGGTTCGACCAGTCGAACAGCATCATGCGGTCTTCCTGGGGGACGCCCATGATTTCAGCAATCGCCTGAAGAGGAAGTTCCGATGCGAGGTCGACGACAAAGTCACACGAACCACGCTCGATGATGTTGTCAACGATGAGAATCGCTCGGTGCTGGAGGTACTTCTCGAGCAGGCCGATCATGCGTGGCGTGAAGCCCTTGTTCACGAGAAGGCGATAGCGCGTGTGCTTGGGCGGATCGGTGTAGAGCATCATGAGACCGCGAGGGTCCATGCCCTGAGCCTCGCCGGGGAATTCCTCGGGGGTCAGAATCGAGATGCCGCCAACTTCTGAGGAAAACAGTCCGGTATCGCGGTTGACCGTGACGAGATCCTTGTGCTTCACGACGTTCCAGAAGCCATTAGCGCCCGGGTACTCGTGCCAACTCACCGGATCTTCGGCGCGAAGTCGGTCGAACATTTCGTAGTGCTCGAGACGCTGGAAGCGGTCGAGGTCGAGGAGGTCGATTCCCTCGAGTGTCATACGGATCCCCTTGATCGGTGCTGAGACAGCCAAAGACGTGTCAGTGGTCACGGAACACTAATAGAGACGGAGAGTGGGTCCACCTTCGGGTCCCCAGACCCGCCCTACGAGGCCTGAATCTCGGGGTTGGCGGTCTCGCCTGATCCGGCAGCCACAAGGGGAGAGGCGGCCAACACGACGATTCCGGCGACGACGAGACCGATGCCGGCGATGGCGCCTAGGAGATCGCCGAGACTGTGATGAAACCGTTCGTTGAACACGACGATGCCGACAGCACCAGCGACGAGGGGATTGCCGCCAATGAACGGGGCAAGGGCGGCGGCCAGGCTTCCCTGGCGAAAGGCGACCTGCTGGAGCAGGAGTGCTCCGAGTTCACAGAC
>WLGJ01000198.1 GCA_009703275.1 Actinomycetota bacterium
ATGCGGTCACGAGCTTCTTCAAAGTTGCGACGATGAATTTCTGTAGCGCCTTCGCGAACTGCGAACAGTGCTGCTTCATTCACGAGATTGGCGAGGTCGGCGCCGCTCATGCCAGGAGTACCGCGTGCGACGAGGTCGAGGTCGACATCAGCGTCGACACGTTTGTGGCGAATATGCACATCAAGAATTTGGCGGCGGTCTTCGAGTTCCGGCAGTGGAACTACGACCTGGCGGTCAAAGCGACCAGGACGGAGAAGCGCTGGATCGAGGATGTCAGGTCGGTTAGTCGCCGCCATCATGACAATGCCGGTGGTGACTTCGAAGCCGTCCATCTCGGCGAGCATCTGGTTGAGCGTTTGCTCGCGCTCATCGTGGCCACCGCCGAGGCCGGCACCGCGCTTGCGGCCAATCGAATCGATCTCATCGATGAAGATGATGGCTCTTCCCATCTTCCTGGCGCTGGCGAAGAGGTCGCGCACGCGGCTTGCGCCAACGCCAACGAACATCTCCATGAAGTCTGAACCGGTGACGGAAAGGAAGGGAACTCCGGCTTCGCCTGCGACAGCGCGAGCAATCAGCGTTTTGCCGGTTCCGGGAGGTCCAACCAGAAGAATTCCCTTGGGAATTCTTGCCCCGATTTCCGCAAATCGTTCAGGGTGTTTTAGGAAATCGATGACTTCGGTGACGTCCTGCTTGACGCCTTCATATCCGGCGACGTCGGCGAAAGTGGTTGCCGGGCGTTCCGAGGAGTACGTCTTGGCCTTGCTCTTGCCAATGGACATGATTCCGCCCATCTGCCCGGACGCACGTCGTTGCATCCACATGAAGAAACCAATGAGCAGAAGGACAGGGAGCAGCAGTGGGATCAGGGTGCCCCAAATGCTTTCGGTTGGCGAGGAGTACTTGACTCCCTTTTCAGTGAAGAGGGCCTGATCTGCATCAGTTGGCTTCACCGGACCAGTGGTAGAGAACTTCGATCCGTCATTGAGAGTTCCGGAAATATTTCCGTTGGCGTTATCGAAAGTGGCTTCTTTGACTTGGCCACTATTGAGATCTTCGATGAACTCGCCATAGGAAATCTGAGTGCTTGGTGTTGATGACGCGACGAACTGCAGGCCGATAGCGCCGACGACGACCGCGAGGAGAACGAGAATTGTCCAGCGAGGCCAACCTCCGTCGCCACCGAATCGACCGCTGCTGCGGCCTTCGCCAGAACCTGAGGGAGGGGGAGGAGTTTCGGGACTCATAGGCGGCAGCCTAGAGGCCGTATGAGAAAATCCCGATCGCCCCCGACGAGGCCGTTGGAATGGTTCGCTCAGGGGGCAGTGAGATGTCCAGCGAGCGACGCGGGGCCACGACGGCGGTCGACGAGAGTCCAACCCTTTGGCACGGTCATTGAATCGGCATGACGGCGGCAAACGTCGTAATTGGCGGGGTGGGCTTCGTCAGCAAGGACGTCAAGGATCACCATTTGATCGCCGTAGTTGTACTCAAACGTGGCCGTGGCCGGAGAGCTGCATCCCGGTCGAGCGCACGCACGTTTCATCGCCTCACGCTATCGCTGGGCACCGTTCAACTCGTGGACCGTTGGCCGATAGCCTCGCCGCCGTGGCCAAGTCGGGAAAGAACTCAGACAACGCATTCGAGTCGAAGAAGCCTGCTCCTTCGTCACGCACGAATGGGCCGGCCGGAGGCACGCGAACTCCCAAGGGGCGCGTTCCCGTTGCATCGAATCCACCGAATCGCTCTCGCCGCTTCTTGGGTCGCGGACAAACCCCAGCGCCTGAGGTTCCCTCGAAATCGTTGACCGAAGCCGGAGAGACATCGGCAGAGGCAACCGCGACAACTTCGTCGAAAAAGAAGTACGCCTACGGCGGCGGCGCCCTGATCTTGGTTTTCATCGGCGCTCAACTTGTTTCCTCTGTTGTCTTCGGATTGGTTCAGTCGCAGACCAGCTACGACTTCACGGCGCCCGCAGGCATCGGCGCTGCTGTCGGACAGGCAAGTAGTCAATTTGCTGGCGGCGAGATGCTCGCGATTTCAGTGCCGCCGCCGTTATGGCTCACCGCGCTCATGCAGATCCCGTTGTGGCTTGGTCTTGGTGCGGCGCCAATTTGGTTCGCTATTAAAAAGGGCAAGGGCGTCGTTGCAGACCTTGGCCTTCGAATGAAGCCAATTGATGTGCCGGTTGGGCTGGCGATTGGTGTGGCATGCCAGTTGATTCTCGTGCCGGTCGTGTACTTCCTGCTTCGACCGTTGCTTGGCGTGAATGATGTGTCGGCTGCAGCACGAGAGCTCACCGATCGCGCCAGCGACCCTCTGTCGATTGTGCTTGTCTTCCTGATCGTTGGGATTGGCGCGCCGGTTGCGGAAGAGATCTATTTCCGAGGGATGGCCCAGCGAATCTTCGGGCGCCGCCTCGGCCCATGGGCAGCGATCCTTGCGGCAGCTGCCTTCTTTGCCTCCACGCACCTTCAGCCGTTGCAGTTCCCAGCGCTGTTGGTGTTCGGCGTCATTCTTGGCTTCATGGCATGGCGCACCGGACGAATCGGACCTGCAATTTGGGCCCACGTGGGGTTCAACGTTGTGGCCGCCGCTGGACTTCTCTTTCAATTCGGTCTGACGTGAAGCGCCTGATGGCCGATTCAGTGATGCAAATGGCACCATGGTCTGGTCATGACTGAGGACGACCTCTCCACGCGACAAGTGCAGCCACTCGCCGAGGCAGATCTCAACGATCCTGTCGTGGCCAGCCTCGGCCGAGCGATCGATCCGCCGAGTCGCCCTGTCCAGGCGTTGCAAGCAGTGGGCCGTGGCATTCAATCGTTAGGACGGTGGGGCCCCGAATCTTGGGTGTCGCTTGCGATCGTTGCTGGGTGCGTGTTGTTTACGTTCGCGCAATTGAGCCCATCAGACATCTTGTCTTCGTCCACTCCGGCTGGTGGCGATATGGGTGCGCACGTGTGGGGCCCGGCCTACATGCGCGATCACTTGCTTCCATCGTTCCGCGTTACGGGATGGACTCAGGATTGGTATGCGGGTTTTCCTGCGTACCACTTCTACATGGTGCTGCCGTCGCTGGCGATAGCGCTTTTGAGTTTCATCCTTCCTTACGGCCTCGCGTTCAAACTCGTTGCGGTCAGTGGACTGCTCACTCTGCCGATCGCATGTTGGGCATTTGGTCGTCTCACTCGCCTTCCTTTTCCGGTTTCGCCACTTCTCGCAGTCGGAGCCACCGCGTTTCTCTTTGATCGTTCGTTTTCGATCTATGGGGGGAACATTCCATCCACGCTCGCTGGGGAATTCGCATTCTCGATTTCGTTGAGTTTTGCGATTGTTTTCCTCGGAGTGGTCGGGCGTGGACTTGAAACTGGGCGTCAGCGAGTCATTGCGCCGATCCTC
>WLGJ01000199.1 GCA_009703275.1 Actinomycetota bacterium
CACAAACATCGTGAGTGCTTTGTGCGTGAGTGACTTGTCGGTGTTGGTGCGAGCGAGAAGCATCAGAGCATCAGCACGAGCGCCAAACGTGCACCATGTCTTTACGCCGTTGATGAGCCAACCGCCGTCGGTGGGTGTGGCGGTGGCCTTCACACCGGCAACGTCGGATCCGTAATCGGGTTCGGTCACGGCTACAGCCGCCATCACTTCGGCTGAGGCCAACTTGGGAAGCCATTCGCGCCGTTGCGCTTCGGTTCCACCGGCCAAAAGGGCACGAGTGAGGATTTCCGGGCGGGTAATGAGTGAACCGCCGGCACCGAGTGACACCTTTGCGAGTTCTTCCGTGGCCACGACCATGCCCATGTACTCGCTCTCGCCACCTTCGCTATACCCGTCGTATTCGACTGGCACCGAAAGTCCGAACCCACCGAGTTCAGCGAGGCCTTGAATGAGGTCTTCGGGAATGTCGGAGTTCTCGCGATGAATGTGCTCGGCAACTGGACCGATCTTTTCGTTCGCGAATCGGCGGAAGGTGTCCTGCACCAGTTCGAAGTCGCTGTCGAGATGGCGAGGTCCGGGGGTGTCGGCGAGCGAAGCGAGGAATTCCGGAGCGCGGAACGTTGAAACAAACTCGCGGGTTCCGTCGAGCGCTCCCGGCGTGATGTTCCAGTCGGCTTCACGTCCGAACAATTTGGGAATGAGCTCGCCAACGGCATCGGCAATGAATGCGCACGCGATCTTGGCTTCGAGTTCGCCCTTAGTTCCGTAAACGAGCATGGCCCGGCCGGTTTCAACCGCTGACGCTGCGTGGGCGATGTCGTAGGCCACGACCTGGTTCACATCGGGCCCGCCATTGGCGGCAATGTGGCGGATACCGGCGTCGACCACCCCGTGGGCGAGGTCGATGACGGATGCGGCAGTGGTGAGATCCGGAGCAGTCATAGGCCGAAGGTTACCCATCGGTCACCTTGGCCATCTCATCAAGCTCAGGAAGGAATTGGCTGAAGTACCTGACCGGGTCGAGCACCCGTGCTGGCGCCGTCGATCCATGTCGGAACACCGGCCGCGATGGTTGCCCGGAAGCCGGCAGGAGCTCGCGTGAATCGCCACGTGCCATGGGGAACGTCGTAGGCCCGTTCCTCAGGGCGCAACTCAAGCTCGTCGAGGCGGAACACGACGATGTCGGCAATCTTGCCCTCGGCGATCACGCCGCGATCGGAGAGGCCGAAGAATCCTGCAGTTCGTCCGGTGAGGGCGTGAACGCCTTCTTCGATCGTGATGAGGCCGGCATCGCGAACGTAATGAGTGAGCATGTAGAGGTGCTCGCCAGCGGCGGAAAACAACTGCAAGTGCGCACCGCTGTCATTGATGTTGAAAACCATGTGCGGGTCGCGGAGCGCTTTCACCACATCGGCTTCGCTGAGGCGTTCGGGAATGCCCATCATTTGTGAAGCGAGCCCATTCGCAATGACCCAGTCGGCGAGTGCATCAGAAATATGCAGACCCGTTTGATCGGAAAGGTCTTGGAGTGAAATGCCAAGCGGGCCAGCACCGGTTTCGGAAATGGTGAGGATCATTTCGGCGGGTCGATCGATACGCGAAAGGCTCGAACGTGTGCGGTTGTCCCAGTCAGTGCGGGCCCGATCGCGCCATGCGGGATCGGCAAGCGTGGACAACTTGAGCTCGGTTGGTCCGTTGATGGCCTCGTTCCATGCGGGAACGCGTTGGAAAACCAGTGAACTTTCGAATCCAAAGAACGGTGCAAGCGGCTTGCAGTTGACCATGGGCCACATATCGGCACCCGCCGACTGCAAGCGATTGTGGAGCGCCCACCACTCGTCGCGACGGTCGTTGTCGCGCTCGTTGAAGGGGATGCCGGTGTACTGCGCGCGCACACCGCTTTCGCGCACGAGCTCGCCAAATCGTTCAGCGTCGGCGATCGACAGTTCGGGGTCGTTGAAGCGCGTGATCATCTGCACGGTTGCCGGCTTGTGGGCGGCGACGACACGGAACAGAGCGAGGTACTCGGCATCGTCGGCGAAGTAGCCAGGAACGAGACGAAGGGCTCGGTCGCGATCAAAGTGATTGATGCTGAGCCCGAGTGCTCCGGCGGCAAGTCCTTCGTCAAGTACTGCGCACATCTCCGCGATTTCTTCCGCGGTAGCTGCGCGCGTCCAGGCGTCGGGTCCCATGACCCAGGTACGCAGTGCGAGGTGGCCGAGGTAGCCAGCGACGTGGACCGACGTTGGTTGGGTGCGAAGTGCATCCATGTACTCGGGCCATGACTGCCACGACCACGGGACCTCTTGTTCGAAAGCTTTGCGGGGAAGATCTTCAAGGAAACACAGCAGGTCGACGATTTCGTCACGCTGATCGCCCTTAAGTGGAGCGATGGAATTTCCGCAATTGCCGAACACCATCGACGTGTTGCCGTAGGCGGGAAGCGGGTCGAGCTCGGGGTTCCACCACATCGCACCCTCGAGGTGGGTGTGCGTGTCGATGATGCCGGGGGCAACGTAGGAACCGCTGGCATCGAGCACAGTTTCGCCATCGGCGATGAGGTCTGAACCAATCTCGGTGATGACGCCGTTTCGAACACGCACATCGGCCTTGTACGCAGCCGCTCCAGTTCCGTCGACGATTGTTCCGCCTGTGATCAGAAGATCAGTCATGGTTCCCCCTGTGTTTGGGTCGAATCTAGTAGCGGAAACTCCTAGGCTCATCGGCGTCGTCTGTAGAGGAGAAATGCCGTGACTGTTTATGACCGCCCGTTTGGACGCCACTTCGAAGACTTCGAGGTCGACGATGTGTATCGCCACTGGCCAGGGAAGACGATCACCGAGGCTGACGATCACCTCTTCTGCATGATCACCATGAATCACCACCCAACGCACACCAACAATTGGTTTGCCGAGAATGAATCTCCGATGGGTCAGGCCCTTGTGGTGGGCAACCTCGTGTACTCACTCGTTCTGGGTATGAGCGTTCCAGATGTGAGCGGCGCGGCAATCGCCAATCTCGAAGTTGAATCCCTTAAGCACGCCAAGCCCACGTTTCACGGCGACACGATCTACGCCGTCACGAAGGTGCTAGCGAAGAAGGAAACTTCCGATGGCAAGCGCGGCATCGTGACCGTCGAGACCAAGGGGATCAACCAGCGTTCGGAAGAGGTGTGCGAGTTCCGCCGCCGCGTCATGGTGTGGAAGCGCGAATTTGCTCCGACTCGTGGCCTTCCCTACGGCGAAGACGTTTTCTCAGAAGACTGATTCGTGCTGCGATCGCCTGACGTCGAGGCGGTACTCGCTTGGTCGGCTGGTCGTCGTGACGATCTGCCGTGGCGACAGACTCGTGATCCGTGGGCAGTACTTGTCTC
>WLGJ01000002.1 GCA_009703275.1 Actinomycetota bacterium
CGTCCACGACCTCAGGCTAGGCCCCGCCGAGGGGCATGACGCTTCGGGGGCCGGCCCGATGATGGTGACGTCAGACGCGCCATGATTGCGGTGTGGGAGAAATCGTGGTGGTCACCGGAGCCGATCTACCGATCGGGCGAAGAGTGGTTGCTGCCGCGCTCGCGGAACCTGGCGTTGAACGTGTCGTTGCCATTGGGGCCCAACCGAGCACCCGACGCCTCGCTGGAGACGCTGAAGGTCCTGAACTCCTCATCGCCCCGTTTGCTCTCGACGATTCTCGATTGGCGTCACTTGTTGCTGGAGCGACACGAGTTTTCCTGACTGGCCCACGTTCGGGGCTCGACATTGATGGAACCGGTGGTGCCGACATCGATGTGGTTGCAACGCGATCTTTCCTTGCGTCGCTTACCCGAGTTGGGGCAGTGACGACGCTCGTTGTTCTGTCGTCAGCGCTCGTCTATGGAGCTCGAACTGACAATCCGATTCCGCTCACGGAGAACGCGCCGGTTCGTCCGAATGCCTCGATTGAGGCAGCTGTTGAGCGTGCTGAACTCGAACGACTGTGTGCCACGTGGTCGAGGTCGCGCGGAGCCACCTGCGCGCTCGTTCGCCCTTGCATCGTTGTTGGTCCGGAAAACGAAAAGTGGTTGGCGCGTTCACCTTGGGCAACGGCCGGTCTTCAAATAAGTGGTGTGGTCGCCCCGGTGCAGTTTGTGCACCTTGATGACCTCACGACTGCTCTTGTCACCGTTTGCCGTTCACGAGTTGATGGACCAGTGAACGTCGCGCCCGATGGTTGGCTCACGGTGGATGAAGTTCGCGCGCTCAAGGGGCCCACTGCACGAGTTCGTGTGTACAAGCCTTTCGCCTACGTGTTGGCTCGAATCGGCAAGTACTTCGGCGTTGCCCCCGGCGATCCCGACGCCCTCTTGGCTGGTTCGGGACCATGGGTTGTTGCCAACGATCGCATTCGATCCTTGGGGTGGGAACCCACGTTTCGAAATGAGGAGGCCTACGTTGACGCCGACAGTGGCGGCATTTGGGCTCGGGTCACTCCGCGCCATCGTCAGCAATTAGCGCTGGGCGGTGCGGCCGCGGTGGTGTTTGGCGTTGTGATTGGGGCGGTCTTTTTCATCCGCCGCCAACTCAACTCCGATCGATGAGTTTGGCGAACGTCTTAGCTGCGACACCGTTGCGGACATAGCCGATCGTGACGGTGTCGTTGGCAGCGTGGTCTCGGAGCGCGACGACAAGGGCCGAACTCGTCGCCAGATTCGCCTCACCTAACGAGGTAATGCGATCGCCGGCGATAAGGCCGGCTCGATCTGCAGGACCATTGCGCGTAACCGATTCGATGGCTGCGCCGCCCTCGGGAGCATCAGTTGTCATGACGCCAAGCCATCCGTGATGAACAGAACCAGTTTCGATGATGTCGTCGACGACGTGACGCGTCCATGCAACCGAGTGTGCGAAGGAATTGGTAGCGCTGGGCAGAGCGAGCGTTGATGGAACAGCCGCAAGAGCTGCCGATTGAGTCGCTCCCGCTGCGCGAGATGTCAACAAGCCGATCACTTCGCCTGCCTTTGTGCACAGGACTGCGGAATCAGTTGGAGGTTGAACATCGAGAGCGGAACCGATCATGTCGTGCAACGTGGATCCATCCGTTGTGTCGAGACGTACCCCGACTGATTGAAAGATCGCGGATGCAACCCACGACCGGTTATCGCTGGGGGTGCGGCCGATAACGAAGACCATGTCTCCTCGCGCAACAGAATTGATGTCGCCAAATGAAGGAGTGGGTAGCCCTGAACCTTCAATATCAATGACTGCGAGATCGTCGGCTGGGTCGGTGCCGACGATGGTTGCGTTAAATGCACGTCCGTCGGCAGTGGTGACGGTGAGTGAACGCGCGCCTTCGAGTGGGTCGGAGGCAGTGACCACATGACCATCGGAACGGATGATGAGCCCGGTCACAACGAACGAGCTGGACGCACGGTCAACCTTGATCTGAACAATCGCGGGTGCAACAGAGGACAGCGCGGTTTCGGGGAGTGCCTCGGCTGCAGGCCCGACGGCGAACTCGGTTTCTTGGGGAGCACGGTTGGATGAGCCGAGAATGCCAAATGCAGCGATACCGGTCGTGGTCGCAATGAGACCGATTGCGACCACTGCGAAGAATCCCGTCCGTGACGAATATCGGCGTTTCGCTCGAGACGAAATCGGGTTTGGGCCCGCCATCTCCGATGGGTGACGCCATAATCGGTCGTCTTGGGGGAGTGGGGGGACGAACCCGGCATCGTCATCCGGGTCATCGAGGAACGGCATGGGGGCGAATGTAGCGGTGGGCCCCGCAGAGTTAGCCGCGGCCCCTACTACGATGGGTAGCCGTGACTCTTCAACCACCCACCACCGACGATTGGGTCGCGCTTACCGACCAATCGCTCGAGGTCGGGCTCGCAGCCGATTGGGTTGCACTCCCAGGCTGTGGCGCTGTGGTGGTTTTCAGCGGTTTGGTCCGAGACCATGCCGATGGCTCGACTGGCGTCACTCATATCGATTACGAGGCGTGGGCCGAACAGGTTGAGCCTCGCCTTGGAGCCATTGCTGATCAAGCTCGTCAGCGTTGGCCCGAGTTAGGGCGAATCGCCATCTGGCATCGCGAAGGGCGAGTGCTCCTGAGCGAGTCATCAGTTGTTGTTGCGGTATCGGCACCTCATCGCGGCGCCGCATTCGATGCCTGCGAATTCGCCATCGACACGCTGAAAGAATCAGTACCGATCTGGAAGAAGGAATTCTTCGAAGGTGGTTCGCAATGGGCGCGCGCCGCACAGCACATCGCCGACGTAGACGATCGCGGAGTTCTCGCATGAGTGGCGTTGCTTTTCTTCTTCTGGCAGTTGTTGTGGCTGCCATTGGTTCGCTCATTGTGTGGATCCGTCATCGCAAGCCCACGCACTTCATGGCAAGCGTTGACGACTTTCAACGCGAAATGGATGCCTTAAGCACTCCGCCTGTTCCCTCAACTCCGCCACGCCCAGTACGCGGCGTGCAAGACGCGGAAAAGCGTCGATTGGGTGGTCGTTGATATGGCACGCGATATTGCGATTGACCTCGGAACCGCAAACACACTCGTCTACGTTCGCGGCGAGGGCATTGTCCTCAATGAGCCTTCAGTAATTGCGCTGAATAGTCGCACTCAAGACGTACTTGCCATGGGTCACGAAGCGTGGCAAATGATTGGGCGCACGCCGAGCTACATCGTTGCGGTCCGCCCACTTCGAAAAGGTGCAATCACCGACTTCGAAGTTACCCAGCGCATGATCCGTCTCCTTCTCCAGCGTGTTGGCGTCAACCGATTCAATCGCCCGCGTGTTGTCATTTGTGTTCCTTCTGCAATTACCGCTGTCGAACAGCGCGCGGTTACCGAAGCTGCTCGTCGTGCTGGTGCAGCAGAAGCGCACCTCATTGAGCAACCCATGGCAGCGGCCATCGGTTCAGGTCTTCCCATTAACGAACCGCTCGGCAACATGGTGATCGACATCGGAGGCGGAACCTCTGAAGTCGCGCTCATCTCACTTGGTGGGGTAGTTGCGCTCGAAGCGGTGCGTGTCGGAAGTTTCGATATCGATGCTGCTATCCAGACCTACATCCGGCGTGAATACGGCATCGCTGTGGGCGAACGCACCGCAGAAGAAATCAAAGTCACGATCGGTTCAGCGTGGCCAACAGAAAATGAGTTTGCCGCCGAGGTTCGCGGTCGGGAACTAATGAGCGGTCTCCCCAAGACCGTTGTTCTCACTGCCGAAGAGGTTCGCGAAGCAATCGACGAACCTGTGTCGGCAATGGTCGATGCGGTCATCGCATGTTTGGGTCAAGCTCCGCCTGAGTTGGCTCAAGACCTCATCGAACAAGGCATCTATTTGGTTGGTGGCGGTGGGATGTTGCGCGGCCTCGATCTCCGGATTGAATCCGAAACCGAGGTTCCGGTTCACCTCGTCGAAGCGCCACTCGAATCAGTTGTTCTCGGGGCAGGCCATTGCGTCGAATCCTTCGATGCACTCAAGGTCATGTTCATGGACTGAGGTCTTCGGCAGCTTGCCGGACCTGCCAATCTCGATCGTTTGTTGCCCGTTCAAGAGCGGCGTCGACTTCGGGGCCATCAAATGGGGCTAGGGCGATAACGGCGCGCCGGCGAACCGTTGCTTTGTCCTCGGTTGCGGCGAGAATCGCGGCAAGTCCCGCGGGATCGCCGAGAGCACCGAGCGCTGCAACTGCAGATTCACGACACAGCGCGTCGTCGTGACGGGTTGCAATCTCGCACAGTCGTTCAATAGTTGCGCTCGTTGCAGGTGGACGCTCTCCACACGCCCATGCGGCAATTTCCACCACGGAGTCATCGCTATCGGAAAGAAGTGCAGCGATAGCGGCCGCTGCGTCGGGGGTGATCGGTTCACCGACGCTGCCGTTCCATGAGGTTGATTCGGTGCATGCCCGACGACGCATGATTGGGTCGGCATCAGCGGTGGCCCGAATGAGTTCGTCCTCTGTTAGTGCGCCGAGGCGGTTGAGCGCACCAAGAGCGGTGGCACGAACATTCGCGTCGTCGTCGCTTAGGAAGGATCGGGCGGTGTTTTCATCGCCCGTATGTCCCGCGAGCGCAGCATCGCGTCGGCGAGCGACGGTGTCATCGAGTTGACGGCCAGGCATGCTCAGCCGATCGAGGCGCCGAAGAGCCCGAAGAGTACGACGACCGAAAGCGCGAGCCCGGCAGCGAGAGCGGTGCCGAGAATGACGAGGACCACGCCAAGGCCGACCCCAGATCGGATGCGCTCCGAGGTGGTAGGGCCGATGTCATCTCCATAGATCGGTTGCCATTGATTGCTCGCAGTCACAAGGGACATCCTCGCACTCTGTCGGCGGGTGCGCCGGTTCATGGTCTCGGACATGGCAGGCTGACACGGTCGATGGGCCGAATCCATCGCGTTTTGTCTGTGGAGCAACGTGGTCGAGCTCAACGAAGAAGAACCTGTGCCCGCTCCTGCGACTGCGGGTGAGGAATCGCCGCATTGGAGTCGACGCCGACGTTGGCTCACGTCGCTTGGTTTCTTGTTCGCCGTACTCATCATCACGCTGGGGTTAGTTCTTCGACTCCCGTATTACGTGATGTCTCCGGGCTCTTCGCGACCGACCGAGAGTCTTATTTCGGTGAGCGGAGCGCAGACGTATGTGAATGGGGGAGAAGTTGATTTCCTCACAGTGTCGCTTCGACAGGCGACACCATTTGAAGCGCTAGCTGCATGGGTAAATCCCGATCTTGATCTCGCTTCGAGGGAAGACATTCTCGGTAAACAATCGCCTGATCAGAATCGTGATCTGAATTTGCGGTTGATGACGGAATCCAAAGATGCTGCGCAGTACCAGGCACTCACTCGGCTCGGTTATCCCGTCGAATCGACCGGTACCGGCGCAGTCGTTGCATCAGTAGTCGAAAGCGGACCATCGGCCAACATGCTTGTTCCGGGAGATGTCATTGTTCGTGCCAACGGTCAACAGATTTCGTTTAGCCAGCAATTGATCAACGTGATCAGCGCGACAACTCCGGGGGCGACGATCACATTGGGTGTCGAACCTTTTGATTCGAAACTGGAAGGCGCTCTTCCGCCTCGCGAGGTACAGGTAGTCCTTGGCGCCCGCGAAGGGGACGCGACAAAGGGATTTCTCGGGGTCTCGACTTTTACCCGCGATCTCTCATTCACTTTTCCGGTTGAGGTAACGATTGATTCCGGTCGGGTGGGCGGCCCGTCGGCGGGATTGGCCTTTACCCTGGGGATTCTTGATGTCATGACTCCTGAAAGTCTCACTGGCGGACTCAACGTTTCAGTGACCGGGACGATCACCCTCGATGGCTCGGTGGGGCCAATCGGCGGAATCCACCAAAAAGTGATGGCCTCGCGTCGGGCTGGTGTCGATTTGATGTTGGTTCCTGCAAGTGAGATCGATGAGGCCCGCAAGTACGCGGGTGATCTACGCGTTGAGCCAGTTGAGTCATTGACCCAAGCTCTTGAAGTTCTCACGACAGTTGGTGGCGGCAACCTGGTGCTTCCGGCCGTCGGCAGCGCTCTCGCCGCCAACTGACCCCTTGGTATCACCGGAATGTCGACGTTTCGTCGGTAGCCTTGACAGCGATGGCAACCGACTCGTCCGGGCCGATCGATCCCGACCGCATCCTCGATAAAACCTTCGCGACCGTAAAGAAGGGCGTTGACCCCGTTGAGGTCCAGCGTTACCTCCTTCAGGTCTCGAATCAGTTGAAGACCTCACAAACTCGTGTTTCCGAACTCGAGCGACAGCTCGACCAGGCGCGCCGCCAAAGCGCCGAACACGATCCGATCGACCCTTCGAACCTCACGAAATTGCTGGGCGAGGAAACGACGCGGGTTCTTGATGCCGCTCAGTCAGCTGCAGCCGAGATTCGTGCAAAGGCCGAGGAAAACGTGGCGCGACTCCTCCGTGAGGCGCGTGAAGAATCCGTACGTCTACGAGAAGACGCTGAAACTCTTGTAGCTCGGCGCACCCAAGAAGCCGAGCAAGCAACTGCACAAATTCGGGAGTACGCCGAAACCCAGCGTGCGAATGCCGAAGCTGAAGCCGCTTCGATCATCGAAGCGAGCAAACAGCAGGGTCGCGAGATGGTGCAGGAGGCGAAGGAAGTTCGCCAGCGCATGCTCGACGATCTCGCAAACCGCCGTCAGGCACTTCGTCAACAGATCGAACAATTGCAGGCCGGACGCGATCGTCTCTCTGCTGCCTACGACATCGTTCGTGAAACTCTTGCTGTCGCCACTGAGGAACTTCACGTCGCTCTTCCCGAAGGCCGACTCTCCGCCGAAGTTGCCTCATTGCAAAGCGTCGACTCCGAGCTCGAGGCGACAATCACTCCGATTGTTTCGGCTGAAGAACTCGACGAACCAACCATCGACGTCTTCCTTGCTTCGCAGGCGCGAAACGTTGAAACGCCGGCCGAAGCGCGTCCATCGGCCCCCAAGCTCACGGTTGTTCCTCCAGTGGAAGAAGCGGTCGTCGAGGAAATTGTTGAAGCAGCAGTGGTTGTCGAAGATGCACCTGAGCCTCCAACCGAAACAGCGGTTGTTCCGGAAGATCCGCGCGAAGGTCGTCATTCGTCATCGGTCCGTGTCGTGCGCACATCGAGTGGCAAGGCCGCCGATGTCTTTGCTCGGCTTCGTCAAGAAGGTGAAGACGAGGTTGCGACTTCGGGCGATGTTCCCGACACAATTGCTGACCCCGAACCTGAAATCATTGAGGAAGTCGTCGAGGTCGTCGTACCAGAAGCGACAGAAGTCATTGCTCCCGACTCGTCTGCCGATGCCGACCAAGTCTTCATCGCAGCGCGCGACGCAGCTGTTTCGTCAATCGAAAGTTCACTGGCTCGTCGCATCAAGCGCGAGTTATCCGACGAGCAGAACGAACTTCTCTCTACGTTGCGGTCGATTAAGGGCAATCTGACAGCAATCGCTTTTCTTCCGACTCCTGAGTCTCAGTTGGAGCGCTATGAAGACATCGCTCTTCCCGCGCTCGCTGATGCCACCGAGGCCGGTGCGGCAATCGCCCCGGTCAAGGGCCGCAGTTCTGCCCGTGCATCGGTCGGTGACCTCGCTGCCGATCTGGCGAGTGCGATCGTCGGCCCACTGCGTGAT
Source organism: Actinomycetota bacterium (assembly GCA_009703275.1). Classification (GTDB taxonomy): domain Bacteria; phylum Actinomycetota; class Acidimicrobiia; order Acidimicrobiales; family Acidimicrobilacustridaceae; genus Acidimicrobilacustris. Next base: position 7,716 of record WLGJ01000002.1, read on the forward strand.
CGGCTCGAACGAGCTGTGTCGGAATCTGCGGGTGATCGCGACGATCTTGCCCAGCGAATCCGGTCGACCTTCCGTGAGTGGAAGGGCCAACGGGTTGATGACGCCGTCACCTTTGCGGTGCTCGCAGCGGCGAATCGGGGCGTTCTCGACCGATTGCCCAAGAACTCCAAGGTGCGCTGGGTTGTTGCGGCAGGCGATGGCCCCTCGCCTGACTGCGAAGACAATGCTCTCGGCGGACCAATTGATCGTGGTGGGGCCTTCCCCACAGGTCACAAGGTGCCCCCGTTGCACCCTGGTTGCCACTGCGCCGTACTTCCTGTCTCCTAAACGGCGCGACCCGGAATAGGCCCAGAACGCCCGTAGGCTGGGGGTCCATGCGAACCCCAAATGACATGCCCCAGCGTCGCCGTATTTCGCGAGGTCGCCTTGCTCTCATCGTGACCGCGGCGGTGGTCTTTGTTCTGTTCATGTCGTTACGCGGCCTCGCCGGCTTCTGGACCGACTGGATGTGGTTCGACTCGTTGGGTCTCAGTTCAGTTTTTACCGGGGTGCTCGGAGCGAAGATCGCTCTCGGAGCAATTTTCACCGCAGCATTCTTTGTGATGGTGCTCATCAACTTGGTAATTGCTGACCGTATTGGTCCGAAGGTTCGCCCGACTGGACCAGAAGACGATTTACTTGAGCGCTATCACGAAACGATTGGCCGTCGCACCAAGACCGTTCGCGTGGTCGTTTCGTTTGTTCTTGCGCTTTTTGCCGGATTGGGAATGTCGGGCGACTGGAACCAGTGGATTCTTTTCCGTAATGGCGGAAGCTTCGGCGTGAACGATCAAACGTTTCAGACCGATGTTGGGTTCTACGTCTTCAAGCTTCCGTTCTACTCATCGGTAGTGAATTGGCTGTTCGCAGCCGGAATCATTCTGCTAATCGTGGCTGTCGTCGCGCATTACCTCAATGGCGGTATCCGACTGCAGGCCACAGGGGAGCGAGTCACTCCTCAGGTCAAGGCGCATATTTCTGTGTTGCTTGGTTTGCTGGCATTAGTGAAGGCCGCTGATTATTGGTTGCAGCGCTTTGCGCTGACCTACTCAACTCGCGGAACGGTTGACGGCGCGACCTACACCGACGTCAAAGCCCAACTTCCTGCGATCTACCTCTTGCTCTTCATCGCGATCTTGTCTTTTGGACTTTTCATCGCAAACATTTGGCGACGCGGCTGGACGCTTCCAGTTGTTGCGGTCGGGCTGTGGGCGCTCATCTCGGTGGTTGCCGGTGTCGCCTATCCAGCATTTATCCAGCGCTTCGTGGTCGAACCTGAGGAATCAACTCGAGAGACGCCATACATCGACCACAACATCAGTGCGACGCGAACCGCTCTAGGTCTCAGTGAGGTCGACACCAAACCCTTTATTTACAACCAAGATAAATCGGTTGCGACGCAAAACGTCAATGAGAACCCAGGAACGATTCGCAATATCCGATTGCTTGATCCAACGATCGTTGAACCGACCTACCAGCGTCTGCAGAGCCAGTACTCACAACTTCGATTCAACGAACTTGATGTTGATCGCTATCCGATCAAGACCCCTTCCGGTGAAATTGCCAATACGCAGGTGATCATCGGTACCCGTGATCTCAATGTTGGGCAGATTCCGCAGAGTTCATGGGAAGGCCAGCACTTGGCCTACACACACGGGTACGGCGTGGCCCTTGCCCCGGCCAATGCAACGACCACGCAAGGTCGTCCCGATTTCTTGATCAGGAATGTTCCTCAGATCACCGATACCTCGCGAATGACGACTGAAGTTTCAACTCCGCAGTTGTATTACGGCGAGAACGTGACGGGCTATGCAATTACCAACGCAACCCGCGAGGAAATCGATTTCATCGAAGCTGACGGCCAAACCAAGTTCACGGAGTACTCCGGCTCTGGCGGCGTAAAGCTTGATTCCTTCTTCAAGAAGGCCGCGTACGGTCTGAGGTTCTCGGACTGGAACCTTGTTGTCTCGAACTTCCTTACCTCTGATTCCCGCATTGTGTATCAGCGCGATATTCGCCAGCGCGTTGAAGCCGTCGCTCCGTTCATGCAGTTCGACAGCGATCCATATCCGGTCATTCAAGACGGACGAGTTGTCTACATCTTCGACGGATACACAACCACTGATCGTTATCCGAACGCGCAGCGTGCTGATTCAAGCGGACTTCCAGCTGGCAGCGATCTTGGCGGCAATCGCTTCAATTACGTCCGCAACTCGGTCAAGGGTGTGGTCGACACCTACGACGGCACGGTGAAGCTCTACGTCGTGGATCCTTCAGATCCGATCGTCAACGCCTACCAGAAAGCCTTCCCGGCATTGTTTGCGGGTGTCGACGAGATGCCTGCCGAACTGAAAGCACATTGGCGCTATCCCGAAGACCTCTTCCGGGTGCAGACCAATATGTTTGGTCGCTACCACATCAGCGATGCGAAGTCGTTCTACGAGAAGTCATCGAGTTGGTCTGTTGCTCAGGATCCAGGTTCCACGGTGAACGGTTCAACAGCGGTTGTTGCTTCTACTCAAACGGTGAATGGCACAACTGTTGTGCGCACAAAGGAAGCGCGCATTAGCCCTGTGTATTCGCTCATTCGACTTCCGGGGGAGGAGAACGAATCTTTTGTGATGCTGCGTCCGTTTGTTCCGTTCTCCGACGATGACTCCAAAAAGACGCTCACTTCGTTCATGGTCGCAAATAGCGATCCTGCGCAGTACGGCAAGTTGACGGTGTACGAAATGCCTTCTGGTTTCAATATCGATGGCCCTGCAATCGTCAACGCCAACATTCTTGCTGATCCAGAGGTCAGCAAGTACACGACGCTGCTCAACCAGCAGGGATCGCGTACCCAGTTCGGCGCTTTGATGCTGACCCCGGTAAACAACTCGATCATCTACATCCGTCCGCTGTATGTGTCATCAGACAACAACACGGCGATCCCTGAACTCAAGCAGGTCATCGCGGTGTTTGGTGGACAGGTCGTGATGAAGCCCACGCTTCGTGAAGCGTTGCAAACACTCTTCCCTGGAGCCAACCCGCAAACCTTCGAGTCGGGGATTGCCTCGCCGGAAGACACCACGAACAATGGGTCCAACAACGGCGGAGTAGTGCCGAGTGATCCCACGACGACCACCACGATTCCGTCCACCGGAAATGCCACGAAGGATCAGTTGATCGATCAGGCGGCGAGGGCATTGACCGATGCCGACACGGCGCTTCGGAATGGTGATCTTGCTGGCTATCAGGCAAAGGTTAAGGAAGCACAGACGCTCATTAGCCAAGCGCAGTCGCTTCCCGATGGAACCACTTCGAGTTCGGGTGCTTCAGGCTCGTCGGGTTCAACGACAACAACAACGACGGTTCGATCAGGCACGCCCGCCTAGCGGTGGGCTTTTCTCGACCGTTGGCCAGTTGCCGCTCTCGAGTGCGGTGACAAAGAGGGTGACCGTGGCCTGAAGCGCGATGTCGTCATCGGCACGCCCTAAGGGGGTTCCTGGTTCGATGAGGCCACGAACCGTCGCGCTGAAGACGCGGTGGGCGATGGCAACCTGCTTTTCGTCCAATCCAAACGAGGCGAGCACCGTTCGGATTGGCTGGGCAATGCGCTTGGCCCGTTCTGTGAACTCTGCGTCGTCGGCTCCGAGATGCCCCCGCAGCGCAGCCATACGCCCAGGGTGCAGTCGGGCGAAGTCGCGCTCCGCCTCCGCAATCGCAGTGAGCGCGTCAGCCCCACTGCGGCCCACGCTTGCTCGCCAGACAACATCGCCAATCTCGGTTACCGCGAGGACCGCGATCTCACGCCGTAGCGCATCGAGACCGTCGACATGGGAGTAGAGCGAACTCACGTGCCGGTCAACCGCTTCAGCAACTTTCGACAGCGTGAGTTCCGTCCATCCGATTTTGTCGGCAAGGTCCGCTGCGGTAGCGACGAGTGTGTCGCGGTCGAGGAACTGTCCCGTTGAACGGTTGGAGGTAGTGGCGTTCACAGGTTCCAGACTTTGACTGCGTTGTCGCACACAATTTTGCGCTTTTCCTCATGAGGAACCCCTATGAAGGCCCGCTCAATAAGGTCCTGGGAATCGGGCCAACTTGTTACGGGATGAGGAAAGTCGGTGGACCACATGATGTTGTCGACACCGACGTCGTAACGCAGTGCTTCGATCGAGCGCGGCTCGTCGACGAATGTGGTCCACATGTTGCGGCGGAAATAGAAACTCGGGAGTTCGCTGAGATTGTCATAGACGTACCCCTGGCGAACGACCATGTCATCGATGAGATCGAGATAGTGAGCAATCCAGCCAATACCGGGTTCAACGAATACCAGTTTGAGATCGGGAAATTTTTCGAGCGTCCCGGTGAGGATCCACATACCCAACGCTTCTGCGGTGGAGAGAGCAGTCATCGTGACCATGATGCCCTTCTGCGGAGTTGGGTCACGACGGGTGAGTTCATCGAGATTTGTGTTGATGCCGATGTGGCAGCACATCGGAAGTCCTGTTTCTTGAACGGCCGCCCAAAGCGGTTCATAGCGTTCGTCGAAGTAGTCAGGTTGTCCGAGTTCGGTTGGGAAGACGGGAATCTGAAGAGACTTTGCTCCCAATTCCGTAACCCGGTGCACCTCAGCAACGGCTGCATCGATGTCGTGAATCGGGATCTGGTAGCTGACGACAAGCCGCCGAGGATCGGCAGACGCGAATTGGGTCAGAACGTCGTTAAACGCGCGTGTAGCTTCGGCGGCGCCGCGCTCCATGTCGCCGATATAGCGGAAGGCGCTTACTTCGGAATAGATGACTTCAACGTCGACGCCGTCAGCGTCCATGTCGGCGAGTCGGTCTGAGGCGGTGTGGTAGCCGGGACGAGAGAACGCCGCATGCGGATTTCGTTTCATCGCGTCGGCATTGACCTTGGCGGAACTCATGTTGGCGGCAACGCGCGCAGCAAATGCTTGCTGGGCTTTGTCGTAGTCGGGATGAAACTTGGGATCAAGGTTGGCCTTGACCTGATCTTGCGTAATCGCCACATGCGAATCGGCGGAGATGATTCGTTCGCCGGTGTGGTTCAGGACGATGTTGGATTCGGTGATGGTCATCAGTATTCCTTTCGCTCAGCGGCCCAGAATGAGGCCGCTACGGCCGGCGCTAACGAGAACATGCTCAGCTCCGGAGACTTGGTTTGCTGACGTGCCCCGCAATTGACGCACGCCTTCGACGATGTTGTTCATTCCGTGGATATAGCCCTCGCCTAAGAGGCCTCCATTGGTATTCACGGGCAGCGAACCGCCGCGCCCAATGTGGCCATCTTTGATGAAGTCGCTTGCCTCGCCGCGCCCGCAGAAGCCAAATGCTTCGAGTTGAAGGAACACGATTGGGCTGAAGTTCTCGTAGATCATGGCGACATCAATGTCGTCGGCCGTAATGCCCGCCTGTTTGTAGAGCTGTTGGCCGAGTACACGGCCTTCGGGGTATTCGCAAAGGTCCTCGTGGTAGTAGGCGAACATCTCATGTCCGCCTTCGAGTTGTATCGCTGAGGAGGCGAGAATCGGAACCGCGTCGGCGCCATGATCTGCGGCGCGTTCGGCGGAGGTGATGAGAAGCGCGACACCGCCGTCGGATTCAAGACAGCAGTCGAGCTTTCGGAGGATTGGTTCGACTATCCACCGCGAATCTTGATGGTCCTGCAGTGTGATGGGCCGCTCGTAGAACTGCGCATTGGGGTTGGTCGAGGCCCAGTCGCGAGCAACGACGGTGTAGCGGCCGAAGTCTTCGTTGGTGAGGCCGAACTCGTGCATGTAGCGCTGAAAGGTGAGTGAGTAGACCTTTGCTGGCGTGTTGAGGCTGAAGGGGCTCGCCCAATTCCAAGCCGGGTCGGGGTTGGCCTGCACCGGTTGTCCGAAACGATGGGCCGAACGCTCGTTGAATGCTCGGTAGACAAGCACCGCATCGGCCTGACCGCTTTCGACGGCGGCTGCAGCAAGTTGAACGGTTGCGCTTGCCCCACCACCACCGCCTCGGGTGCGAGCGCAGAATCGCAGCATGGGAACGCCGATCGTTCGGATAAGAGCGAGTTCGTCGTTCGTGTCCATGGAGAATGTGACGGTGCCATCGACTTCGGCGGGGGAGAAACCTGCATCGCGAATCGCGTCGCGTGAAGCTTCGGCGGCGAGTTGCAATGTTGAGCGTCCCGAGTTCTGTGAGAACTCGGTGTGACCAATGCCAGCGATGACTGCACGTGTTTCACTCATGGCTGCACCTCTGCCAAACGGAACTGGGGCAGGACGGTTCCGTCGTAGTCAACGAAGCACACCTCGACCCGTTTATCGTTCAGCACCTGATCGTGGGTTGGTGCAACATCGATGAGGTTGGAAACGATTCGGGTGCCTTCATCGAGCTGCACGAGGATGACGATGCGAGGTTCTGCGTCAGGTTCTGTGGGGTGCTGCGAAACTATCCAGGTGAGGATGATGCCGTTCCCTGCTGATTGTGTCGTTTGGTTGTTGGTTGAACCGCAGATTGCACACATTGGGGTGGGCGGATGGCGCAAGGTGTCGCAGTCGCCACATCGTTGAATCAAAAGTTTGTGTTCTTTGGCGCCTTCCCAGAAGAACGCATCGTCGAAGTCAAAGATTGGTGGACGAACGGCGGTCATAAGGCGCGCTCCTGTCGGAGTGTGGATTGAAGGACGACGCCGTCAGCGATCAGAGTGTCGATCTCGGTTTTGCTGATGCCGAGTTCAGTCATGATGTCGACGGTGTCGTGACCGACAATCAGTGGCGGTCCGGCGATTCGTGTGGGTGTGTCGGAAAACGTCCACATATGGGCGAAGTGGTCGAAACTCCCGACCTGGGCCTGCTGCATTGTGGTGACGAGCCCGGCGTCACGGAACTGCGGGTCGTCGAAGAGGCGCAAGCAGAAGTCTTCGTCTTCGATTTCGCAGGGGATAGCAGCACTGTCGAGTACATCGAACCATTCGGCTGCGGTACGGGTGCGGAAGGTTGCGCTCAGTTCTGTGATCGCATCTGCATCGGTAAGTGATGTGAGCCGCGTGATTCCGCTGATGGCTTCGAGTGCCGACCACTGTTCGTCGTTCTGCACGGCAAGGCACAGCCAGCGATCGGCTGTTTCGTAAAGACGTGTGCGCGAGCCAGTTCCGAACATGAGGCCATCAACCTTTGGGCGATCCACGCCTTCGCCGTTTGTTGCGTTGACCCACGCGTACGACGAGTTGAGAAGACACGCCGCAAGGATCGAGGTGGAAAGGAACTGGCCTTCACCAGTGACCTCGCGGTGAGTGATCGCCTGAATGATTGCGATTGCAGCGAGGAACCCGTTGCCTGTGTCGCCAAAGGACGTGAGGCTCCAGAGGGGCTTGCCGCCGTCGGCCATTCCGCCGTCTTCGTATTCAACCCCGGCGAGGCATGCCCCGGTCTGGTCGTTGCCCGGCAGGTGGGCGCGGCTTTTGTCGAAACCGGAACTATGGCAATAAATGAGATCGGGCTTGATCTCGACGAGTGATTCATAATCAATGCCAAGACGAACTGCGGCTTCGTACCGCATGTTGTGCTGCACGACATCGGCTCGCTTCACCAACTCGCGCAGAACGGCAAGGCCGCGCTGGTCTTTGAGATTGATGGAGATCGATTGTTTGCCTCGGTTGGCGGTAAAGGCGATGTGGGTCGAATGCCAGAACATGTCATAGACGGTGTTCACCTTTATGACGGTCGCACCGAGATCGGAAAGCAACTGCGTACTGAATGGTCCAGCAATGGCCAGTCCGAGGTCGAGCACCAAAATTCCTTCGAGTGGACTCTTGAGTGCTTTCGATGTGCCAGTTTGTGTCCGTTCGAACGGAATGTTGAGTTCGGCGAGAAGTTCATCGGTGTGCTGGCCAACGGTTGGCGCTGGTCCCTGCACCTTTCCTGGCGTCTTCGTCATCCCGTAAACAAGACCGACATGGCGAATGGGCCCGACTTCGGGGTCATTGACGGTGACAATGATCCCTTCATCGATGAGGGCCTGATCGTTCAACGCATCTTCAGGCCTCCGAGCTGGCTGCATCGGGATGCCAACCTGCGCCGCGGCATCAAGCCAGTCCTGCGCGGGATACTTCGCGTAGGCCTCTTTCATTTGCGGGTGATAGTGAGCGAGAACCACGAGTTCGCTGTAATCAGGACCGATTCGAGAAGGATCGTCGGTGGGCTTGGTGATGCGATCGTCGACATTGATGGTGTCGCCCTGCGAAACACCCAAAGCGAACGAGGGATTCGGCACCCAGTTCTGAATCCAATTGCCGTCGGCGCATTCAAAGTGGCCCTTGCTGCCGCGCGGATCAAAGATCCAACACATGTAGCCGTCAGCTTCGGGATGCTCAGGACGTTGCCACCCGCCAGCAGTACTGACGAGAACGCCTTGTAACAGTGAGGTCTCGACCCACTGTCCGCGGCCGGTGTGCAGTCGTGCGCGCAATGCCGCGCTGATTCCGGTGGTGGCCAAGAACGCGGCGCCAAGACTCGGCCAACGCGATTGCGTAAAGAGGGGGCCTTCGCGATCGGGGCCGTCGAAACAACCGGAAGGGATGTCGAGGTCCTCAAGTTCAATGGGAAGGTTGCAAAGCCGGCCGATTGTTGTTCCGACTCGACCTCGTTGTTCCCAATGCAGCCCAGTGCGCGCCGCGACAAGCGCATCGATCCCGGGACGATCTTTGAAATCGACGTGCCGTCCGTAGGGTGTGATTGAACACATCACGAGTCGGGGATTGCGCTCTTTCAGTGTTTCCCAGTCGAGGCCGAGTGACTCACTGACGCCAAGGTCAAAGTTCTCGACCAGAACATCGGCTCGATCAATGAGAGCGAGCAATTGATCGCGCTGCGCAGCATCGTCCACATCGAGCTCAATGCTGCGCTTGCCTCGGGCCCACACCCGCGCGCCTGATTCGGTCAATCGGGTGGGGTCACCACCGGGCGGCTCGACCTTGACAACGTCCGCGCCGTTATCGGCGAGCAGCATTGTTGCCATGGGGCCAGCGATCCCTGTAGTGAGATCAATGACCCGGATTCCCCCCAGAACACCGGTCATGTGGACATCATGGGCGACCAAAACACTTTTGGCAATAGCCAACAAGGTGTTGGAGCGAAGACCTCGGCCTACGCTGAGTTATGGCTCGGGGGGAACGGCTGGAACTCGATGTCGGAGGATTGGGTCCGGCGGGTATCGAGATGCTCGCTGCCGACCTGTACGTACCCGATGGGGTTGAGTCGGCCCCGCTTTTGGTCTGCTTCCCCGGTGGGGGAATGAATCGTGTCTATTTCGATCTTCCCGAGGGCTTGCCGGGAGAGTGGTCGATGGCGCGGTACTTGGCAGACCACTTTGGAATTGCGGTTGCTGTCGTCGATCACCCTGGTGTGGGCGAGAGTTCGGTGCCCGAAGATCCATACATATTGAACCCGCGTGTCGTTGCCGAGGTTGACCATGGTGCAATGTCAGAACTTGTTGCCCATGCGATGGATCTGTTCGAGCCGACTCGATTCATTGGTCTGGGTCATTCCATGGGGGCGCTCATCGTTGCTCACGCGCAGTGGCATCACCGATCGTTTGATGCGGTGGCATTCTTGGGTTTCGGGGGAGCGGGACTTCCTGAGTACCTAAATCGCGCCGAGTTGTCGTATGCGAACAACTATGAGCGTCTTGAACCTGTTCTCGCTGAGTTAGTCCGTGAGCGTTTTGGGACTGCACTAGTTCCAGGATCATCGACGAGTTCGGACATGTTGAATCCCGGAACGCTTTCCGCTGCTCGCCAGTTACTTGCTTCTGCCTCGGGTCCGTTGCTGGCACTTTGTGGTCTGGCTTCGATGGTTCCAGGTTCGTCGAATGCCGCTTTGGCGTCGATTGAAGTTCCTGTATTTATCGGTCTAGGCGAGAACGACATCGCTGGCGACATCAAGGAGGTTGTTGCGCTGTTGACTGCAGCCTCATCGGTAGAGACGTTCGTGCTCGCCGGGGCTGGTCATAATCACTCGATTTCGAAGAATCGAACTGACCTGTGGGACGCGCTCGGCAAATGGGTTGTCGAACTCGACGGAAGAGATAACTAACTCTTATTCCTCGACGAAACCAGCTTCGCTGCCATCGGCAAGAACATGTTTGAGGATTTTGCCGCTGGGATTTCGGGGAAGACGTTCGGAACGAAGCTCGATATAGGCCGGAATTTTGTAGGCCGAAAGTGATTTCTTGCAGTGCTCGTGCACATCGAGATCGGTGATGTTGGTGTCGGGAGCGATGACGATGATTGCTTTGACCTCTTGGCCGAGGATGTCGTGATCGACGCCGATCACTGCAGTCTCGATAACGCCGGCCATTTCCTCGATGCAGTTTTCGATTTCAAACGGATAGATGTTTTCGCCACCGCGGATGATGAGGTCGCGTTTGCGCGATGCGATATAGATGCAGCCACCCTCGATGCGACCGAAATCGCCGGTATTGAACCAGCGGCCGGGAAAGAACGCCCCGGCATTTGCCGCCGGATGACGCCAGTACTCATTCATGAGCAGCGGGCTACGAACGCAGATATTTCCTTCGCCACCTTCGGGGAGCTCATTGCCCTCGTCGTCGGTGATCTTCACTTCGCAGGTGGGAATTGCCGGGCCGATGCATTCCGGTGAGGCCTCGAGCATCCAATTTGGAGCGAACGAAACGAGCGAACCGGTTTCGGTCGAGCCGTAACCGGTGGACATGGTGTGGTCGAGGTGCGGAAAGCGATTAGCGAGGCGACGCATGATTTCCGGAGTGGTTGCTGAGCCACCCATGCCGACAGACATGATTTGTTGTTGGGGAATCTCTGAGCAACGCTCGCTATCGAGGAGGCGGAGAATGTGCGTGCCGGTGCCACCGATGATGTTCACCTTGTTTTCGATCACGAAATCGATCACATCGTCAGCTTCGAATCGGGTGAGGAACCAAGCACCGGTTGAACCGGTGTGAAGACCATTGACGGTTGCTCCGAGACCAGAAACATGGAACAACGGGAACACCACGAGGCGAATTGGTGGTGGACCTTCCGATGGTCCACGACCAGCCATGACCATGCCGCGCGCGCCAAGGAAGTTTTGCAGCGTGGTGTAGTGAACGACGCTTCGGTGTGAAAGCACCGCTGCTTTTGGACGACCAGTTGTGCCACTCGTGAAGATGAGGATGGCGGCATCGTCTTCATCGATGTGATTCGCAGGAATCGATGCGTCGGGGGCATAGGCCAGCATGGTCTCGAGGTCTTCGTCGAGATCGAAGCAGGGGATTGAGACCTCGCTCGAAAGTCGCTCGGCGCGCTTTGCGTCAAACAACAGCAACTTGGGTTCGGTGAGATCGATCGCGTGCTGCATCTCTGATTCGGTCCACCAGCCGTTCATGGCGACGGTGATGGCGCCCATGGAGAGACAGGCCCAGAACGAAACGATCCAGCCATAGGAATTCGCGCCGCACAGGGCGACACGGTCGCCGTGGCCAATCCCGTGTTCACGCTGCAGCCAGGCGGCAACTGAAGCGACGTCCTTTTCGAACCCAGAGAAGGTCACGCGGCGGCCATCGCTGAAAATCATCGACTCGCGATCGCCGAACTCAAAGGAGTTGATGAGAATCTCGCGCAGTGAGCGTGCCCGATTTCGCAGAACCCCCATGGTCTCGCCGCGCACGTCTTCTTGAACGACCTCAAACGGAGCGCCCTCGCTAGTGAGGAGCGCAGTGGCCTCGTGAAGGGCAGTCAGTTGCGGCAGGGTGTGGGCGGGGCCGGTCTCGGTCACGTTTCCTCCAGATTGGTGGCGTCCTGCGTGACAGGAGCCGATGCGTGGGCGATGCTAGCGGTCCATGTCAGGAATGCTTGAGGGAAAAGTGGCGCTCATCAGCGGATGCGGCGCTGGTATTGGTGAGGCTTCCGCCCGTCTCTTCGCAGAGCACGGAGCCGTGTTGTGGCTGAACGATCTACGAGCCGCTGAGCTCAACCGTGTCGTTGACGAGCTCGCGGCTTCTGGCGCTGTTGTCGCAGGTGTCGCTGGCGACATGAGCGATCCAACATTCGTTAACTCGTGGGTGCAGGGTGCCATCGACGCGTATGGCCGCGTTGACGTGCTCTACAACAACGTTGGCGTTTCTCGATCAGGCCTTCTCGGCGAACTCAGTGATGAAGACTGGCGCTTCCAGCAATCGGTGACGCTCGATTCAGTGTTCTACGCGACTCGAGCGGTGATCCCGCACATGATCGCCAATGGCGGCGGCTCAATCGTGAGTATGTCCTCAGGCGCGGGTATCGGCGGCAACTACAACCTCGGTGGTTACGCGGCCGCCAAAGCGGGGGTCATCAATCTGATGGAAACGGTGGCGACGGAATACGGCGGTCACGGAATTCGGGCGAACGCGGTGACTCCCGGCCCGACGGCAACCGCACCGCTGCTCAACTACCTCGCAACGCAACCGGGTGGCGTCGAGGCGCACGTTGCCGATCTCGACCTCAAGCGATTGAGCCAGCCTGAAGAAGTCGCGCAAACCGTGCTGTGGCTCGCATCAGACTTTTCATCGAACATCACCGGCATTTGTGTCCGTAGCAACATCCGTGCCGCAAGTCGACGTCCGCACGGATCCTGAAGGAACAACAGTTATGGCAGCGAACGAAAGCGTCGAACTGACAGCGTGGCGTGATTTTTGTCGTCGACTCGAAGCGGTGGGCGAACAACTGATGGCCGAGCCGTTCCCGGCTGATGTGGCAGTACGTGCCGAAGGTTATGACCACATGGCGGAACAGGTTCTGTGTTGGTTGGGATGGTCGATCGGTTATCCGAATGCTGCCCGACCGTTCTTTATGCGACAGAACGATCTCGTTACGCAATGGGGCGGACCAAATGCCGACAACGCCTACCGTCATGCGCGAATTGATCCCACCAAGCGCTATCGAGTGCGTGGCCGAATGCATTCATGTGAAGAGTTCATCCTGGCAATGCGGGCCGGCTTTATGCATCAAGAAAAGTGGGGGACGCTCGCCGAGCACAACGGATCTGATCTTGGAATCGGCAAGGGCGACGAGTTCGAGTTCTTTCTCGGTGGCGATGGCACCGAAGCAGGTTGGCTGCAAATTCCTGAAGGCGCTGTCATGTGCTCAATCCGCGAGTACTACTTCGATTGGACTGAAGAAGAACCAGCAACATTCACGATCGAATGTCTTGATGGGCCTGACCATTTGCCCCGAGTAACCGCTGAAGACTTTGCCGCAAAGGTTGCCGATGCGGTAGCGGGTGTTGAGCGTTCAATGTCGTACTGGAACCAGTACATGATCGATCAGCGCGCAATGCGTGAAGACAATTCTTTTCATGGTTCTTTTGCGCAAGAAAAGGGTCTCGCTGCCGCTCGTTACGGCTTTTGTTTCTGGGACCTCGGCCCCGATGATGCGCTCATTATCGAGAGCGAAGTACCCGACGCTCGTTATTGGAGTTTGCAGCTCTATCCCGATGGCTGGTTTGAACTCGCTGATCCGGTTGAGCGCATTACGAGTTTGAATGATCGCCAGTTACGATTGTCAGGGGACGGGCGCATTCGTGCCGTTGTTTCTCATCGCGACCCTGGTGTCGATAACTGGCTTGATGCTGGCGGACGTAAGGGCGGACTTTGCACCTTGCGCTGGTTTTGGCCACTGAGCGACGCTGCTCCCGAGCCGACGGCACGACTGGTGAATGTCGACGAGGTGTGGAGCGAACTTCCGGCCGACACCGTTCGAGTGTCAGTCGACGAACGCGCGGCCTTGCTTGAGTCTCGCCGTCGTCATCTGGCCTGGCGTTTCCGAACCTGAGATTCAGGGGCGCATAATGCCGCCACCGTCGACCGAAATGGTCTGTCCGGTGACATAGCGGCTTCCATCGCTCAGCAAGAACGCGACTGCGGGGCCGATGTCCTCGATGGCATCGCCATCGCGACCCACCGGGTTGTCGTTGTACATCGAGGCAAACGCAGCTTCGCGCGCCGGGTCAGACCCGGCGACAGGAGCGCGGTGACCGGCTGATGCAGGCAGAACGCAATTGACCGTGATGCCGTCGCGGCCCCATTCGCGCGCTGCAGTGCGAGTAAGTGAGCGAATCGCTTCGTTCGATGCGGCGTAGGGGCCATATCCCGAAGCGCCAGTGAGGCCCATCGAGGTTCCCATCGTGACGATGCGACCCCAGCTATTCGCGGCCATGTGCGGTTGCGCCGCTTGCATGAGCCACAGCGCACCCTTGGGGCCGGTGTCGAACAACAGGTTCATATCGCTCTCGGTAACGTCAAGCAGGGGAGTGACTGGTCGAAACGATTGAGCGTTCAGGACCAGACCATCGAGGCGACCGAATTGAGCAAGGGTTTCGTCAACAACTTCAAACGCACGTCCACGATCGGCGACATCGGCGACGAGACCGAGACACTCAACGTTTTCGGATTCAAGCAGCGCAATTGCCTCTGCAAGTCGTTCGGGCTTGCGGCCAGTGATGGTGATTTTTGCTCCGAGTGCTCCGAGGTGGCGAGCGATGCCAATGCCGATGCCCCGAGTTCCGCCTGTGATGATGACGACACGGCCTTCAAGAATGTTGAGAGGTGCGTCGGCCATTCGAGCAGCGTAGTTTCCTACCCGATGGCAACGACTTGGAATCCGGGACCGCGCCCCGAATGGGTAGAAGCGGTGAATGCGGGCTTGGTCCTGCCGATCGCGGCCGAGGCGGCGCTTCCCTTTGATCGTGATGGCCTCGTTGGCGAGGCGTTGGCACGGCAGGGGCGAACGAACGAGGGGATTGCCGCTCTTTGCGCTCCTGGACCGGGGACGGGTGAGGACTTCCTCGAAGGACTGGATATCGCGCTTACGTCATTGGAGACCGAAGCGAATCTGCATCTTCTTGGCCGGTGGATGACGCGTCGTTTCCTGCTTCGGCTGCTTGAAGTTCGGCTTCAGATCTGCGACTGGGTTCGTAGCGACCCCGGGGTGCGAGACGAACAAATTTTCGAACCGCTTTTTGTTGTTGGTGCGCCGCGCACGGGCACCACGGTTTTGCATGCTCTGCTTTCCGCCGATCACCGTCATCGTGTTCCGCTCGGTTGGGAGTTCTTGCGACCAGTTCCGCCACCAACCTTCGAAACCTACGACAACGATTCCCGTATCGAATTGGCCGATGCTGAACTACGCGGTCCGCAACTCGTTACTGGCGGACTCGACGCGATTCATGCCTATGCCGGCCGCATGAATAAGGAATGCCTCTCGGCGATGTCGTTCGCGTTTCGCGGCGAAGAGTTCATCAGTCGCTACAACACGCCGAGTTACATCGACTGGTTGCAGTCCTGCGATATGACGTCGGCGTATGAAATGCATCGGCTGGTGTTGCAGATCCTTCAGCGAAAGATGCCTACGGAGAAGTGGGTGCTCAAGTCACCGGTGCATTTGCACAACCTTCCGGTTCTGCTCGACACCTACCCCGATGCGCAACTGGTGATCACCCATCGCGATCCGTTGGCAATCCTCGGTTCAGTGACGAGCCTGATTGCGACGCTGCGCTGGGCGCATAGCGACGATGTCGACACAACGGTGATCGGTCGCTATCACGCCGACCTGTATCGCGGAGACCTTGATGGCCTCGTCGATATTCAGTCGCAAGGCGTGCTTCCAGTTGGGCGCGTCGCTCACGGTTCTTTTGCTGATTTCAACGCCGATGGTGTTGGCGTTGTGGCGCGCATCTACGACGAGCTCGACATTGACCTTCCCGACGATGTGCGTGCTGCCATGACGGCTGCCCTCGCAGGGTCGCCGCGTGAAAAGCACGGCGATCACACCTGGTCCTTCGACTGGCTTGGACTTGACGCAGATGAACAGCGTGATCGCTTCTCTCGCTACTGCATGACCTTCGGTCTTACAGATTCGATCAACTGATGAATGCGTTGGCATCAGGCACGAGTCGTACCGTGCCGGCTCTTTCGGATCTCGTTGTCGCGCTGACAATTGGGGGCACGATCGTGGGCATCGAGTGGCCTGGCGATTGATTGAACGCCACCGCACTGCGCTTACGCATTATCTCGAACACCCAGAACTGGGCTGAGTTTCGTTACTCTGCAGCAATGGTGAAAATCGCAAAAGTTGTCGCATTCACGGCGGCAATCTTCCTCATAGCAAGCAGTTGTGGTGACTCATCCAAGTCGTCCACAGAGACGTCGATCCAAACAATTGAGCCTGGGTCTCTGAAAGTCTGTCTTTACCCCGGGTTCGCACCGTTCGCGATCAAAGGTGAGGACGGAACGTGGAGTGGCTGGGACGTCGAGTTCCTTGAAGGATTCGCGAAGCAGCAGGGTCTGACGCTCAAGCCTGTGGAGTTCTCAACGTTCGACAACATCTGGATGCGACCTGGAAATGATGAGTGCGACCTCGCCGGCACGGGTATCACGAAGACTGCGGATCGTTCGGCGGCGACGGGAACTGGTGCGACGTGGTCATCGACGTACTACAGCGTTGCTCGTGGCTTCGCGGTGCTCAATGGTGTGCAGGTAAACGGAATTGATGATCTCGCAGGACGCGTCGTGCTCGCCACGAAGGGTTCGACGGCCGACCTCGACCTCCAAGCGCGGATCAAGAAAGCGGGGATCACGAACATCACGTTGCAGTACGTCGACGCCGGTGTAGATGCTGCGAAGCAGTTGCTCGCCGGTGGATCAAACGCTCCGATCGGGTTCGCCGAGGGTGTCGGCAGTGTGCAGACGCTCGTGCAGCAGTTCCCGAGCCTCGAGCTCGCGTGGCAGCACTGCATGATGCTTCCCGATGGCACGATCTCTTCGGAGCCATTCGGGTTCCCCGTCCGGGCGAAGTCAACTGGCGTGGCGGCCGCGCTCGATTCGTATATCGCCCAACCGACGGTCGCATATCCGGGAGGACCGGGGACTGGTCGCGACTGTCCGACCGGCTCTTGACCGGTGACGTGATCGTGTGGCGATCATTTACGCGAGTTGGCACTTCACAGTGCACCCCGGTACCCTCTACAGCACGCCGCGGGGTGGAGCAGTCTGGTAGCTCGTCGGGCTCATAACCCGAAGGTCACGGGTTCAAATCCCGTCCCCGCCACCATCGAAGTGGGAAGAGCCGACCCGAGGGTCGGCTCTTTGCGTTTCGCTGAGTTCAGATTGAGACGCCCGTGTCGATGGTGAAGGAACTGTCCTCCTTTATCGAAACGGCAGACCGGTCTAGCCAGTGAAGGCCGGGGCAACAGGTTCGGTCGCCGGGGGTTCCTGGACCTCAAATGCACCCGCATCAGCCACACCGAACGCAATGCGGGCGAACCCGACACCACGCTGATCGAACTCATTGCCGTCGAACACGGGAACGGGGTTCGGGCCAGCATTGATCGCGGGGCTTCCTACAAGCAACGCGTGTGTCTTTGTGACACCACCATTGTTGGCCAACAGGCCGAGCTTCGGATCTGTGACACCAACCTGTGTGCCACCACCATCAACCAGGGTCACTCCAGTCTGGATGGCGCCCAAGACCGAGTACTCCGTGTTCACAACAGGAACCGAACCATCCCAAATTCCGATGTCGGCACCATCGTTGCCCGCCACGATTGAACCGATCAGCGTCAGATCACCCGCCGCTGAAGGAGATAGAGAAGTCTCAATTGAGCGATTTTCTTTGTGTTCGTTTGACTGACGTCGGGCCGAGCTCCCTGACGTTGAAAGGGGCCCCAACCGACCCTGCACCGACTGGATGCCACCAACTGCGTCGGTCAATGCATCGCTTGAATTGGCCGTCACCGTCGACTGGACCAAAACCGCACCAGCCCCGTTAGCCAGATAAATACCTCCTCCGCCGCCGGCGACAAAGGTATTGCCATTGTAAAGGTAAGGCTCAGAATCAGAGGTGGCGCGGTTACCTGAAATGGTGGAATTGAAAATCTCGAGATCGGCATTGAGGTCTTCGGCGTAGATTCCGCCTCCGGTGATGCCCTCGTTTCCGGAAATTGTGGAATCGATGATCGTCAACGAACCTCCGTCGACGTCAATTCCACCACCGTCGCTATACGAAAGGTTCCCGTCGATCGTCGAATTACTGATCGTCGTGATCATCTCATCCAAGTACAGGCCGCCCCCGTCGTCGCCCGCAGTGTTTCCGCTGATCTCGACGTTGGACAAGTTCAGGAGCAGAACGCCCCGGTCAAGGTTATTGGAGGCGTAGAGGGCGCCTCCGGCGTAGTAGGCAACGTTGTTGGAGATCACCGAGTTACGAATCGTGACCGTTCCAGCGGTCTCGTAGAGGTGCACCGCTCCGCCGTCGTTGGACGCATAGTTGCCCGACAGAACAACATCGGCGATCGTCAGATCGGCGTTCCCCTCGTACTTCTGGATGGCGCCACCACTGCCCTCATCGGCATTGTTGGAGCCATTGCCCCCGGTGATGGTGACCCCGGAGATCGTGGACGCTCCATCGGCGACATAAAGATGGTCGAGCACGAACAGCGAGTGACCAGTCAAATCGCCACCCGCTTCGGTCCAACCACCGTTAATGGTGATGACCGACGCACCCGGACCCCGCAGATCAATGCCACCGGTGAGATCAGGAAGGTCGGACAGCACATCGATCGTGCCGGTCAGACCAGCCGTAAAGGTGATCGTGTCGACACCCGCTGCCGAGTTCGCGTCAAGCATCGCCTGGCGCAAACTGCCCGCACCCGAGTCAGCCAACGTCGATACAACCAGCGCAGCGTTTGCCGACGCCGTCGACGACGTGAGCATCACCAACGGACCTGCTCCCGCCGCCGCTAGAACGGCTGTCGAACCAAGCGCCACAACACGGCCCGAACGGTGACGAATCGGGGTACCGCCAAGAAGATTGTGCATCACAGATTCCTTGATAAAGCCGAATAATGGACTGCACGATAGCGGCTCATTTTCTGGGGTGCTCGACGGTTCCCGTCCCCGTCCCCGCCACCGCTGAAACGCTCGGAGCCGACCCGAAGTTCGGCTGTTTGTGTTGCGGTCGAGAGGTGTCTTTCTGCAGAACCTCTCGGCGCTCACTCTTTTGAGGCGCCCTCAACGGTCGATAGTTGCCCCCGATGGCAACTGATGCGGCGGCGACTCTTAGAATGAACTCTTGATGGACCCCCGCCTTGAACGCTCGCTTGCTTCACTCAGCGACGCATTGATGGAAGCGGTGATCATTCCGAGTTGGAGCGGTCTCGGGTATTCCGCCCGTCGCCATCTCGAGGGATGGGACGACCAAGTTCAAGCGCGAATGGATGGCCAAGTCGTTGTCCTCACCGGCTTCACTTCGGGCATTGGTTTGGCTGCGGCGACCCGGTTCGGCGAACTCGGTGCGACACTGCATCTCGTAGGTCGTGACCCGAGTCGCACCTCTTCCACAGCTGAAGCCCTGAGTCATCAAGGATTCGACGTGCATACGAGCATCGCTGATATGGGCGATCTCGACGCTGTTCGTTCGATCGCGGCGGAAATCGCCAGTGCACATGAGCATCTCGATGCGCTCATTCACAATGCGGGAGCACTCTCGGCGGAGTACGCAGTCTCTCCTCAAGGTTTCGAGATGACGGTGGCCTCGCAGGTCCTCGGGCCATTTCTTCTTACTTCGCTGCTTCTGCCGCTACTTGAGGCGGGGGAGTCGAGGGGTCGCGTTATCACTGTCGCTTCTGGTGGCATGTATCCCGAGAAGCTTGACGTCGAGAAACTCCTCGCTGGTCCCGATTCCTACGATGGCGTGCGCGCGTACGCGCGGGCGAAGCGAGCACAGGTCGAACTGAACGTTGAGTGGGCGAGACGCTGTGGGTCGAAGGCAATCTTCCAAGCGATGCACCCGGGTTGGGTTGATACCCCGGGTGTCGTGAAGTCGCTTCCTCGTTTCCACTCAATTACGAAGCCAGTGTTGCGATCGGCAGAAGCGGGTGCTGACACGATCGTTTGGTTGGCTGATGTTGACGAAAACGAACTCGGCGCCAACGGCGGCTTCTGGCTCGATCGACACCGGCGGAGCATCACCAAGATCCCAGGGACGGGAGCATCGCAGAGCGAACGCAACCGTATTTGGCAGTGGTGTGAAGACAACAGTGGATCAGGTCGACAGCCCTCGTGAAGATTGCGATTATCGGCTCCGGCATCGCCGGGCTTACATGTGCACATCTGCTCGACCCCGATCACGATGTGACTGTCTACGAAGCAGGCGATCGAGTGGGCGGGCACACCAACACGGTCGATGCAGCTGAAGTTCACGAGGCCCCTGAGTTTTTCCTAAGATCATCTGATTGGCCGGTCAGGTTCGGAGTCGTTCCGAGAACCCCTTCGGTGAATAGGACTGAGTAATGAGTGCACCCCGTAGACGCTGGATGAGCATGGCGGCTCTGGCCACAGTGGCCCTGACGTTGGTGGTTTTCGTGCCGAATACTGCATCGGCTGTCACGACGGCGCCGCGGTGCAGTGGACGGGTGGCCACCATTGTGTCGGCCGCCGCAACCATTACCGGCACGGCAGGTAATGACGTGATCATCGCCACAGGATCGGCCGGTCAAACCATCCGCTCAGGAAGAGGCGACGACGTCATCTGCGGCTCTGCCGGACCAGATCGCATCTTCGCCGATGATGGCAACGACACCGTGCTCTCCGGTAACGGCGATGACATCGTTGATGCCGGAAACGGTAACGACACTATTGACGCTGGCATTGGTCGCGACAATGTGGTTGGTGGAGCCGGCGACGATGCCGTCACCGCGGGGGCCGGCGTCGATCGCGTTACAGGTGATGCCGGCAACGACCGAATCACCGGTAATGACGGATCAGACACACTCATCGGTGGTAACGGTAACGACGCTCTCCATGGCGGTGCCTCCCCGGACATCATCGACCCGGGCACGGGTTCGAATTCCTGCGGCTCCGACACCACCGATTCGGTGATCAGTCAATGCCCAATCGATCGCTCGGGAGTGATCTTTCGTGACGTCGTTGTTCCCGTCACTACCACCGCTGGCACAACCATGAAGATCACTTGGCGGTCGGTTGATGCGGGCGGCGTGTCAAACGCAAACATGCGCATTGGAGGCCCGAGCGGTTGGGTCACCTCATGGTGCGGGTTTGTGGTCGTCGCCAATCTCGTGAGTGGCAGTACCTTCGACGGTACCTACGAAGCCACTTGCAATGTGCCCGCGAATGCTGTCAATGGCCGCTACACGCTCTTCCTGATGGCCTCTGACACATTTGGAAACGTCTCCGCCTGGGATTCATCAAGTCAGTTCGATTTCTCGGTAACGAGCGGTGCAGCCGATTCGTCACCGCCTGCGGTTAGCAACCTTTCGGCTCGAGTCGAGGGCAGTTCTGTTGTGGTGAGTTGGCGGGCCAGCGATCCTTCTGGCGTCGCCGGACAATCGGCATGGCTTGCGTACAACGTCTACTCATTCGCAAGTACCGAGGGCCCGTACTTCGTTTACAACGCAGCGGTCCTTGTCAGTGGCGATGCTTTGAATGGGGTGTACGAGCAAAGGGTCGATCGGCGTCAGATCGCTCCGAGCGGCACGTACACGGTGTGGCTGACCGTCATTGACGCACTCGGTAACAAGGATTTCTCTCAGACCTCAACCACCTTGGCGCTCTAGGTCCTCGCTTGTTGCCTGTTCTCGTGAAACTGCAAGAGTTGCTCATTGCTGCCGACAATTCGATGGTCATTCACAAATGCGTTGAGGATGCATGGGCATGCCGTTCATGACGTCGATTGACAACCCTCTTCACTCGCCGATAGCCCGCACGATGGTTGTCATCGTCGCGGTACCTGCGCATGTGGAAAGAAACCAATGGATGGAATTTCAGCGAGCCCTCTTTTCACAGATGGGGCTTGCCTCGAGGTTTAGTTATGGAATCGATGCGTCGGAACTCGTTGTTTCGGGTGGGTCAGATCAGACCCTTAAGTCGCTGAACTGCGGAGAACGTGAGTCCATCTATGACACAACTCGCCGAATCAACGGTGAACCGATGTCGCCGGAGAACCTCGCGTGCTCGTGGAGTCACCTTTTGGTCTACGAACAGTTGATAGAGGATCCAACATACGATCAGTATTTGGTGCTGGAAAATGACGCTGAATTGATCTCACCGCAGCTCCTCGTTGAACTCCTTGAGCATCTCCCCGAAAATTTCGACTTGGCCCATTTGGGCACGAGCGAGTGGTACCGATTCGAGTGCGTTAGCGCCGTCAATGCACATTATTGGGACATTCGCAAGCAGTACTTCAACAATGCACATGCCTACGTACTTTCGAAAAAAGGTGCGCGGAAACTATTGGCTTTCGCTGACGGAACCGTCAGCCTCCCAGCAGACGATCTGCTTTCGAATGCATTTCTGATGACCTCGGACTTCAATGTGATCGTTCCGTTGGAAAATCCGCTGCAGAGTGGGCCTATAGGAGCGGTATCAACTGTGGACGTTAAACGCTGATCTATTGCCTCTTAGTTCGTTGTTGATCCGCCGTTGAGCGAAATTGTTTGCCCGGTGATCCACGAAGCCTCGTTCGATGCGAGGTACACGCACGCGTATCCGACGTCGGTTCCCGTTCCGAGTCGGCCAACAGGTACCGACTTTGCGATCTTCGCAGTCACGGTGCGTTGGTCCTCGGTGATACCGGGGTCATTGCGCTCCATGAGGCCTAACGCAAGTGTGTTTGCGGTGACGCCGTCGCCTGCGTTCTCAATCGCGAGGTGACGCATGAATGAGATGCCGGCGCCTTTGCCCGCTCCATAGATCGAAACACCGATGTTGAGCCCTTCGGTGCCCGCTCCTGACGAGATCGTGATGATGCGACCCCATTTGCGTTCACACATTCCGTCGATGACGGCCTTGGTGCAGTTGAGAACGCCGTAAAGGTTGACGTCGATGTATGGGTCCCATTCGTTGCGAGGGAGATCGCGGAATTTCACTGCTCGCATTGAAGCTGGAATGCCGGCGTTGTTCACGAGGATGTCGATTGGTTCGGCGCTTGCAATTGCAGCCTCTACCTCGTCGAAGTCAGCGACGTTGAAGGGAAGTGCTATCGCTTTTGGTCCGAGTTCGGCAGCAGCGGCCTCGGCTCGTTCGCTCACGAGATCGTTGACGTAGACGGTCGCACCACCATCGATGAGCGTGCGGGCGATACCAAGACCAACGCCTTGGCCGGACCCTGTAACGAGAGCGGTCTTCTCAGTGAGATCAAACATTGCGGAATCCTCGTGCTTTCAGGTCAACCGAGACGACTAACGCCCGAGTCTTTCGCCGATTGAGCTACGAGTGCGAGCAAATGCGGCTCGCACGGGGTAGGGGCAGCGCTTCCAGATCGGTACTTTGGCTTTCGCCTCGAAGTTCTTCGTTGCAGAACCAACTCGGGTCTGTTCAATGGTTCGAGCCGAGCGCTTCGTGCCGAGCGAAACGATCGTGGCAAGGCGAGTATCGAGTTCTGATTGCTCAGACGGACTGAGTTCAGGCTTACGACCGATGACCATGAAGTCACCCCACTCGATTCCTGATCCCTTACCCCACCGCTTGGTCTCGACATGGGTTTCTATTTGCTCAAGTCCTGCCCAGGAAAGCATCGCTGGCCCGGCATCGGCGTAAAAGCGCCAGCAATCGAGTGGGTAGCGATGCATTGGTCCAGTCGACGGAGCGATGAGGCAACAAAGTCCGTTGGGTCGAAGGACACGAGCGACCTCAGCGATCGTTACCCAGAACTCCGGGTCGTGTTCGAGAGTTTGTCCTGAAATCACGACATCGAAAGAGGAGGACTCAACTTCCGTCCAGTCGTGAGGGTCGGCGAGGACGATGTCGACGTTGTTCCCCGCCTCCATGTCGGTGCCGACGTAGTCGAATGAAGCCGAAGAGAAAAGATCCCGGTAGGAGTCTTGGTCGCGAACTGCACGGGCGCCTAAATCAAGAACTCGAAGAACCTCTGGCCGGGTGGCGGTGCCAAAACGCGGGCCTTCGAGGTACGAATCGCGGAAGGCGGTCATCTTTAAGTAGGAACTGCGGTGCATTGAACGCCTTTGTTCGCTTTCTGCGTGCTGCTCATCATGGCATGGCGGGCATCTTCAACTCGTTATCGTCGGTGCATGACTGACATCCCTAGCGTCATCTCTTCTGTTCCAAGCAAACTTGGCACGAGGCTCTCTTTTGAAGACGGTCAGCTTGTCGGCCATCTTTCCTCTCCGCCGGAAATTGCCGCCCGAGGCGCCGCATCGATGGCCGCAGTCGCATTTCTGATTGATGTGGTTGGCGGGATGACAATTGATAACGACCCAACGAATTGGGCGTTCACTTCTGATCTCGTGATTCGGCTCCCACTCGCGCCTGCTCCCGTGTCTGTCGATACACGAGCGGTGATCTTGCGTAATGGTGCTCGTTCGGCAATTTGTGAAATGCCCCTCACTGTTAATGGTGAGGAGTGGGGGAGCAGCTTGATCAGTTTCGCCAAGGTGCCGCGCCGTGAAGGCGATCCGGTCAAGCCACCTTTTGATGCTCATGCTGCAGTAACACGTATGCCAACAGAGCCCCTCAAAGAAACTCTTCGGGCTGCTGCAGGATTCGTTTCTCGAGATCGCTCGCAAGGAGTTGTCGCGTCGGACCTGCGAGCCGAACTTCTCAATCCTTCTGGCGCAATGCAAGGGGCGGTGGTCGCAGGTCTTGTCGAAGCTGCAGCAGAGGACCTCGCCGATGAGCAACTCGGCGGTGACCGGCCCTACGTCGTTACAGAAATGGAAGTGCGCTTTCTTGCGCAAAATCGTCAGTCGCCAATCGTGAGTTCGGCGCGATTTGTTGGTGCTCCCTCAGATGGACTCATCCGAGTTGATCTGTTTGATGATGACGGGAATGGTCGACTGACGACGGCTGCGGTAGTCCGGGTTACTCCCGGGCCCTGACCAGGAACACTCGCTGCAACGGAAGTTTTGGCAGCCGAAAAGCGACTCCAAATCTCCGTGTCCGGAGTCACAAGCGTTCCAAATGCTGCCGGTGAGATGGGCGCCGGTATCGTCCTTTCGGTCGAAGCGGCACGTTGTCGCCCGAGAGGATCTCCCCCCGAATGTCGAATTTTCTCTATCGAGTTGGTCGCGCCTGCACGCGCAGACGTTGGCGAGTGCTCTTCGCTTGGCTAGCAATCGTCGTAGCGCTCGTCGTCGTTGGTAGAGCCGCTGGCGGTGAGTTCGTCGACCGTTTGCAGATCCCTGGTGTCGAATCACAGAAGGCCACTGATCTTTTGTTGGAGACGTTCCCGACTCAGGCCGGCGGGTCAATGCAGGTGGTTTTCCATGTTTCGGATGGAACGGTCGCCGATGAACCGTCGGCATCTGCAATCGCTGCGGCGATGGATGCAATGGTCAACGTCCCGCACGTGGTTCAGCCATTCCCGGCATTGGTGAAGCAAGTATCTGCTGACGGAACAACGGTGCTCACAACCGTGCAGTTTGATGACGAGGTTCGGGCGTTGCCCCGATCGGTGTATCACGACGTTGTCGCAACGACGGCGGCAGCAACCAGTGAGGGAGTGCAGGTTGAGTTTGGCGGCGAATTCCCCCAATTGATGGAGCAGCCATCACTCGGTGGCACGGAGGGTATTGGCCTTCTCGCAGCGATGGTGATCTTGTTGTTCGCCTTTGGTTCGGTCATAGCGATGGGTCTTCCCATCGGAACGGCCTTGTTTGGTCTGGGAGCGGGCATTGCCGCAATCACATGCCTCTCGGCGTTTGTGGATGTGCCTTCGACATCAGAAATGCTTGCGTCGATGATCGGCCTAGGAGTTGGCATCGATTACGCGTTGTTCATCATCACGCGACATCGTGCTGGGCTCCACCGTGGCCTTACCGTTGAGGATGCGTCGGGTCGTGCGATCGCCACGGCCGGTCAGGCAGTAGTGATCGCTGGTGGAACAGTCGTGATTGCGATCTGTGGTCTTGCGGTTGCTGGAATCCCGATGATCACCTTTATGGGCATCGGAGCGGCGATTGTTGTGGCGGTGATGGTGATTTCATCGCTCACACTTCTGCCTGCGTTGATGGGCTTCGCTGGCCACAACATTGATCGATACGGTCTCCCGGGAACGAAGCGAGTGAGCGAAGGTTCAATCACCAATGTCGACGGTGAGTATCACGGCTGGGCACGGTGGGCTCAACATGTTTCGCGTCATCCGGTGGTGTATCTCGTAGTCGGTTTGGCGGCAGTGCTCACCCTTGCCGCCCCGATTCTTGATCTGCGTTTGGGTCAGACTGACTCGAGCCAAAGCCCGTCGTCATCGACACTCAGGCGTAGCTACGACCTCCTCTCCAATGGATTTGGCCCTGGATTCAACGGCCCCTTCGTGCTTGCAGTGAATCTCGAAGGTACGACGCTTCCGCCGGAACAAGTCGTCCAGCAACTCTCCGCTGCAGTCATTGCCGATCCGAACGTTGCACAGGTCTCCCGAGCAGTTGTCGGGCCGAACGGTGAATCTGCGGTCATTCAAGTGATCCCCGCGAGCGCTCCCCAAGACAAGGAAACGAGTGAATTAGTTGCTCGATTGCGCTCGTCGGTGATTCCTGCAGCGCTCGAGACAACGGGTGGGACGGTCTATGTAGGCGGACAGACCGCGACCTTCATCGACCTGAGCAACCGGGTGGCAGATCGGCTTCCACTGTTCATTGGTTGCGTTGTCGGACTCTCATTCATCTTGCTGATGATTGTGTTCCGCTCGATCTTGGTTCCGCTGAAAGCGGCAATCATGAACCTGCTGTCGATTGGTGCTGCCTATGGCGTCATCGTCGCGGTGTTCCAGTGGGGATGGGGCGCAGAACTCTTCGGAGTTCATCAGTCATTGCCAATCGTCAGTTTCATTCCGATGTTTATGTTTGCCATTCTTTTTGGTCTGTCGATGGACTACGAAGTCTTCATCCTCAGCCGAATTCGCGAGGAGTACAACCACTCGGGTGATAACACCGAGTCGGTAATTGTCGGCATTACTGCAACCGCTCGAGTGATTACATCCGCTGCACTCATCATGATTTCGGTCTTCATCAGTTTCGTCTTTGGCGGGGAACCAACGATCAAGATGATGGGTCTCGGCTTAGCAACTGCAGTGTTTGTTGATGCAACGATCATTCGCATGGTGTTGGTTCCGTCGTCGATGCGCCTAATGGGTAATGCCAATTGGTGGTTTCCAAAGTCGCTCGACCGGATAATTCCCAATCTCGACATTGAGGGTGAAAGCCGCTTGCCTGACCCTGAGTTCGAAACGGTCGCCATTTCGAACGAACACTCCGTTTTGGTCTGATTCAACCCCTACGCTGAAGACTCTCGAGGAGGATCATGGGCGCCATATGGAACGGAAATATCGATAGCGCGAGCAAACTTCCGCTGCTGTTGTGCATGATCGCGTTCATCGTCACTTTTGTGATTACGCGGATCATCGTGAGGATGATTCGTTCAGGACGCGGCCCATTCAAAAACAACTCCGTGGGCGGCGTGCATATCCACCATGTAGTGCCAGGGATCATCCTGATGATCGTCGGGGGTCTCTTGGCGATTGGCGGTGTTGGTCCGGGATGGGACAACACCGCTGGCGTCATCTTTGGAATGGGGTTGGCGCTTGTATTGGATGAGTTCGCGCTGATCTTGCATCTCCAAGACGTCTATTGGGAAGAAGAAGGCCGGCTCTCTGTCGACGCGGTGTTTGTTCTGGCCGGAGTGATGATGTTGCTGCTGGTTGCGGGCGCGCCCTTTGGCATCAGCGTCGACCAGGAGCAATCGCGTTTGCGGATTGGACTGCTGGTGCTGATCGCCGTCCATCTCACCATGGCTGCAATCTGTGCAGCGAAAGGGAAATTGGGCACAGCTGTGGTTGGAGTTGTCATTCCAGCTATCGCCTACGTCGGAGCACTTCGGATCGCTCGGCCGAGTTCACCGTGGGCAAAACGCGCCTATGGAAAGCATCCGGAGCGGATGGAGAAATCCAAAAAGCGCGAAAAAGAATTCGATGCTCGCTGGCGAACAAAGGTTTCAAAGTTCCAAGACTTTGTTGCTGGAACATTTATTGGTGAAAATTCCTAAACCAGCAGTAGGGGAAATCGAGAGCGACGCAAACGGTGCTTGTGTTCGTTCCGCCCTCGGATTCGTCCGTTAGATGTCGTAGTCGACGACAACGGGAGCGTGATCGCTCCAGCGTGTGTCGTATGACGGTGCGCGATCAACACGTGGGTTCTGCGCAAGCTTGGCTAGTTGGGGATTCACAATCTGATAGTCGATTCGCCAGCCAGCATCGTTGTCGAATGCTTTGCCGCGATAGGACCACCACGAGTAGGGACCTGCTTCGTCAGGAAATGCTGCGCGTACAACATCAACCCAGCCCAGTTCATCGAACCAGTTGTCGAAGTACGCCTGTTCCTCTGGAAGGAATCCGGCGCAACCGATATTTCCTTTCCAGTTCTTGAGGTCCGCTTCTCGGTGGGCAACGTTGAGGTCGCCGGTGAACACAACGTGCCGGCCATCGTCACGAAGCTCTGTGAGTCGAGACGTCGCCGCGTCGAACCATGCGAGTTTCTCTTTCATCTTTTCGGGAGAGGTTTCGTCGCCAGTGTGGGCGTAGGCGGAGATGACGGTGAATGTTTTGCGCTTGCCCATTTTGATATCGGCTTCTATCCAGCGGCCCTTGTCGGCGAAGGACACAGAGTGCTCGCCGCTTCGAGAATCGGTGATCGGGAGTCGGCTGGCAACAGCCACACCCGCCCGCCCCTTCACTGAACACTCGGCATGGACGATGTGCCATCCATCGCCCATGAGGCCCGCCACGAGCTCGTCTGGGGCGCGAACTTCTTGGAGGGTGACGACATCGGGCTGGGTCTCGGCCAGCCACTCGTTCATGCCTTTGCGGGAAGCGGCCCGGAGGCCGTTGACGTTGACAGTTGCGATTCTGAGCACCCGCCGATCGTGTCACGTTCCCGGTTCGGTTTGGTGCGTCTCGCTCGCTAGTCTCAGATCATGACTTCACGTGGAATCAAGGTGTTCATCGCCGCTCTCGCCCTGAGCGCTGCGGTCGTGGCTGGTTGTTCAAGTTCGAAGAAGCACCAAACTCCCATCACGGGCACGGTCCCGACGACGTCGGTGACCACGACAACGGCGCCTGCGGCAGCATCAGGCTCAACCACCACGGTTGTGGGCACGATGTCAGGCATGGGGAGCACCACCACCGTCGCCAGGTAGGGCGCATTCCGAGGTTCCTCGGTGTTCCTGAACGGAAGTGGCAACGGTCACGTCGATGGGGAAGAGTGTCGCCATGGCGACCCACCGAAACCCTCACGCTGGCCTTCCATTCGCCGATGACGACACCGCCATCGCTGCAGCGCTCGAGGACGTCTGTGTCCCAGCACTGATGTGCTCAATGGTTCATATGACGGGCGATCCGACCTGGATCAGGGGAGAGATTCGCCCTCGTGTGGCGATTCTCAATAACTACGAAAGTGGATTGACGGCCGATGAACAGGCCGAGATTCGTTCGCGTGCCGTGCCCGTGATTGCACAGTGGCGAGATGCAGGTTGCCCCGAACCGCAGGTGCCTTCGCCCAAACTGGTCAAAGAACTCATGGACTTCATGGCAGCTGCACCGGTGAATCCGGCAGTTGTGCCGATGTTTGCCGATGACCTTCATTTCGATGGTGCCGATAGTGGCGCAATCACATGGAAAGACGAGATTTCTCCGAACGTTCGCAACGCGTTCCATGTCGTTGTGATCGGATGCGGTGAGTCCGGGCTGCTGACGGGAATTCGCCTCGATCAGGCGGGTATTCCGTACACCATCGTCGAGAAGACCGACGGCCCCGGAGGAACTTGGCGCGATAACCGGTATCCCGGTGCCCGCGTCGATATCGGTAGTCATTTCTATTGCTATTCGTTCGAGCCATCAGATCATTGGAGCGAATACTTCTGTCGCCAGCCTGAACTTCGGGCGTACTTCGAACGGGTGATGCGTAAGTATCGGGTGGATGAAAAGTGTCGCTTCAACACTGAGGTGCTGAAAGCGACATGGAATGAAACAACGGCGACCTGGTCTGTCGAAGTGCGAACACCTGACGGCAGCACAGATGTCATTGAGGCAAATGTTGTCGTGAGTGGAACCGGTGCGCTGAATGCGCCGAGGATGCCCGACATTCCTGGCATGGAAGAGTTCAACGGGCCTTCGTTTCATTCGGCCCGTTGGCCCGATGACCTTGACCTTGCAGGTAAACGCGTCGCGCAAATTGGAGCTGGTGCAAGCGGATTCCAAATTGCGCCGACCATTGCCGATGAGGTTGCGCA
>WLGJ01000020.1 GCA_009703275.1 Actinomycetota bacterium
TCCAACGACCTCGTTTGAAATCGAGGTGCCACGGTTCAACGGAGCGCTGGGAAATACCTGTGCTGCTTTCGTACGTGAACGAAACAACTCGACGTTCGGTCACCGCACGAAATAATGGGATCAACGATGAATCACTGGGGATCTCCGTCAATTCACCGACGGGTATACCAACCGAGTCGCTGGATGACGCATCGACGACTCCCCCAAGTCGCCACATGGCTCGTGCCATATCGCCTGGCGAAGAACCAACGGTCACCGTCTCAAGAGCAAGATGTAACGCAGCGAGTTCGTCGCTCTCAAGCCCCGGATCAGGCAACTCATATTTCGATTTATCGACTCGGTATGCGGTGAGGTCTGCGGTCGCTCCAGCGACAACCTCGATCGGAACACCGAGACTCAGCAGGTCCTTCTTGTCACGCTCGAAAGTGCGACGAAACGAGTCGTGGTCAGCGTTATAGCCAGGAACGCGTTGCTGGACATCGACGGCACGAATGCCTTGCACTGTGTCGCTCAAGGCGGCCAGCAAATTCATCTGGCGCTCGAACTTCTCGGCAGATTTATCAGTCGGAATCATTCACACATCACTTGGGCTGAAAGGACTTGGGGGATCACAGAGACGCGATCAATTTCTCGACGCGCTCGTCGTGAGACCGAAAAGGGTCTTTGCACAAAACGGTGCGCTGGGCCTGATCATTCAACTTCAGATGAACCCAGTCAACGGTGTAATCACGCTTTCGTTCTTTCGCCTTCTTGATGAACTCTCCCCGGAGTCGTGCTCGGGTCGTTTGCGGCGGCGTATCAATTGCCTCTTCAATTTCGGTGTCATCGCAGATGCGTTCGACTAAACCACGATCTTGCATCCGGTAGAAAATGCCGCGATTCCGATTGATGTCGTGGTACTGAAGATCCAACAGTGCAACCTTTGGATCGGTGAGTTCGAGGCCGTGGCGCTCACGGTAGGCCTCGATCAACTTGTACTTGATTACCCAATCCGCTTCTCGGTCCTGTCCGAGCGGATCCTTCTCGATTTTCGTGAGTGCCTGTTCCCACATGCCGAGAGCTTGCTTTTCAAGTGGAGAGAGATCCCGGCGGTCGGCGTAACGGAGGGCACGAGTCAGATACTCACTCTGAATCTCAAGGGCAGTGGCTTCGCGACCGTTGGCAAGACGCACTTTGCGCGTGCATGTCATGTCGTGACTGATCTCGCGAATTGCTCGGATGGGATTTTCGAGCGTCATGTCGCGCATGATGACGTTGGGCTCCTCCAACATTCGAAGGAGTATCGCTGTTGTTCCAACCTTGAGAAAGGTTGCATATTCGCTCATGTTCGAATCGCCCACGATGACATGCAGTCGCCGGTAACGCTCAGCATCAGCATGTGGCTCATCGCGGGTATTGATGATTGGTCGGCTTCGAGTGGTTGCCGAAGATGTTCCCTCCCAGATGTGCTCCGCTCGCTGCGAGATACAGAACATTGCCCCACGAGCTGTCTGGAGAACCTTTCCTGCACCAGCGTAAATCTGACGGGTCACCAGAAACGGAATAAGCGTATTCGTGTAATGGGCTAACTCTTCGTTCCGGCCAGTCAGGTAATTCTCATGGCAGCCGTAGGAGTTACCAGCCGAATCGGTGTTGTTTTTGAAAAGGTAAATATCGCCGTTGATGCCCTCATCGGCGAGACGCTTCTCTGCAGACGTGAGCAATTGTTCGAGAATGCGCTCCCCCGCCTTGTCGTGCACCACAACATCGTGGATCGAGTCGCACTCGGGAGTTGCATACTCGGGATGTGAGCCAACATCGAGATACAACCGTGCGCCGTTCTGGAGAAAGACGTTTGAACTCCTGCCCCAGGACACAACTCTGCGGAACAAGTAGCGGGCAACCTCATCAGGACTGAGACGGCGTTGGCCGCGAAGAGTGCAAGTCACGCCGTACTCGTTCTCCAGCCCGAAGATCCTCCGCTCCATACCGGCACGCTATCGGCGACCGCGAGTCGGAGGGTGACCGAACAGGAATCAGTTCTTCGGAAGGAAATCCGGGAGTTCGGATCGTTCAATACGGCGGAAGGCCCGACGTTGGGCGCCTCGATCAAGCACTGCGACCTCGAGATCGTTTGCATCAAGGGATCGGTCCGGACCCGCCAAAGCGGCGACTGCGACAGCGAGGACCGCCTGTAGGTCGAGTTCGGGAGCCCATGTCTCTTCGAGTCGGTTCGAGATGGCATCGGCATCGCCGCCGAGAACCGTGAACCGGTCCTCGTCCATGACGGTGCCGTCATAGAGGATGTGGAAGAACTGGTCATCGGCTGACGTGAGACCAACTTCAGCCACGAGAATCTCAACCTCCATCGGCTTCATCTCGTGGGTGAAAACCTGGCCAAGGATTTGTGCGTACTGATTGCCGAGGCTCCGAGCGTCGACGTCTTCACGGCTATAGGAAAAGCCCTTGAGGTCGGCTGCCCGAACGCCTGCGATTCGGAGTTGATCAAACTCGTTGTACTTGCCGACCCCAGCAAATGCGATTCGGTCATAGATCTCGCTGACCTTACGAAGCGTGGTTGAAGGGTTCTCGGCGACAATCGCGATGCCATCGGCAAACTGGGTTGCAACGAGTGATCGACCTCGCGCAATACCTTTGCGGGCGTAATCGGCGCGATCTTTCATCACCTGTTCGGGGGCGACGTAGTACGGCATGCTCATCGGGCACCCCCGGCGGTCTCGGTTGATGTCTCGGGCAATCGGCCGCCGCCGTCACGAGATGACAGTGCATCTAGGAGGCCCACGAAACGTTGGGCGATTTCCGTATCATCGACGCGCTCGAAACCTTCGGAAGTGATTGTTGCGATTACCGGATAAATGCCTCGAACCATGTCGGGACCGCCGGTAGCCGAGTCTTCGTCGGCAGCTTCGAAGAGCGCCGTAATCGCAAGGTCGACAGCATCATCGCGACTGAGTCCTTCGTGGAAACGCATCTTCACAACAGATCCAGCCAACGAACCGCCGGAGCCGCTTGTTGCAAAGTTCGATTCTTCGTAGCGGCCGCCCGTGATGTCGTATTGAAATAAGCGGCCCGTTGCCCGTCGGGTATCGAAACCAGCGAAGATCGGCACAACAGCAAGCCCCTGCATTGCCGCCGGAAGATTGTTGCGAACCATTTGACCGAGTTGGTTCGCTTTGCCTTCAAGTGAAAGTTGGGAACCTTCAACTTTTTCGTAGTGCTCAAGCTGCAGCTGGAACAACTTGACCATTTCCATCGCCGGACCGGCCGCACCGGCAATAGCCACACCGGAATGGCGATCGGCGGGGAACACCTTTTCGATAGCGCGATGACTGATGATGTGTCCTGAGGTAGCCCGTCTATCCCCCGCCATCACAACGCCATCGGCGAAGCGAATCGCCACGACGGTTGTCGCATGGGTGATCGACAGTCGCTCATCGACAGCGGTAGAAGGAGCCACTGGAACGAGGCCCTGCATCTTGGCCAGCGCTGCGAAATCTGGACCTGGATCTTCGGACGGGTTGAAAAACGGCATGCTCACGCAGGAGAGGCTACCGGTTGTGCCGAGATCCGCCTGCGGCTGCTACTGGCCGCCCTTTTGCACGAAACTACGCACAAAATCCTCGGCGTTGGTTTCCAGCACCTCGTCGATTTCGTCGAGAAGGTCGTCGAGTTCTGCCTTGAGCTTCTCGCCGGCCTCCGAACTCGATGGAGCCTCGTCTACCGCCTCTTCTGGACGCTCGGTTGGTGTTCGTCTGATCTGTTCACGTTCAGGCATGGCACCTCCTAATTGTCGAGGGCGTGCGCCTCCGTGGAACCGGAGGCCACTTCCCTATGCGTCGAGTTGAGCGAGCAACTCGGCTGCTGTCTGGCTGGATTCGATCACGCTAGCCACATGAGAGGCGGTTCCGCGCGACGGTTCCATCATTGCGACTCTCCTGAGCGGTTCGGATCCGACGTCGAACACCATGGAGTCCCAATTCGCCGAAATTATTTCATCGCCAAATTTGGCCAAGCAGGCTCCCCGGAAATAAGCGCGTGTGTCTTCGGGAGGGAAGCTCATTCCTTGAAGAACCAACTCGGGATCACAAATGGTTTCTAATCCGACACGCCGAGCAAGGGATTTTTCTGGGCGGAGGTCGTGATATTGCAAGTCGAGCGCGTGGAGACGAGCATCACCCCACTCCAATCCGTGCCGCTCGCGATAGCCGTTAATGAGTCGGTACTTTGCGATCCAATCGACGGTACTTGCGAGCGACTCGGGATCGGTCTCGAGCCCTGAGAGTGTCTGATTCCAACGACGAAGAATCTCGGGTCCGACTTCCTCACCTACAACAGAGAATCCATGATGCTGGCCCCAGTCAACGGCCCGTTCGAAGAGATAGCGCTGAACCTCAAGTGCCGTCGCCGAACCTCCGCCAGCCAGTGGCAATGCTGCGGTGAGCGAGAGATCGGTGCTCACGGTTCGGAGCGCGTGAATGGGTGCCGCAAACCTGAGGTCTCGTCTGATCCAGTCGTCTTCAATCATCGCCAGAACGATGGCGGTGGTACCGACCTTCAAAAATGTCGCCACCTCGCTCATGTTCGCGTCTCCGATGATGACGTGAAGGCGGCGGTACTTCTGGGGGTCCGCGTGGGGCTCGTCTCTCGTATTGATGATTGGTCTCTTCAACGTCGTTTCGAGACCGACCTCTTCCTCGAAAAAATCAGCACGCTGACTGATCTGGAAGGGTACGAGCTCGGAAGAGAACCCAAGCTCACTTCCGACTTTCCCTGCACCACAGAAAATTTGTCGGGTGATGAAATGCGGTGTGATCTCCGCAACGATTCTTCCGAAGGGCAGGTCTCGATCGATGAGGTAGTTCTCGTGACATCCGTACGAGTTCCCTTTCCCATCCGAGTTGTTCTTGTACGCAACGATCGACTGGCCCTCGGGTAGGAGCGCATCTGCAGCTCTCATTGATCTTTCGAGGATCACCTCGGCGGATCGGTCGAACGTGACAACCGATAGTGCGTCGCCACACTCTGGGGTGGAGAGTTCAGGGTGAGCGTGGTCGACGTAGTAGCGAGCACCGTTCGTGAGAACTGCGTTCACCATGTGAGTTTCGACCTCAGGGGGCATCGACTCAGGATTCGTCACCCCGCGTGCATCCGCACCCGGCGTCTCGAATTCGAAATCCCAACCGACCCCCGGTGCGCCGTGGACCGCTCCACCCGACCTGGTGAGATCACTGAGATAGGAATTAATCAGAATGGAAGATGCAGTGATCGGATTCGGATCCTCGACCCCGCGAAAAACGATTCCGTACTCGGTCTCGATTCCACAGATCTTTCTGATCGCCACGAGTAATTCCTACCGACTCTTCCTACTCAACTTCAGAGGTACTGGCCGGTGCCGACTCGCTCGATAGAGCGACCACCTGAGGTTTCTGTTTCCGAATGCTTCACAAGAGTGCGGATGTAGATAATCCGCTCACCCTTCTTGCCCGAAATCTTGGCCCAGTCGTCAGGGTTGGTCGTGTTGGGGAGGTCCTCGTGCTCTTTATATTCCTGGTGAATCGACTCGAACATGTCGTTCACACGGATTCCTCGCTCGCCAGTTCGCAGGAACCGTTTGATCGCAAGCTTCTTTGCCCGTCTCACGATGTTTTCAATCATCGCACCTGACGAAAAGTCCTTGAAGTACATGATCTCTTTGTCGCCGTTTTGGTAGGTGACCTCGAGGAACTGGTTGGCCTCGTCGTCGCGATACATCTCGGCCACTGTTTGCTCGATCATGACGCGAACGGTCTTCTCTGGGTCGCCGCCTCCGAGTGAATCAACTTCGACAATGTCGAGAGGTAGGTCTGCAGTGAGGTATCGGGCAAAAATCTGAGCAGCTGAATTCTCATCAGGTCGCTCAATCTTGATCTTTACGTCGAGACGACCGGGTCGAAGGATGGCGGGATCGATCAGATCCTCTCTATTGGAGGCTCCGATGACAATCACATTCTTCAGCGTTTCCACACCATCGATCTCAGCGAGAAGCTGCGGCACGATGGTCGATTCCATATCCGAACTGATGCCGGTTCCGCGAGTACGGAAGAGCGAGTCCATCTCGTCGAAGAAGACAATGACGGGCCAACCCTCTTCGCTCTTTTCGCGTGCACGTTCGAAGACAAGTCGGATCTGCCTCTCGGTTTCACCGACGTACTTATTGAGTAACTCTGGTCCCTTGATATTCAGGAAGTAACTACGAGCGTGTTCGTCTCCCGAGACCTCTGCAACCTTCTTGGCGAGCGAGTTCGCAACGGCTTTTGCAATGAGCGTTTTACCGCAGCCTGGAGGGCCGTAGAGAAGGATGCCCTTTGGCGCCGGAAGTTTGTGTTCTGCAAAGAGTTCGTGGTGCAGGAAGGGAAGCTCGACTGCATCCATAATCTGCTCGATTTGCGAGTCGAGGCCACCGACGTCGGCATAGGAGATGTCCGGGACATCCTCGAGCACGAGTTCTTCGACATCGGGACGCGGGAGTTTCTCGAGCAGCATTGATGCCCGGGGATCAAGCAGCAAAGAATCGCCCGACCGAAGCTTGACGCCTAGAAGGTCGGCACCGACCTCGACTACCTGTTCTTCGTCGGCTCTGCCGACGATCATCGCCCGGTGGCCATCGCTAAGTAGTTCCTTGAACGTCACGACCTCGCCTGTGCGCTCAGGGGCGCGGGCCAGCACGACATTGAGAGATTCGTTAAGGACGACCTCTGACCCACGGACGAGTTCGGCGGGAGAAATATCAGGGTGCAGCGAGACGCGGACTTTGCGTCCCCCTGAGAAGACATCAACCGTTCCGTCATCGTTGTGGTCGATAAACGTGCCGTAGGCGGCAGGAGGTTGACTGAGCTTCTCCACCTCTTCCCGAAGCGCTGCAATGTGATCGCGTGCTTCGCGCAGCGTGTAGGTCAGTTTTTCGTTTTGGCTTACGGCCTGTGAGAGCTGGCCCTTTGTCTCGAGCACTCGCTCTTCGAGAGTCCGGACCCGCTTGGGAGCATCCTGCAGGCGTCGGCGGAGAGAAGCCACTTCCTCTTCGAGAACACGGAACTGCTCCCTGAGCTCATCGTCAGGAGAACCGTTGCCAACATTGGGATCTTGGTTACTCATCAGGCGCACCTCCTCCTTCTGCGGTGGACCCTATCCGGCCACCCTGTGCCGCGACTGACTGGAGTCGGCTCGATTGAGTGATTCGACAGAAATTCAGGACCCGGTTCCTCATCAGGCGCCAGACCAACTATGGTTTCGGACGTTCCCATCCCCCCTCACGAAGAGGTGTAGTGACACATGAAGGTCTGGATCGATCAGGATCTCTGCACAGGCGACGGACTCTGCGAGGAGATTGCCCCTGACGTGTTCACGCTGCTTGACGATGGTCTTGCCTACGTTAAAGAGGGCGACAAGGTGTTCTCCGATCCGGGTGGCGCTGCAGGTCTCGCCAACATCCCCGATGGTCAGCTTGATGGCGTCATTGAGTCCGCTGAGGAATGCCCCGGAGAATGCATCTTCATCGAAGTTGAGTGAACTGCACTCGCAGCACACGTGATTGTCTTGGAGGGCCCCAGCACTGCTGGGGCCCTCCTCTTTCCAAGTCTTCGGCTGAAGCGTCTGAGATGGCTTGATCTACAAGGTCTCAGTTGATGCAGGCGCCGGTACTCACGGCGGAACTCTCTACCTGCCCGAGTACCGCTTTCAATTCGGACGGCGCCAACGCATACGCGACATTCTCCACATCGCGGGCGATAGCAAACGCGATGCCGACCACGACTCCCTGCGAATCCGAAAGAGCAGCCCCTGAGTCACCTGGTCGAAGAGTTGACGAAAGCTCAAGAACCTTGCGTTCAGTCCTCTTTGAACCATAGATATCGCGACCAGTCGCGTTGATCACCCTGGCGACGCTGAACGGAGCAATTCGAAGCGGCTCACCCCCGGGATGCCCGAACACTCCCCCGGTGGTCCCGTCATCAGGATCTCTTGAGGACAACGCAAGAGCAGGTCGATCGAGGCCGCTGACGCGAACGATGGCCACATCACGCTCAGGGTCGAACGCCACGACAACACCATCGAATCGGCGACCGTCGTTGCGGATCACTGTCGTTGATCGTTCACCCGCAACAACGTGCGCATTCGTTGCAATAAGGCCGTCGCTAACAACGAAACCTGAACCATCCTGAAGTTTGTCGCATGCTGGACCCTCAACCTTGACGACGGATCTCGCAACGGCCGCAGCAGTTTCGATAGTGAGTCCGGTTGACGCAGGCGGAGTTCCCAGTTTTGGAGATGGTCGAAGTGCGTCGAAGACATCGGGGAAGGAACCGTCGCCGATGACCGAGCGCAGTGCTTGCATTGCATCAGGAGGCGGAGGAAGTGAATTGTCGACGGTACGAGCAATCCAAGAGTTGGATGTCTGTGTCGCGAGCCAACCAGGAGTAGCAACAAACACCGGCACAACGAGCCAGAGGATGATCACCACGCCGAGGAGGCCTGCGAGTGCCCCGAGTGCTCGGTCGACGACGCCGAACGCAGCGTCGCGGCGTGATGGGGTGAGTCGGCCACCTATGACGAATCCAAGTGCCTGTCCGAGCGTCGCTCCGACCAAAAGAAGCCCAACAGAGAGGACCAACACGAGTCCGTGATTGGCGGATCCGAGCTGCTCAAGAAACTTCGGTAGCAGCCAAACTCCGAATGCGAGTCCGGCTGCCAATCCGATCCACGAGATGACCCTCGCGATGAAACCGAGCCGGTAGCCACCGATAACGGCGAGCGCGAATGCACCGAGAAGTACAACGTCGAGGACGCTCACCGCGCAGACCGATGCAAGATCAACCCAGGCTCTTGCTCAGCCGCCGAGCAATCGAGCGTGGGTGAGAAATCCGGTGTGAGCGACCATGCGATGGTCGGGGCGAACTGCGAGCCCCTCGACATGCCACGTCCGGTTGAGAACCTCGAGGGTTTCTGGCATATCGAACGCACTCTGCTCAAGGGCCTGACGGAGTTGCATCACCTGCACGATGCTCGGTGTGTAGGCCAGGAGGATTCCGCCCGGATGCATCGCCTTCGCAGCATGCGGTACGACTTGCCATGGCTCAGGCAGATCAAGGACCACTCGATCAAGATCGGTTTCGTCGATTCCGTCGTAACAATCCCGCAACTCAACGCGGTAACGATCAAGTGCTTCGGCGCCGAGAAACGCCTCAACGTTTTCCTTGGCTCGATCGGCAAAGTCTTCACGAAGTTCGTACCCGACGATGTCTGCTCCGGCTCGCAACATCGCCATAGACAGTGCACCGGAACCGACCCCAGACTCGAGCACGCGTGCACCGGGGAAGATGTCGGCATGCATCAAGATCGGACCAAGGTCCTTGGGGTAAATG
The DNA here is from genome assembly GCA_009703275.1 of Actinomycetota bacterium. Classification (GTDB taxonomy): domain Bacteria; phylum Actinomycetota; class Acidimicrobiia; order Acidimicrobiales; family Acidimicrobilacustridaceae; genus Acidimicrobilacustris. The sequence goes on from WLGJ01000020.1 coordinate 9,396, forward strand.
ACCTGCGCTCCACGTGGCATCTTGAGCACAAAATCGGACAAGGTGGGGCGGACGGCAAGGTAGGCAACATTCTTCGTCGACTGCACCGTGACGCCTTCGGGTGATCCGATGAGCGAGTCGTGAGGAACGAAACCCGAATGCGAATGGAACTCTCCGGCCGGCTTCAAGGTGATGAGGTACCGGCGCTTCTTTGGGTCAATAAGGAGCACACGATCGCCAACGGCGAAAGAGCGGCTCACTGGACTGATCCTGTTCGTGTCGGACCAAGATCTACTGGCACAGCGCTGACTCCGGTTTGGTCGGGAAGTTGGCCCCCTGCTCGAACTACGAGCCGACAGAAGGCACAGATTTCAGAGGTCGTTGGGGCCCCACATGATGCGCAGGCTCCGAGGCCTTCGCGGTCGATAGAGGCTTCAACCTCAAAGAAGGCCGCCGCTCGATCAAGAAAACCGAAATAGAACGAGTGCTTTGCCCCTGGCGACATCGCCTCGATCTCGTTAAGTGCACTCTTGTAGCTGAGGTGCTTGTTCCCTGCCGCCATGGGGCACTCATCGACCAAGTAGTCGATCCCCTTGACGATGCAATAGGCGGCGGTTTCTCGCTCCGCCAAGCGAACTAGTGGCTTCACCTTTTTGGGAAAGCCCTCTCGGGCGGGCAGGACAGGAAGTTGTCGTCCGAGGTATTCGGTATGCCAATGAAGTGTGTTTCCGAAGAGAACAGCTGCTTCATCATCAAGATTGTGGCCAGTGACCAGGACGTCGTAGCCACCTTTGATTGCCTCTTCATCGAAAAGATGTCTCTTCGAAAGCCCGCAGGCGGAACATGGGACCCGCTTCGCGGCACGTGATCCGTTTGGAATGTCGAAACCGAACGTTGAAGGCACATCGACTTCAACCAAATGAAGATTCCGAGTTTGGGCGTAGGCGCGGGCGTAATCGAGCGAAGTATCGCTGTACTCCCCGATTCCTAATCCGATGTACAGGCCATCAACGTTGTACCCAAGGTCCACCAGTAGGTCCCAGATTGCCAATGAATCTTTGCCACCAGACACGGCGACGAGGATTTTGTCGTCCGGGGTAAACATCTCGAATTCATCGATTGCTTTCCGAACCTGACGTTGACATTGCTCGAGGAAGTGCTCGGCACAAAAATTCGAATTGTGTCGGCGGATATCAATAATCGCTGGGCCGCGGCACGTCACGCATTTCACGATGCGCCACCAGAAATCACCGGACGAATTTCTATGCTGTCGGCATCGGACAGACTCTCGTCTCCGGGGACAAGTTCGCCGTCTCGTACGACAAGAACCGCCTCTCGGTTGAGGTCGAGTCTCGCCAACAGATTAATGATGGTGATCGGGCCCTCGATCTCGAGATCCCGTCGCGGGTTATGCAGTCGTACCTTCACCTGCACATAATCGCAGGGTTGAGGGCAAAACTCCTAGGCGCGTTTCGCAAGACGTTCAGCCTTGCGATTCGATCGTTTCTCTGCCTTGCGCATCTTCCTACGTTTACGGCGGGTGGGAAGGGGTGGTTCGTTGCGCAAGACAATGGTTTCGCCGACCTCAAGCCTGCTCCGATAGACGACCTTGGGCTCCGGTCGGAGCGCCCATTGGAGCCCACGCACAGTCCATGCCGCGATCCCGAGGAGCAGCCATGGACGGCTGCCCCCGAGAAGGCCTTTCGTTAGAGCACGTCGACGAACGTCAGAAAGCAGACTCATACTCGGCGAATCTCGACAAACGTTCTGCGCTTACGCCCACGCCGACTTCCGAGTGCGAACGCTACGACCACGAGAGTGACAGCCACTGCAGCCACTGCGATTGTGGTGTAGCTGCGCGCTTCTGACTCGACACCTTCAACTTCCGATTGGATGTCGCGGAATCGCTGCTCGATGTGATCTCTGGTGATGGGACCGCTGGTGGTCATCGGTTCGCTCCTGGATGTGCGCTTGCCGGCTGGGTGCCAACACTGCCCTTTCCGATCCTTGAGATCGCAAGAGCGACGAGGCCACCAAACACGAGTGCAACGATCAGGTAGGGCACCCATGACCAGAATCCGGCAAAGACGTCGCCGGTTTGGGTCTGAAGTGCTCGCAGACCTGAAAGGCCAAGCAAGAAGACCCCAAGGGTGATCACGATCATCCCTCCGACGCCAAAGGCCAAGTAGCGACCGATGTTGCGAAGCGGATCAATCGTCTCCTGACGGGCGTAGGCAACGAGGAGATCCCAGAGGTCCTGAACAATCTCAGAGAGTGATTTTGAAGACGCCACAGATAGTCCTTCGTGAGCTCTGGACAGAAGGCCCGCCGGATTGCCGGCTTCGAATGCAGAGAAGTATCCCACCCATTTGGATCCCTTGGGGGCAAACCCCGAAGTTCGGGACCTACGTCACATTAGAGAGGTGTCTCTCCCTCGCCGTTGAGGAGGTCAATCGCATCGAGCATCGCCGTCTGCTCCTCGATCGAAGCGAGCAGGAACCGAAGGCGGGAATCGGGATCGTCTGTCTCCAGCGCCTGCAGGCGATCCAAAGGGCCGATTGGCGACAATGCAGCAAGTTGGAAGGATGCGATCGAAGGATCGGGGTCAAGCTCAGGCCGAGAACTGAGTTCGGAACGGTCAACGCCCAGTCGAACCATGAGTCCGAGCGTTGCGTCGAGAGTGCGGCCGACGAGTTCAGCAGTTTGATTTGTTGGCTCTCCATCGACCCATGCTTCAGCAATGCACCGTGGAAACGGGTCATCAGGAAGCCACTCCACGACTCGGAGTCGCTCAATTCCAACCCCCACAACCGCCCAACGGCCGTCCGGCAGCTCTTCAGATTGGATGATCCGAATGAGAGTGCCGACGTCTCTGCGTTGGTCTCCCCCTCCCACTTCGCTGCCCCTATCGATAAGCACCGACCCGAAAAGTCGGTCATCGGTGAGACAGGTCATAACCAACGCTCGGTAACGAGGCTCAAACACCTGGAGCGGAAGGGCCACGCCTGGCAAAGCAACAGAGCCGAGAGGGAACATCGGCAGCTCTCGCTTCCAACCCGCAACGTTGGAAGTCATTTCACGGGAAGCGGTTCGAGCAACGTGATCTTGGGGCCTTTGGGAGTGGCCATAAGCCGATCCGTAAAACCGTCTGCGACACCTGTGGTTCGGGGGTCGGTGCCATTGTGAATGAACGCGAAACTCAACGTATTTCCTCGCGGGGTGTCAGCAAATCCTGCGAGAGCATTCACGCCGTTCAACGTCCCCGTCTTCGCTCGCACCTTTCCTGTCGAGGGAGTCGCGAGCATGCGTTTACGCAACGTTCCGTTCTTTCCACCTAGCGGAAGGGCATCGGAAAATTCTGGTTTCTGCGAGACAGCTTCAACTAAAGCGAGACTCAACTCGCACGACATGCGGTTACCAGTATCAAGTCCAGAGCCGTCCAGCATCACAAGGTCGTCGATGCTGAAGCCTTGTCTTTTGAGTGACTCTTTGGTGGCTTCGATACCGGCTGCTGTCGTTCCTTGTCCCTTTGCTTGAAGTCCAATTTCCTTCAGTACAAGCTCGGCGGTGGTGTTGTCAGAGTTCTTGAGCATTTCGGTGAGTACTTCAGACATTGGGACGGAATCAAAAGTGCTGATCTCTTCTGCGTCAGCTGGCGCTTGACCGGTTGTTGCGACTCCCCCAACAGCAATGCCCTTTGAGTTGAGAACGGTGCGAAGGGTCTGCACAAACAAAAGCGGCGAGTCTCCAGCTTTACGATTAGTCGTCGCTTCGTTTGGTGTGTCTGTGTAGCCGGTATTTCCATCATTAACGAGGAGCGCCGAAAGAGGAGCAACCGTTCCACCAACTTGATAGCGAGCTGGCCAGGTCGACACCCATCGAACGTCGTCGTATCTCGAGTCATCACCAATGAGGTCACCCGTAATGGAGCGGATACCAGCCTCATTCAGTGCGTCGGCGATCTTGGTGAAGTCCTCATAAAACTGATCTGGGTCGTCGAACACAGTCTTATAACCCGATGTCGCAAGTAGTGGGTCTCCGCCACCTATCACGTAGAGATCGCCATCGATCACTCCGTTCTTTGGCTGCTTCTCCGCAACGAAACGCGTGGAGAATTTCGAGTCTGCGCCGAGAATGTCGAGCGCCGCCATAGCCGTCGCCAACTTCATCGTTGACGCGGGAACGAATGTTTCAGAAGATCGGCGCTCGTAGACAGTACGTCCGTCCAGTTCAACGATCACACAGGTCGAACCCACGACCTTGTTGAGGAATTGATCAATCGATGCTGAGAGCTCGGGATCGGCACTTGTGGATTGAAGTACGCCCGGAAACCTTCGAGCCGAAAGCAGTGGCGTTGTTGGCGTTACGGAGGTCGGAGTGATCAAATTTGAATCGTTGTCAGATGCACCGATAGATGGCGAAGCGAAGACGACGACAAGAGACAGGCTCGCGACCGCTGCAGCAAAAATCTTGCGAATCAACATCAGCGTGCGGGTAGCGACTCAGTCGAGAACGATTTCAACCACCGCACTCGTTCATTGAGGAAATGCAGTGCCCGTACTGCCCTCTCTGCTGAGGGAAAGCAATAGCGCCCGGCATCACGCACAGCTGAAACCGCTGCATTCGATGGATCGGCGACAGACAACTCTGAAGCGATGAGTACGGGCTTATTCGACGCAGCCGAAGCAGCGAGGGCAACTTCGACGTAACGAGCATCCTGTCGATCATGAAACGCAACAATTCGTTCAAGTCCGTGATCGGGGTAGAACGGGCCTTCTTTTTCAAGGCGACCTTGATTCGATTGGATGCCCATACCGAGGACGAGCGTCGCATCGATAGATGAATGGCCTACGACAGCATCAAGCACCGCTGGCACGGTGTCCTTTGTTTCGCCGCCTGCTAAATCGATCGGGTTATTGCGGCTCCACCGAGGTGGCAGCAACCCGTCGAGAGTTGATCTCAGATCGTCGGGTAGATCGACAAGTTCCAGGTTCGTGGTTGCAGTGGCATCGGCAGCGAGCACGCCCCATCCTCCCACGGTGGTCACGACCGCTACCCGCGGCCCCGCCGGAACCGGAAGAGTCGCAAATGCAGCTGCGATATCAAACGCTTCAGCTACCGAACTCGCACGAGCGGCTCCCATTTGCCGGCACATACCGTCGAATACTCGATCGTCTGTCGCCAGCGAACCAGTGTGGCTCGCAGCCGCCTTTGCTCCTGATCCTGATGCGCCACCTTTCAGAATGACAACGGGCATCCGGCGACAAACTGCCTCAAGACGATCGGCAAAGTCACGACCTTCGGCCACGCCTTCGAGATACACGAGACCCACCGTGGTTTCGGTGTCGTCGGCGTAGTACTCAAGCATGTCTATGACGCCGACCTGTGCTGCGTTCCCAACGGAAATTGCACGGCTCACGCCGACACCGCTTTGTCGAGACAGGTTCATAAATGACGAAACGAAATTGCCTGACTGGCTCGCGATTCCAATACGACCCGCTGGCGGGTACGGCGCAACAATTTGAGCGCACAGGTGGGAGGGCGTCGATACCAAGCCTTGTCCGTTTGGTCCGACAACCAGGAGGTCGAGTTCGTTCGCGAGTTCGACGAGTTCGGACTGCAGTTTCAGGCCGTCTTCCCCTGACTCGCCATATCCAGCCGATGCGATAAAGGCGGCACGAATACCTTTCGCAGCAGCCTGTCGCAAAAGCTCGGGGTTCGATGCTGCAGGGGTGCAGACGAAAACGAGGTCGGCGACGCCGTCGGGTACCTCGGTGAGATCCGCAAGCGTCGGCCTCCCCAGCACTTCGGATCGTTCACGGTTTGTGGCGAAGACTTCTCCCGCATATCCGCAAGAAAGAATGTTGTGTAACGCCACGAATCCAAACTTGCCCGGATGTGTTGACGCTCCAGCGACGACGATTGCTCTCGGATCGAACAGGGCCTTGAAATGATCGGTGGAAATCACGAAGCCGTTACCTCTGAGGACATCTCGACAAGAGCGTCGAGAGCAACCGGCAAGCCATCAACGATCATGACCGGGTTGAGATCGATCGAGACCAGCCCGTCTATTGCCGAAGCGGCAGAAGACAACGCGCAGAGCAGATCCGCGAGTGCGTCGATATCTACTGCTGGCTCGCCACGGAATGGTCCGAATAACGACTGGCTTCGCAACGACTGCAACATGTCGATTGCATCATGACGTCTCAGAGGAGCGAGCCGCACAGTTACATCTGCAATCGCTTCTGCCAGGACTCCCCCGATTCCGAACACGACAGTGGGTCCGAACACAGGATCGATAGCGATTCCCGCGATGAACTCGCGCAGGCCTGAGGCCATCGGGGCGATGAGTACTCCGATCGCGTTGTCCTCAGGGCGCGCAGCATCGAGCAACTCTTGGCACGACCGGCTGATCGCATCGGAGCCAACGACACCTAAGTGAACGAGCCCCCGCTCAGATTTGTGAGCGATGTTCGACCCACAAAGTTTCAGAGCCATTGGCGCAGCGAAATCCTCAGCAAAGAGGATCGCTTCTGCGGGGCTAACGACGAGGGCTTCCGGAAGGAACTTCACTCCGAACCTTGAAAGCAGAGTTTTCGATTCGGCTTCAGAAAGTGTTGTCGTCATGATTCGAGAGCGGCCCGGAAGAACAGGCGAAGGTGTTGAAGCCGCTGCTCGAGTGCATCAAGAGCCAGTGGGTCCCGATCAAGTAGACCCTCGATGAAGGGAAGGTCGCTGAAGTAACTGAGGAGCGCGCCGTAACCAGTGAGCATGAGTTGTTCGGCATCGAATCTCCGAAAGGTTCCCGCTTCCATCTCGACAGTGAAGTAGTCGACCGCCTTTTCGAAAAGCGGGCGAAGTGCTACGCCGAGATCGACACCGAGCCTGCGGCCACCGTCGAGAGCTTCGCGACGGACGATTCTCACAAACTGGGAGTTCTCCATAAAGAACGTGAAGCCAGCGGTGAGGACGAGATCAACCTTCTCCCAGCCTTGAACGGGAGAGTCGGTCGCTGCGTCTACTTGGAGTATCCATCCCGCAAGAGCCCGATCAAAGACTTCCTTGTAGATGGCCTCCTTCGAGGGGAAATGATGAAGGACACTTGATCGGCGGATCCCAACAGCACCGGCAATGTCATTCAAAGAGGTTCCATCAAAGCCATTTTCAGCGAAGCAAAGCTCAGCCTCAATGAGGATTACCTCACGTGTTGGTGTCGCACCCTCCCCTACGGCCATCAAATGAGGCTAGCGGCGGACTGTTCGCCAGGCAGGTGACTCCGATTACCTTCTTGGCCATGGAGATCCTCTCGGCCCTTTTCATCGAAGGCATCGACACTCGTCAGGTCGATGGTCCTTCCACCCGCATCGACATCACTGGCATTCAGTTCTCGGCCGCTGCTCCGCATGCTGTCCCGGTATCGCTTGAACCACATCTCTGCGTGATCGTTCACTGCCCGCCTGGATCGCGAGATTCCGGAGCTCTCGAGGTGGTCTATCTCCGAGGTGAGGAACAGATCGCTCGAAATGTGCAACCTCTTCAGGTCGAACCCGGCAAGTTCAACTATCGACTTGTCCGAGCGGAACTGATGTTTGAAGAGTACGGAACAATCGAAGCTCATTGCCGTGTCGATCTCGGTCCGGTGACGATCGTTCCGTTCACACTTTTGCCTCCAGTCTCATAATGCAAAGCGCAGCGGCGCTCTCGACCCATCCGATCGCCTCGCATGCAACTGGCGATGTCATCGCCGACATCCTTGATCTCGGAAGGCCATCGCCCGATCTAGCGATCGTGTTCGCAACATCGGCATTCAGCGGGGCCTCCGAAGACATCCTTGGAGCTATCGACGTTCTTCTCAATCCGAAGAAGCTTCTCTTCGTGTCTTCCTCAGGCGTCATCGGAGCGGGCTCAGAGGTGGACGGGAATGCCGCTCTGAGTCTCTGGTCGTACTGGTCCGAAACACTTGAGGATGACGTCGCGTTCGTCGGGCTCGATGAAGGACTCGCTGGCGTCGACTACCTGTCGACACGTCAACTCGCCACGGCACAAACCGTGATCGTTCTTGCAGATCCGTCGGTGCCGATGGTGACGCAAACGATCGATTCGCTCTGCGAACTCCGAACCAACAAGGTCATCTCCGGCGGCCTCCTGTCCGGGTCCAACGGAACCCCTGCGATCCAGGATTCCACCGGCCGCTCCTTCGGTTGTGTCGCTGTTGCATTCCAAACGACTGCCGCCGAAGCAATGCTCGCTCACGGTTCAGCACCGTTAGCAGGCCCGATGACGATTACGAGTTCAACGGGCGCAATGGTGTGCGAACTCGATGGGGCCCCCGCTTTGGACGTGGCCTACGAAGTTCTTCACCAGGCCGATCTCGAAGATCGTGGTTCTGCGGCCCAGAATCTTGCCCTCGCGGTACTCGACCCTGAAACGGTGATGATCATCGATGTTCACGAAGTGTTGGGGGCAGACCGTGAGACTGGTGCGCTCGCGGTCGCAGCGTCTCTCCCTCAAGGAACAATCGTTGCGTTTCATCGAAAAGATTCGCCCGGCTCAATCTCTGGCCTCAACGAAGCATTCGTTGGCAGCCGCTCATCGGGCGCTCTGATCTTTACGTGTTCACTTCTTGACCCCGAGGCAGACAATGAAGGTGTGAGCGATTTGGGTTCCCTTACAGAGTCACTCGGGACTGCTTCATATGCCGGAGTCCACGTGTCGACAGTGATCGGAACCGGTTCCAGTGGACCCGGTCTCTCAGCCGCTCCCCTGTCAGCAGTCATCTTCGGACGTCGCCACCACTAAGGTGCGGCCGTGACCGACAGCCGAATCGAATCCCGAACCGTCGACGTCGTCCGTGGTTTTGCCATGGATGCCCCCCAGAAGGCGAACTCCGGTCATCCCGGAACCGCCATGGCCCTTGCGCCATTGGCCTACGCGCTCTACGCGCGAGTCATGCGCTACGACGCCAGTTGCCCGGAATGGCCGAATCGAGACCGATTTGTTCTATCCGGTGGGCACGCATCGATTCTCCAGTATTCGATGCTCTATCTGACCGGCTTTGGCCTTTCGCTCGATGACATCAAGAACTTCCGCCAATTCGGGTCCCCTGCTGCGGGTCATCCAGAACGTGGCCACACACCAGGTATCGAGGTCACTACGGGACCCCTCGGACAGGGTCTTGCGAATGCCGTTGGTCTCGCCCTCGCCGAGCATGCGCTGCGTGCACAATTCGGACCGCAACTGTTTGACCACCACACATTTGTTCTGTGTGGCGACGGAGACCTTGAAGAAGGCATCTCTCACGAAGCTGCGTCACTTGCTGGACACCTCGGACTCGACAAACTCGTTGCGATTTATGACGACAACCACATCTCGATCGACGGTCCCACCGAACTTGCTCTTTCAGATGACGCAGCGGAGCGCTTCCGCTCCTACGGCTGGCACGTTGAAAACGTCGGTGAAATTGGCGAAGACATCGACGCACTTGAAGCCGCGATCAACCGGACCAAGAACATCGACGGCAAACCTTCACTGATCGTTCTACGCAGCCATATCGGCTATCCCTCTCCAAAGTTCACCGACACCGCCCATGCACATGGCAATCCATTTGGGGCCGAAGAGATCGCGGCAACGAAAGCCGTCATGGGCATGCCTGATGAATCGTTCTGGTCGCCTGAGGATGTTCTCGAACACATGCGTGGCGCGGGTGTCCGCGGTCGAGTGGCACGCGAGGCCTGGTATGCGCTCTACGAGAACTGGACCGAGAACCGCGCCGAACTTGATGCGGTACTCGAAGGACGCGGCATCGATGGTTGGCAGGACTCTTTGCCCGTTTGGGAAGCGGGCGAATCCGTTGCGACGCGCAGCGCCGGCAAGAAGGTCCTGAACGCACTTGCCCCAGTGGTTCCCGGCCTCATGGGTGGAGGCGCCGACCTCACGGGCAACTGCGGCGTCGAACTCGATGGTGCCGTTGCGTTCTCTCGCCTAAACCGCGACGGTCGTCAGATTCACTTCGGGGTTCGCGAGCACGCGATGGGTTCAGTGATGAACGGAATGGCCGCACATGGTGGTCTCATCCCCTTCGGGGGAACCTTCTTTGTCTTCGCTGATTACATGCGTCCACCCGTCCGACTTGCCGCACTGTCAGACCTGCGCGTCATCTACTCGTGGACACACGACTCA
>WLGJ01000200.1 GCA_009703275.1 Actinomycetota bacterium
CAGCGACCTCACGATCGTGAGCGGCGATCTCCGCGCAGCCGCCGACGCGATCGCACTTTCACGACGCACACTCGCGACGATCAAGGGCAATTTGTTCTGGGCATTCGCCTACAACGTGGCGGCGATTCCGCTCGCTGCATTCGGTGTACTGAATCCGATGATTGCCGCCGGAACGATGGGCTTCTCCTCGGTCTTTGTCGTCACCAATTCACTTCGCCTGCGTAGATTCAAAGGTGTTCGCCGCCACTCCCCCACAAAGGACTGAACATGACAACCCGTACCTATTCGGTTCCTGGCATCTCTTGCGGCCATTGCAAGAACGCGATTGAAGGAGAACTCACACCTCTCGAAGGCGTCGAAAGCGCACTTGTCGACATTGACGCAAAGACCGTCACCGTTGTTGGCGAAATCACCGAAGCCGATGTACGAGCCGCAGTCGATGAAGCTGGCTACGAAGTCGCTTCAGCGAACTAAGCCCGTTCTCGCGGTTAGAGGGAACCGTCGATAAGGCGAGCCCGTACTTCCACTGCTCGTTCTCTCACTGCGTCAAGGTCTTTGAGCTTGCGCATAGAACCCAATTGGTTTCCGAGTCGGTGATTCGACCGAAGTTCTGGTTCGTTTCTCGCAAGGAAGTCCCAATAGAGCGTCGTGAACGGACACGCGTGTTCACCAATTCGCTTCTTTGGGTCGTAGCGACAGTTGCCGCAGTGATCGCTCATCTTGTTGATGTACGCGCCACCGGAGGCGTAGGGCTTCGTTGACATCCGCCCGCCATCGGCATACAACGCCATACCAATCACATTCGGAAGCATCACCCATTCGGCCCCATCAATAAATGACTTCCACATCCAGTCGACGAGCGCGCCAGGACGCACGCCGGAGGTCAGCGAGAGGTTGCCCAAAACCATCAACCGCTCAATGTGGTGCACCCATGCCCGCTCATCGATCGCCTTCACCGTGTGCGAGATGCAGGCCATGTCCGTTTCGCCCCCCGTAAACGCCGCAGGCAACGGACTCTCCGCTTCAAGAACGTTGAGCTCTCGATACTCGGGCATCCAGAGCCAGTAGAGACCCCACACGTACTCACGCCATCCAATGACCTGACGAATGAAGCCCTCGGCCGAAGCAATCGGGATGCGCCCGTCATTGAATGCGGCATGCGCTGCGTCAACAACTTCGCGCGCATGAAGCAAACCGATGTTGAGATACGGGCTCAACGCCGAATGAGCGAGTTTCCACTCCGTCGACATGACCGCGTCTTCATGCGGCCCAAAAAGCGGGAGGACCTCATCAACAAACTGATGGAGCCGAGCCAGAGCGCCGGTGCGAGTTGTTGCCCACAATCCATCGAATGACGAACCGAACGCTTCGGGTGCACGTCGCGCAATATCGGCGATGACCCGCGCATCAGTCGCATCAAGCGAATCGATGATCGGTGCCGGCCATGAGCGGCCATCTTTCGGCGGCGGCTCTCGGTTCTCTGCGTCGTAGTTCCATGTCCCGCCAACAGGCTTCTTGCCATCCATGAGGATGTTCAGCCGTTGGCGTTGCCACCGATAGAAGTCCTCCATCTTGAGATTCGAACGATCGCCCGCCCACGCTGCGAATTCCTGCGCGCTGCACAAGAACTGATCGTTGTCGATCACTTCAACATCGAGCGCCCGCAAAAGCTCGAGTCCGTCAAACGACATCGGAGACATCGCTCGCAGACGTTCCGGCTTGAACTCCTCCCGATGAGCGATAACTCCGGCTCGCATCGACGACGCGCGCCGATAGTCGACAGCAAAGCCTTCGGCCTTGAGTTCCTCGGCGAACCTTCGCATCGACGCAAGCACAAAATGAAGTCGCTGACGATGCCAGCGCCCCGATCCGACTTTTGAATCGCTCTCGACCATGAGCACGCGAACTTCGCCCGGGCGACAGCCAGCGAGTGCGCCGGTGTCACGTCGAAGTTGATCACCCAGAATCCAGACCGTGTCCACGGCAGGAACCTAGGCGTTTCTTACGCCGAAGGTGGGGCCGAGTGCTCGCGGATCCACGCGTGCATCGCTATACCCGCAGCGACACCAACGTTGATCGAACGTGTTGAACCGAACTGGGCGATTGAACAGACCATCGACGACGCTGCGCAGGCTTCGTCGCTGAGTCCCGGCCCTTCCTGACCAAAGATGAACATCGTGCGCTTCGGCAGCGACGCCGTCTCGATGGGGACAGCGCCCGGCATGATGTCGATTCCAACAACCTCCAGATCATTGGTTGTGGACCAGGCGATGAGCGCATCGATGCTGTCGTGATGATGCACGTGCATGTACTTGTCGGTCACCATTGCGCCGCGACGGTTCCACCGCTTCTTACCCACGATATGAACACCCTCGGCATTGAACGCGTTCGCAGTGCGAACCACCGTTCCGATGTTGAGATCGTGCTGCCAATTTTCGATAGCAACATGAAATGAATGTCGACGCGTGTCGAGGTCGGCCACGATTGCTTCGTGCGACCAGTAGCGGTACTCGTCACCCACATTTCGGCGGTCGCCGTGCTCTAGAAATTCTGGATCAAATCGTGTGTCGTCAGGCCAAGGCAATGGATGCGGGCCTACCCCGACCTCGCGGTCTTCTCGTTCGACGAATTCGTCGTCCGGTTGATCCTCAACCATTGGTGCTACCGACCAAGCAGAGCGGAGCCGCCCGCGTCGTCAAGCAAATAGCGGGCCATCGCGCGTCCGGTTGCTTCGCCCTCGGCCACTGCGCATCGTCGTGAATCACGAAGCACAGTTGTGCCGTCCGGCGCCGCAACGAGTGCATCGATGCGAAGTCCGTCACCGTCAATCACGGCGTATGCCCCAACGGGAAGATCACAGTCACCACCAAGCTCAGCAAGAAACGCCCGCTCAGCATCGACGCAGTGACGGCTCGGCGTGTGATTCAGCGCCAACAACAACTCGCGAGTCGCTGTGTCATCAACTCGACATTCAATGACGAGTGCACCTTGGGCAACCTGCGGCAGCATCACCGAAGGTTCAAGCACTTCGACAACGCGATCGTTGAGCGAAATGCCGAGGCGCTCGATTGCGGCAGCCGCCATCACAATGGCGTCGAAACCATCGGCTTTTTCGAGCCGAGTAGCGATGTTGCCGCGAAGACCAGAAAACACGAGATCGGGTCGAAGCGAAGCGAGTTGCGCCTTACGGCGAATGGAGCCGGTCGCGACGTGACCACCCTGCGGCAGACCATCAACAGTTGACCCGACAAGGACATCGCGAACATCGCCTCGTTCGGGAACTGCTGCGATCACGAGTTCTTGGGGAGTGAGTGCCGGAAGGTCTTTGCCGGAATGAACAGCGA
>WLGJ01000201.1 GCA_009703275.1 Actinomycetota bacterium
CATTGAAATCAACGAGGCATTCGCGCCGGTTGTTCTTGCATGGCAGCGTGAACTCGGTGCCGATATGAGCAAGGTCAACGTAAACGGCGGCGCCATTGCCCTCGGCCATCCACTCGGAGCTTCCGGCACACGCCTTCTTGGCACGTTGCTCTGCGAACTTGAACGCACCGGAGGGCGCTATGGATTGCAGACCATGTGCGAAGGCGGGGGCCTCGCGAACGCCACCATCATCGAACGCCTCTAACCTCTCCTTATGACCAGCGAGGATCAGCCCGAGCGCTCTGGCGGTTGGCGTCCCAAACACCCAGTTATCGACGGCCTCATCATCATTGGCATCGTCGCGTGCCTCATCGTTGGTTACGAGCCCATCAAGGTCATCGTTGCCGCCGGCGCAGCGTGGCTCATCCTTCGCATCGGGGTCCTGATGTTGGGCGGAATGGCTCGTCCGATCCCGGAACCACCCCCTGTGGGTGAACTACGAAAAGTGAAGATCACGTACCGCTGTGAGATCTGCGGAACGGAAGTTCGTATGACGGTTGCACCCGACCAGGATCCTGAAGCCCCAAGGCATTGTCAGGATGACATGGTCATGATGACCCCCATCGACGACCTCTAATTATTTCTCCACAGACTGTGGAAAACGGTGGGAGTGGTCACCGGCTGTTCATCTGCAGTTTGGGCCCCTGATCAGGGCTTTTTGTGCAGCGCGTTATCGGTACTGAGTGGCGGCGATGATGCCGGCGAGGATGAAGCCGAGGCCGCCGAGAAGCCACCAGTTGCTCGCCGCTCCGGGCAAGAACAGATCCACATAGTGCAAGAAAATGACCAAAAGGCCGATGATGCAAAGGGCGATCATCACGATGGGCAGCCAGGTCGGGCTTGGCGCATGCACGCTGCCAGCCCGAGGGGTGTAGCGGGTCGAGGCCGCAGGGCCCTCGTGGGCGGAGTCTGTCGACTTTTTGGTCGGACCACCCTTTGGGGTGACGCGGCCGCCGGTTCGACGTGAGGGTGCGGGGCGCTTCTTGGTAGCCATAGTGAGGCGAGCGTAGCGGTCGAGGAGAAACTCGTCAGGCGCGACCGGTCCCGGCCGATAGGGTCCTCCGGCGATGGCCGCCCGCATCCTTGTCCTCGATAACTACGACTCGTTCGTCTTCAATCTCGTCCAGTACTTGGGCGAATTAGGAGCTGACCCGCTCGTGCATCGCAGTGACGCGCTCAGCATCGAACAGATCGAAGAGCTCGCCCCCGACGGCGTACTCATCAGCCCCGGCCCTGGCCGACCAGAAGATGCTGGCCTTTCCAACGAGGTCATCACCAACTTCGCTGGTCGCGTGCCGGTGTTTGGTGTGTGCCTCGGCCATCAGTGCATTGGTCAGATCTATGGCGGCGATGTTGTGCGGGCACCGCAACTCATGCACGGAAAGACCTCACTTATTTCCCACGAAGGCAAAGGTGTCTTTGCTGGGCTTCCTGATCCGTTCGAAGCCACGCGCTATCACTCACTGGTTGTGCAACGCGACAGCGTTCCCGAGTGCCTCGAAATCACCGCGCAAACCCAAGACGGTTTAGTGATGGGCCTTCGCCATCGCGAGTTCGATGTTGAAGGTGTGCAGTTCCACCCGGAATCGATTCTCACCGCGGGTGGTCATCAACTCGTAGGAAACTTCCTCGAACGCTGCGGTCACTAAGCCGCACGAAAACCAAATCGGCGCGGCCCGAAGGCCGCGACCGAATTACGTCGTAGTTGTTGTTGCCGACGTCGTCGTAGTTGTTGCTGCCGGACCAGTCGATACGAGAATCTCGACGGAAGAACCCTTCGCCGCCTTTGTTCCGGCGGTTGGGTTTGTGCTGATGACATTTCCTGCCGGAACCGTTGCGTTGCTCTGCGACTTTGTCGTTACCGTGAATCCGGCCTGACCAAGTTGGTTCGAAGCGCTTGCCGCATTCAGACCCACCACGTTCGGAATGGAAACATCGCCGGCGCCTGTCGACACCGTGATGGTCACGACCGAGTTCTTGGTCGCCTTTGCGTTCGCACTTGGCGACTGGGAAATAACTGTTCCCTTTGCCACGGTGTCGCTGGCGGCTTCCTTCACTTCAGGAATGAAGTTGTTCGTCTTCAACAACGACTCGGCCGCGGCCTGCGTACGACCAACGACATCGGGAACCGTTGCATCGCCGATACCTGTGCTCACAGTGATCTCTACCGTTGAGCCCTTGTCAGCGTTGGTATTGCCCTTCGGTGTTTGTTCAAACACCTGATTCGCCGGGATCGTGTCGTTGGCGACGTTCTTCACCGACACCTTAAATCCAGCGGTTTGCAACGCATTTGTTGCGTCGGTCTGCGACTTAGTCGTGACGTCGGGGACGGCAACCTGCTCGGTGGACTTGCCCATGCTTGAGCCCACGAAGAACAGAATGAGACCAATGAGGATGAGCGCACCAATGGTGAGGCCGACATACAAACCAGTGCGGTTCTTTTCGGGCGGCGTTGAGTAGTTGCCGCCGGTTGTGGGCGGACCACCGAAACCAGCGCCACCACCAGCACCTGAAGTGGCAGGAACCATGGTTGTCGCATCGGCAGGCGCGGCACCAGCAAGACCTGCACCAATCACAACGCCAGCCGCCGCGCCACCAATTGCGCCGGCAGCAAGAACCGGCTGACCTTCAAGGAAACGACGAAGATCGGAACGAAGATCTTCGGCCGACGCGTAACGCTGCGCCGGATCCTTTTCGAGCAACTTGAGATCGATTGCTTCGAGCGCGGGCGGAACGTTCGGGTTGATGCGGCTCGGTGCAACGGGCTGCTCCTGCACATGCTTGTACGCGACTGCAACCGGGGAGTCGCCTGCGAACGGCGGGCGAGCGGCGAGCATTTCGTAAAGCACGCAACCGAGTGAGTAAAGATCCGAACGCGGATCAACTGCGTGTCCCTGGGCCTGTTCGGGCGAGAAGTAGGTGGCCGTACCCATGACCGAACCGGCCTGAGTGAGATTCACTGCTGCGTCGCCAGTAGTCGCGGCCTGCGCGATACCGAAGTCGGCAACCTTCACTTGGCCAGAAGGCGTGATGAGGATGTTGCCGGGCTTCACATCACGATGAACAACGCCATTGCGATGAGCGAAGCCAAGAGCAGCAGCAATATCGGCGGTGATTTCGGCGGCGCGGTTGGGATGAAGCGGACCTTCGGTGCGAATGATTTCGGAGAGCGGTCGGCCCTCGACATATTCCATAACAATGAAGTACGTGCCGTACTGCTGACCCCAGTCGTACACCGCAACGATGTTCGGCTGATTCAGATTGGCGGCAGCCTGCGCCTCGCGACGGAAACGTTC
>WLGJ01000202.1 GCA_009703275.1 Actinomycetota bacterium
GCAAGAGGCGTGGCGTGATCCGGCAGCAGCAACATTCGCCACGGACCGCTCGCATCGAGGGATTCGACGAGACCAGCGAGGATTCGTGTATCCCAGTTTTCGAGCGCTCGAACTTTTTCCTCGACGTTGCCAGCATGTCCAGCTTCGTCTGTGGCTTCGACGTGGACGATAAAGAGGTCGAGCCCGTTATCGAGTCCGTCGACGGCGCAATCGCGCTTGCCTTCATAATCGGTGTCGTACCAACCAGTGGCGGTTTCAAGTTCGACAACTTCGATATCGGTAAGGACACCAAGGCCGCGCACAAGGTCGACGGCGGTCACCAGTCCGGCCTTGAGCCCATAGGTACTTTCGAACGATGGCATTTGTGGTTGAAAACCTTGACCCCACAGCCACACCGTGTTTGCGTCAATGTCGAAATCGGCAAGGATTTCGCGCGACGCATCCATGACTCGCTGGAGCTTCGATGCTGCTGCACCGCTCGGCCACACAAGCGGCTTACCGGTCAGGTCGTGGGGCGGCGCGCATTCGGCATCGGCCCAATCAGCAGGGGCCACCATGATGTGCCGGTACTGAACGCCGCGATGGAACTCAATGCCTTCATCAGCGAACGCTTTGTGCATTGCTTCGATTGCGGCTGCCGCACGCTCAGTGGATGGATGTCCACCAGCGAAGTCGATCATGGTTCCGTCGTCGCCAATCGTTGACAAATTGCAGCGATAGGCCACCTGATCGGGACGGAGCTTCAGTCCGAGTGCTGCGGCTTCAATTGGCGCGCGACCGGTGTGGTACTCGGCCGGGTCGTAGCCGAAAATCGACATATTGCCGACATCGGAACCAGGCGGAAGTCCCGGCGGAATGACCGCAGCGCGTCCGACTGTTGAACGAGCAGCGATGCGATCGAGCACAGGGGTGTGCGCGGCTTGGAGGGGGGTACGTCCGCCGAGCTCAGCAAGCGGCTCGTCGGCACAACCATCGGGGACACAGACCACGTATTTCATCGGACCGACAGTCTGCCCGAAGTTTCCGCCATCCGGCAGATCGGCCTCAGGACTGATCGAGAGTTGCTTCGATGAGGCCGCGCACGGTGGCGAAATCGTTGGCGCAGACTTCGAAGTGCTCGGGACGATCAAAGAGATCAGCAAGGTGTTCGGGTAACGGTGGTCGAACGCCTGACGCAGCCTCAACCGCATCGGGGAACTTCGCCGGATGGGCAGTGGAAAGCACCACCATTGGCACCGATGCGTCGGCCCGCGCTTGGCGGGCTGCGGCCAAGCCGACCGCTGTGTGCGGATCGAGCAACATGCCGCTTCGCTCAAACTCGGTGGCGATGGTCGCTGCGGTTTGTGCATCGTCGACACGGGCAGCCGACCAATGATCGGCCAGCAGTTCGAGACGATCCCCACTGACCGACACCGTGCCCTCGGCGCGGAATCGAGCCATGAGCTCGGCGATGGCGGCACCGTCGCGACCGTGAATCTCGAATAACAACCGCTCAAGGTTCGACGAAACCTGAATGTCCATGCTCGGACTCAGCGTGGGGTGAACTTCACCGATCGTCATCGTTCCGGTTGTGAGGAACTGGGTGAGGATGTCATTGCGATTCGAAGCGACAACAAATTGCGAAATGGGCGTACCCATGCGTTGTGCGCCGTAACCAGCGAACACATTGCCGAAGTTGCCCGTTGGGACTGAGAACGCAACTGGTCGACCTGCACCGCCGCCAAGACGTACAGCACAGGTGACGTAATAAACCATCTGCGCCATGACTCGGGCCCAGTTGATTGAGTTCACCGCAGAAAGGTTGCGGGATTCACGGAATTGATCGTCGGCAAACAATGCCTTGACCATGTCCTGGCAATCGTCGAACGTTCCTTGCACTGCGATGTTGTGCACATTCGGCGAAAGCACGGTCGTCATCTGACGTCGCTGAACATCGGAAACTCGGCCGGCAGGGTGGAGGATGAATACTTCAGCAGTCGGGCGATCACGTAGCGCTTCAATCGCGGCGCCACCGGTGTCGCCGGAAGTTGCACCGACAACTGTGACCTTCTCGCCTCGGCGCGTGAGTTCGTGATCGAACAGACGGCCGACAAGCTGCAGCGCGACGTCTTTGAACGCAAGCGTCGGGCCATGGAACAACTCAGCGAGCCAGAAGTTGTCTCCGAGATCAACGATCGGCACCACTTCATCGGTTGCGAAGGTTGCGTAGGCATCGTGAACGATTGCGGCAAACGCATCGTGCTCGATTGAACCTTCAACGAATGGCCACATAACTTCGGTGGCGATTTCGGCATAGGACATCGACTCGAAGCGCTCGAGTGCACCAACGGTGAGCGATGGCCATTGCGACGGAACGTACAAGCCGCCATCGATTGCCAAACCGGCAAGCAGGACATCGGCAAAGCCGAGTTCGGGGGCCGCACCTCGGGTGCTGACGTAGGTGATCGGAGCCATTAGCGGTCAGCCTCGATGAGAACGCGAATCGTGGAACCAATGCTTCGTACTGAATCGAGCACACCGAGTGCGTCGAGCGTGGAGCGGACATCGCTTTGTGGCGCAGGATGAATGATGAGATCGATACGAGCTTCATTGGCTGCGTCGTCGGGGCCGGACAACGAGTGTTGTTCCATTGAGTCAATCGACACACCGTGTTCGCCGAAGACTCCTGCGATCGCAGCGAGCACACCAGGTCGGTCATCAACTCGAAGGCTGAGATACCACGATGCTTCAAGTTGTTCACCGGAGCGGAACGCCATCGGAACAAAAGTTCCGAGCGAGGCATGCGCACCACTCTGGAGATTCACCGCTGCGTCGACCAAGTCACCCAGAACCGCAGACGCCGTGGGATCGCCACCAGCGCCGCGCCCGTAGAACATGAGATCGCCTACGGCTTCGCCTTGTACGAAGACCGCATTGAAACTGTCGCGCACCGCCGCAAGGGGATGCGCGTTCGGCACGAGACATGGGTGGACTCGCGCAGAAAGTTCATCACCATTTGGCCCCGAGAATCGCTCGGCGATCGCAAGGAGTTTGACCGAATAGCCGTGACGAGCTGCGAAGGCGATGTCGTCGGCGGTGATCTTTGAGATGCCTTCGCACTCAACATCGGCACCTGTGACTTCTGCGCCAAAGGCAATCGATGCGACGATCGCGATCTTTGCGGCAGCATCGTGCCCTTCAACATCCGCGGTTGGATCAGCTTCGGCGTAACCCAACGCCTGCGCTTCGGCGAGCGCCTCGGAATAATCGGCGCCTGCTTCAGTCATGCGGGTGAGGATGTAGTTCGTCGTTCCGTTCATGATGCCCATGAC
>WLGJ01000203.1 GCA_009703275.1 Actinomycetota bacterium
CGAGGTGTGGAGTGTCTCCGAGCACCAGATAGTCGACCATTGGAATTTGCTGAGCCACTGCTCCCCCTTCACAGCGCCGGTGCGCCGTTGTCTGGACTGGCGAATCGTACGGCAGTCCAGACAGAACCCTGACAATGGCCGAATAACGACTCACCCCATCTGTTACTTTTGGCCGATGAAGTCGCTTCCTGAAATCAGCCGTCGTCAGGCCCTGGGCCTTGGAGCAGGGCTTTTCGGGGCGCTAGTTCTGGCCCCCGGTTCGCTCGCCAGTGCGACGATCTCAGGCTCGACGCAACCCTGCGATGGCGGGTTCGCCGGCTATTGGCATGGACCTGCGAACCCCTACAACGAGGTCAACCTCGGAGGGCCAAGCGCAGGTGACTCGACGAATCTCATCACCAACGGTTCATTTGAGGACGGAGCACCGGGGAACACCGCACCAGGTTGGACCTTCGTTTCGCCGCCACCGTGACACCGAGCTCAGCGCTCATCAAGCGCTGGACACCGGGGCCAATTCTTGCTTCTGCGATGTGTCTGCAAGCCATTGGTGAGTTCGGACAACACCTCTCCGACGCAGGTTTCATCAATCGATTCGGGCGTCTTCAAATCGACGACGAGAAGAATCAGACACTGGCCGATCTTGCCTTAGGCAAGTACGTCGACGTTGCGGCTGCATCGCGCTTCCTTGGCGGACCGCAGCCGGTTGCAGCGCTGCTTGAAACGGGAGCCGCAACCATCACCGAGGAAAGTCGCTTCTCGCTCTCGTTCGAAGTGTTGTCGGACGGCAAAGCGATGGCGATTCTCCCCTTTCTCGATTCGTCCGATGACGTCCCGATCGACAGTGTCTACGCTGGCACCGACACATGGCTCTTACGAGATCAAGCTTGGAAATACGGGCTGCATGGAAAGCGTGCGATTGATCTTGGGACCGGAACGGGTCTTGTCGCTGCGTTCCTCACTTCGCGATACGAAACAGTCGTTGCAACCGACATCAACCAACGAGCAACGCAGACTGCGCAACTCAGCCGCGAGCTTCTTCCTGAAACGGCAAAGTCTCGGATGCACGTTGTTGCGAATGATGTCGCTGCTGGAATTCACCCTGGAACCTTTGACTTTGTTTGCGTAAATGCTCCGTGGGTGCCGGCTCATCGAGCCGATGGGCGCATCTACTCGCAGGGCGGAGAAACTGGATTCGAACTTCCACGCCGATTCATCCTCGAAGGCACCGAGCTTCTCGCCCCGAACGGCATCTTCATCGCTCTCTGCGCTGAGCTGGCATTTCTCGATGGAACAAATGCATTGCGTGATCTGATCGAAGACTTTGAACACAAAGGATTCACCACGCTCATCGAACCGACATCGGCACCGCATCCGTTTCATGCCGCCGCCGCTGGAACCGCAGAGACACTCCCCGGACTCGAATCAGCACGACATGTCACCGTCGTGATGCAACGCAAAGCGCAATGACCACCACGTCTTCCACCCCATCGCAGCAAGAAAGCGAAGTCCCAAAGTAATGAGCGGCATGCAGATTTTTGTGAAAACCCTCACAGGGGAAACCATCACCCTTGACGTTGAGTCTTCGGACTCGATCGAAAACGTCAAGCAGAAGATCCAAGACAAAGAGGGCATCCGACCTAATGAACAGCGGCTCTACTTTGCAGGAAAGCAACTCCAAGACGGGCGAACTCTCGCCGACTACAACATCCAGCGAGAAGCAACTCTTCACCTCGTCATTCGCCTTCAATCTTCGACTGGCGTTGTCACCTATCAGGACGTGGGCGAAGCACCACCGGACCCCAATCCTCAGAGCATTTCGACACAAGGAGCTCCAAACGCTCAGCTCGCACTCCTCACGGTTGGCGCAACAATCAGCCAAAATGACATCGCGCTTTTTCCAGGGACCTACGCGTTTTCGTTTTGGGCCCAAGATGATCTCCTTTGGGAACTCACCTTCAAAGATGCGCTTGGTGCAACGGTCTTCATTGCAACCGGCTCAACCTCTGGCGCCCTTATAGGCCTCACGCAGTTCAACGAAGAAATCACTGCACCAACAGGCACGACAAGTTGCGACCTCGTTTTCACTGCGACATCACAGAGCGCGTTGCTTGATCTCGTTACCCTCACCCCAATTGACGGAGCTTGCGCCGAGCCTGCCGAGCCAGCCGTGACTCCGAACTTCGCAGGCTGAACCGCACTGAGGAAACAGACATGCAAATTTTCATCAGACTCCCCAGCCGCCCAAGGCTGACTCTTGAAGTTGAAGCTTCAGACTCGATTGAGAACGTAAAAGCAAAAATCCAAGACAAGCAGGGCATACCGCCGGATCAACAACGTCTGATTTTCGCTTCTAAAGTTCTTGACGACGGTCGCACTCTTTCTGATTACAACATCCAAAAAGAACTCGAGATTTTGCTTGTCATCCGTTTGCAATCCTCGACTGGCATTGTCACCTACCAAGACATGGGGGAAGCCCCTCCCACTCCCGTTTCACAAGGGATTTCGTCACAGGTAGCAACAAATGCACAACTTGCCCTCCTCAATGTCGGAGCAACCGTCAGCCAAAACAACATTCCACTCTCACCGGGTACGCACGTGTTCTCGTTTTGGGCCCAAGAAGACCTCACTTGGCAATTCACCTTTAAGGACGAACTTGGCCTAACGATTTCCTCGTTAACCGGCTCCAATTCTGGAGAACCGATCGGCCTCACCCAGTTCGATGAAGAAATCACTGCACCAACAGGCACGACAAGTTGCGACCTCGTTTTCACTGCGACATCACAGAGCGCGTTGCTTGATCTCGTAAGTCTGACCAGCATCGACATTTGCGACCCAACTTCAACGACTGAAAACATCTCGGAATCGCCCTCGATTCTTCCGAACTTTACGGGCTGAGTTCTGCCCAGGAGCATGAGTCATGCAGATCTTCGTCAAGACACTCACCGGCAAGACGATCACGCTTGAGGTCGAAGCCTCGGACGCGATCGAGAACATCAAACAGAAGATTCAAGACAAAGAGGGAGTGCCACCCGACCAGCAACGACTGACATTTCGCGATGAGCAGCTCGAAGACGGCCGGACTTTGCAGGATTACAACATTCAGGGAAATTCGATCCTTCAGCTTGTGCTTCGCCTCCGACCATCTACTGGGGTCGTCACCTATCAAGAAATGAATGAAACTCCCCCGCTTCTCAGCAATGACGGAGTTTCCCCACAGGTCGACTCAAACGCGCAACTCGCGTCTCTCGAACTCAATGCAACCATGACGCAGAGCG
>WLGJ01000204.1 GCA_009703275.1 Actinomycetota bacterium
CCAGCTTTGCGCTGCCAGTCCTTGTCGACCTTCACAAAGAGTTCGAGAAAGGCCCCTTCGGGCAGTTGCTCACGAACCGCAATTCCGACCTTCTTGAGCACCGAACCTTTGTGGCCGATCACGATGCCCTTTTGTGATTCGCGCTCAACGAGGATTTCGCAGCGAATGCGGGGCCATTCCCATTCGACAACGCGAGTCGCAATCGAATGTGGAAGTTCGTCGTTCGTCACAGCGAGCAGCTGTTCGCGAACCAACTCGGCGACCCAAAACGCTTCAGGCACATCGGTGACCATGTCATCGGGATACCAAAGCGGACCTTCGGGAAGGCGCGACACAATCTCGGCCAGCAATCTGTCGACGCCTTCACCAGTAACGGCAGAGACTGGGAAATAAGCCGACACATCGATCTGATCAGCGGCGCGTGCCAACTGAGCGACGACGTCGTCGGGAGATGCGATGTCGGTCTTATTCACGACAACGATTGCGTTCGATGGAACTTTCTCGGCAACGAATCGGTCGCCCGGACCGATCGGCGCTGTTGCATCAACCACAAGGCACACGACATCGACACCGCTGGTCATTTCGGAAGCAGACTTATTGAGTCGCTCGCCCAACAATGTGCGCGGTCGATGGATACCGGGGGTATCGACGAAAACGATCTGCGTTTCGGGACGGTTCAAGACACCACGAATCTGAGACCGAGTGGTTTGCGGTTTATCTGAGGTGATCGCCACCTTCTGGCCGAGAATGGCATTCAGAAGTGTCGACTTGCCCACATTCGGCCGGCCGACGATGGAGACGAATCCGGACTTCACTGGGGCAACCGCTCGATCCTCACCATGCCGATACGACGTCCCTTCACCTGTTCTGCTCGAAGACGGAACTCGCCTTCTGTTGCACTTTCGCCTTCGAACGGTACGTGACCGAGAAGGTGAAACATAAGACCGCCGATTGTGTCCCAGTCGCCCTCGGGGAATTCTGCCCCCACAAGCGAACTCACTTCGTCGATCGACATGCGGGCCTGCACCCGCAGATCACCACCGGGAAGCCGTTCAACCATCACATCTTCGCGATCGAACTCATCAACAATCTCGCCGATGAGTTCTTCGATGAGATCTTCGAGAGTTATCAAACCTGCCGTGCCGCCATATTCATCGATCACGACTGCCATATGTGCTTTGCGAACCTTCATTTCCGACAGCAATTCAGAAATGCGCTTGGTTTCAGGAACGAAATACGCGCGTCGAGCAAACCGAGACACGCCAACGGCGTCTCGACCAGCACGCGAGGCACGCACCAAGTCCTTTACATAGGCGATGCCCGTAACGTCATCGATACCTTCGCCATACACCGGCACTCGGCTTCGACCGGCAGCGAGAGCGGCTTCAAGAACTTCAGCAACGGTCAGTGCATTGGACAACGCAAGCATGTCCGGCCGGGGCACCATGACCTCACGGCAGATCGTGTCGCCGAATTCAATGACCTGCACGATGAGTTCGCGTTCTTCTTCTTCAAGAACTTCTGCAGACACGGCTTGATCAGCCAGGGCAAGGATCTCCGCTTCCGAGACGAACGGGCCTTGCTTGAGACCCTTCCCCGGAATGATCACGTTGGTCAGGCCGATGAGCGCTTTCGCTATCAATTTGAATGGCCAGAATCGGGTCATCCACCAAACAAGAGGCGTGGCAAGACGAGACGCACGCTCGGTGTGCTGAACCGCCCAAGTTTTCGGAATGGCCTCAGCGACAACGAAGACGACAACAACGTTCACGAACGTGGCGAGCACGAGTCCCCAAGCACCAAAGAGGTTGTCCGCAACCAAACCGACCAACGTGGCTTGGACTAACTGACAAACAAGCACCACCAGAAGCACGACGTTGAGAAATTCCTCTGGGTGCGCAACGAGTCGCAGAATCCGCTTCGACCCCAGACCACCCATTTCGGAAATCGCCTGCGCTTTGGAAACCGTCATTCGCGTCAGTGCCGTTTCGGCCAGTGACAAAAAAACCGAAACCAAAAGCAAAACCACAATCGCAAACGTCATCCATGCATCAGCTGTTGTGAATGTCACCGCAATCACTTTCATCGTCATCTACGCCTGACTCATGCCCACGGATCGGCGGCAAGCGGACCGTAATGTGCCGCTAACAGTTCTCGCTCTCGCGATTGCATTTCGAGACGTTCAGCTTCCTCGGCATGATCCATACCGAGCAGATGCAAGATGCCGTGCACCACTAACAGCGCGACCTCGTCATCGAACGAACCGGCATGCGTTGGTGCGTTGCGCTCTGCAACCAAAGGACAAATCACAACATCGCCAAGCAGAAGCGGAAGATCTTCAGGGTCGTTCTCGATGCGATCAGGTCCAGGCCCACCCGCGTCGGGCCAACGCCCAGGCTCATTGGGATCGCCATCGATTGGGAACGACAGCACGTCTGTCGGGCCATCGGCTTCCATGAAACGTTCGTTGAGATCACCAATGGTTTCCTCGTCGACAAACATCACGGAAAGTTCGGCTTCGCCTTCAACGCCTTCATCGGCCAGAACTGCCAACGCCAGTTGCTGCCACTTCTCAACCACAATCGGCAGTGCTGCCTGTTCGTCGGAAACGAACACGGTGACGACTCCGTCGGCAGGGCCGCGTCGCTTCAAACGGCGACGACGAGGAGGCTCGTTCAAGGCTTCGGTGCGTTCTCGTACGCACTCACGATGTCCTGGACAATTCGATGACGAACAACATCGCCGGCGGTGAGCTTGACCCATTCGAGTCCATCGATACCGGAAAGGATTGGTTCAAGTTCGAGCAAACCACTTCGGCCACCCTGCAAATCGATCTGAGTGGTATCGCCGGTGACCACAACCTTCGAACCAAATCCGATTCGAGTAAGGAACATCTTCATCTGTTCCGGTGTGGTGTTCTGCGCTTCATCAAGAATGATGAATGAACCGTTCAGTGTGCGACCGCG
This sequence comes from Actinomycetota bacterium, assembly GCA_009703275.1. GTDB lineage: Bacteria > Actinomycetota > Acidimicrobiia > Acidimicrobiales > Acidimicrobilacustridaceae > Acidimicrobilacustris. Next base: position 2,967 of record WLGJ01000204.1, read on the forward strand.
CATGAATGCAAGCGGCGCAACTTCGACCGTTCCTCGTTCCAACATGCGCTGTGCACCTTCGGCATCGAGCATGTCGTAGAGCGCGTCGTACAGCGGGCGAAGGTACGGATCCACCTTGGCCATCATGTCGCCAGGCAAGAAACCAAGACGCTCCCCCGCTTCAACGGCAGGACGAGTGAGGATGATGCGATCAACTTCTTTGGCCTGGAGCGCTTGCACGGCCATTGCAACGGCAAGCCAACTCTTTCCGGTACCCGCAGGACCAACACCGAAGGTAACGATGTTCTTGCGGATGGCGTCGATGTA
>WLGJ01000205.1 GCA_009703275.1 Actinomycetota bacterium
CGAATGATGATCGACGGATTCACCGCTGGCCTCAAGGTCAAGGTGTTTCGCATCGACAACATGATTTCAAAAGGCCCAATGGTTGTCACTGAGCGTGTTGACATCTTCGAAAAGGAAGATGGCAGCGAAGTTGAACTTCCCGTCCTCGGCATCTTTGAATTTGAGGGCGACAAGATCGCAAAGTGGCGCGAGTACTTCGACCTGAATCAGTTCATGAACCAGATGGCGTAAGCCGCCAGCAGTTCAACTCGCGAGAAAACTGAAAATGTCCGGGAACGCCGTCGCATCCTGTGCGAAAAATCCGTGCCCACCCTCGTAGACGTGCAGTTCCGAGTTTGGAATCCGCTGGGCCATCGCTTCGCTATTTGAGAGCGGGGCGATGCCGTCGTAGCGACCAGCTCCGATAAAGGTCGGAGCAGAAATTCGATCGAGGCGATCCCATACGTCATGGACGCTTCGCGCATTCAGTTGTTCGATCTCACCCCGTTCCGCCTCTGAGCCTGCTTTCGCGCCGTGCTGCCCGCTAATGCCATCGACGAATAACCGATCCGATGGGTGCTCATCGAGCCACTCGGGAGTGAACCGCGTATCCATAATCGTCATTGAAATTGCTGCTCGTTCCGCTGCGTCCATCGAACGGATTTTGTGAAGCGGATACGACGAACCACCCTCTCCGCCAGGCGATGTGCACAGCAATGCCAGCCGCTCAACTCGTTCGGGAGCGGTGACAGCAAACTCTTGAGCGACCATGCCACCGAAACTGATGCCAATGACGTTGAAGGTTTCCCAGCCGAGAAAATCAACAAGGGCAATGGCGTCGGCCGCATAGTCCGCCATCGAATACGGGCCTTCAGGGATTTCGGTTCGCCCGAGTCCACGTTGATCGTGCAGCACGACATCAAACTGAGTTGCGAGTACGTCGAACAGTGGCCGCATGCGCTCGATTGTCGAACCGGAGCCATTGAACATCAGCAACCGAGGCCCCTCGCCCGCTTGTTCCCAGTACAGATCAATACCGTTTAATCGTTGCGTGGCCATGTCACATCTGCTTCCACTCTGGCGCCCGCTTTTCCCGGAACGCTTCGCCTGCTTCAGACATGTTGCCAGTGAAGGTGCCTAGAACCTGTGTGCGGTTTTCAAGTTCCATTGCTGCACGCAAACTCGACGCGTCGAGGTTGGCCCACATCCCGACTTTGGTCATGCGCACGCCATACTCAGAATTGTCAGCGATCATTCCTGCCAGCTCGAGAGCGGTCGTCTGGAGTTCGTCTGAAGTTGTCACTCGATTCAGCACCCCGTACTCGCGCGCTTCGTCAGCGGTGAACCGACGCCCGGTGAGCATGAGCTCAGCGGCGATCGTTGGCCCACATATACGGGGCAACCAGTAACTCGTGCCGAGATCGCAGGACGATAAACCCACACGAATGAAATGTGAGGCAAAGAACGCGTCAGCCGAAGCGACACGAAGGTCGCACGTAAGCGCCAACGCCAATCCCCCACCCACAACAGCGCCGTGAAGTGCGGCAACAACTGGCTGTGGGGTTTCGTGGATCGCTAACACGACCTCCATGAGGTGTTCTTGCATCTCATGGACAAACCCGACCGGCCCACGACCGCGAGAACGATCGGGGACTCCACCGGTGCCGCTCATGTCGGCACCGGCACAGAAACCGCGGCCATTTCCATCCAGAATCACGACACGAACATCACGATCTCGGCGGATTGATGCAAAAGCGTCAGCGAGTCCATCGATAAGCGCTGGCGTGAGCGCGTTGTAACGATCGGGATCGTTCAGTGTCACCCGAGCGATACCTTCGCCCGCAATTGTTGTTTCGACGATTGCCATTCGACTCCCCCACAAACTCGGAAAAACCAAGTCCACCACACCACCGATGGGGGCGCGCCCCGTACGATCAGGACCCATGGACAATCTGAGCGCCGGCGGCATCATCCTCCTCGCCGTCTCTGCACTTCTTGCCGGCGGCATTAATGCTGTTGCCGGAGGGGGTTCGCTCATCACCTTCCCCACCCTTCTTGCCCTTGGCTTCCCGCCCGTCACCGCAAATGTGACAAATACGGTTGGACTTGTTCCTGGCTATCTCGGTGGGATTGCCGGTTACCGCAAAGAACTTGAAGGTCAGCGTGCAAACGTTCGCATGCTCTTGCCCGCCGCCTTTGCAGGAGCACTGGTAGGCGCAGTCATCCTTCTGACAACGTCGAGCAATATCTTTCGAATTCTCGTTCCGTTCCTAGTTCTCGGCGCGTCACTACTTCTCATCGCACAACCGGCGATTCAAAAGAGGCTTGCGCGTCTTCACCCTGAAACCGGCGAAGCCATCGTCGCCGAACACAACATCGCATCTGTCGTCGGTGTTTTTATTGCCGCCATTTATGGCGGCTATTTCGGCGGCGTTCTCGGTGTCATCTTGTTAGCGATGCTCGGCATCACGATGATCGACCATCTCCAACGGCTCAATGCACTCAAAAGCGTGCTGCAGTTTTCCATCAACATTGTCGCGGTAGTGATCTTCGCGATTTGGGGACCAGTGCAATGGGGGGTCGTCGCGATGATGGCTCCCCTCACCCTCGCTGGCGGATGGCTTGGTTCTCACTATGGCCGACGCCTTCACCCAACGTTGTTGCGTCGAGCAGTTGGAATTTACGGAATCGTGTGCGCGGCGATTCTCGCAATCACCGTTCGCTGAAAAGTCAGTAATGAAACTGAGGATCAGCCGATACCGAGTGAGATGTAGGCCGGGGTTTGCGAATCGCTCGCCTGGTAGGGCTTCTTCGCAGAAAGCCCAATGGCAACAAGAAGCGATCCGTTGGGACCGGCGACCACGTTGATCGACTGCACATAATCAAGCTGAACAGGAAGCACGGTCGTGGGAGCGGCAGGGGTGCCAGTCCACGATCCTTCAGCAAGGGTGAAGACGAGCGTCGCAGCACCCTGCGTCGCAACCGTTGCACCCGAGGCATCAACAACTGGACCGGTTGCGTAGGCCGCCGTCCAAGCGCCCGTTGCATTACCCAACTTCAATTGGATGTTGTCGACACATCCTTCCTTCGACGTCGTGATCGACCCCAACGCTGACGGCGTTCCGGCCTTGCCACCCGAGCTCGTCTCGACGGTTCCGGTGAATGGGCATGCGGTGTCGGTGATCTGATCGCCGCTTGATGCCGTTGTTGAGGTCGTGCTGCTGGAGGACGAATCACTCGAACATGCGGCGATAGGAAGGAACAGGGCCACTGCTGCTGCGGTGGCGATGAC
>WLGJ01000206.1 GCA_009703275.1 Actinomycetota bacterium
CGTTCCTCCAAGATCCGCGCCACTAAGGCCGCAGAAAGGTCAAGTCGTCGAGCACGGCTGGAAGATGAGCGATGACGTCGCCCGCTACCAGTCCTCGGCGCCAGCCTAGGGCTCCGGCCCGACCATGGAGGAATGCCCCACCGGCCGCGGCACGAAGGGGTTCAACCCCACACGCCAGCAATGCACCGATTATTCCGGCCAGGACGTCACCCGTTCCAGCCGTTGCCAACCGTTGATCGCCGGCAATCGAGACAAGGACATCGCCATCCGGAGCGGCGACCACCGTTGATCTCCCCTTCAGCAACACGATCGCGCCACTTTCGGCCGCGAGCGCGCGGGCATCGGCAATGCGATCATCTCCCGGAGCGTGACCCGTGAGCCGCGCGAATTCACCATCGTGCGGCGTGAGCACGGTGGTTTCAGAAACAAAACGCGACACCTCAGTACCGAGTGCAGTGAGACCATCGGCATCAACAACGATCGGGACTCCCCGACCAGTTGCCGCAGCAACGACCTGTCGAATCTGTTCCTTCGTTGCATCAGCGATACCGAGACCATTACCAATCACAAGCGCATCAAACCGTGCGAGGTCAGCAATGACGTCGCCAGCCCATGTCTCTGATGGAAGGTCGGTGCGCACGATTTCAATCGGAAGATCGGTTGCTGCGCCGCCGGGAGTCGAAACCCTCACATATCCCGCGCCGGTTCGTGCTGCAGCGCCAGAACACAATGCCGCCGCACCGCCCATCCCCGGACTACCAGCCACGACCCAAACGGCACGTTGCCATTTGTGAGCATCGCTCGCCGGATCGGGAATCCAGGACGCGACTGCAGCAGCGCCCACGAGGTGCGCTCGTGCTGCGCGCGTGTCGCGTCCAATGTCAGCAACAGTGAGTTCGCCACTGCACGCAAGACCATCGCCAAACACATTGCCCGGCTTGAGTGCAGCGAATGTGATCGTTGCGTCGGCCTCGAGCACATCACCAGCGCACGAGCCGTTGAGCCCGTTGATACCTGATGGAATATCGACGGCAAGAACGAGGCACCCTGGGGGCGCAATAGGAGCGTCCCAGTCACCGCGAAAGCCCGTGCCGAACGCTGCGTCGATCACGAGATCGCAATCGGGAAGAACATCGGGGGCGTCGGCAACTTCGCAAACCGTGACGTGCACACCTTGTGCTTCGAGTCGCGCTGCGGCATTGCGACCATCGTTACCGTTATTTCCCTTACCTACGAGTACAACAACGCGCCGTCCGTAGGCTCCGCCGAGCAGTTCGATGGCTGCTCGAGCGACCGCTCCACCGGCTCGATTGATGAGCTCCTCAACTGGTTCGGGAGCGGCGCGATCGATCGCGTTCATTTCCTCCGGAGTCACGATGGGAACAAGTCCCCCGCCATCGATCGCATCCGGAAGGGGCAACGCCTGTGCGCCAATGGGGCCAAGCATGGGCGAAACAAGCTCTGTGCCGAGGGCAACAACGACAGCCTGCGCAACGATCGCCGAGTGGCTGAGCGTGAGGCGCCAACCCTCGATCCCCTGTTGCGCAGCCAATGCGGCGGCGCGTCCCGTTAACGAAACTGAAGGTCTTCCGTCTTCATCACGAAGCACTTCGATGTCGTGCCAGTCCGCGGCACCAATACCAACACCCATCGCCTTCAGGACGGCTTCTTTCGCGGCGAATCGAACGGCAAAGCGTTCTGTTGGGTCAGAACGACGAACCGCGTACTCTCGCTCGGCTTCAGTAAACAGTTTTTCTCTGAGCCCCGGTCGGCGTTCGAGCACACGACGGAAGCGATCAAGATCAACGAGATCGTTTCCGATACCCAGGATCATGAGCGCCAGTGTTCGGCCAACAAGTTCACCGGTTCGGTCATCAACTCAATGACAGGAACATCGGTCAGTAGATCGTCGCGGAAGATCGGTTCTGTTTCGGTGACCGCATGCTTAATGGCGGCATAACGATTTCGATAACCCTGCAAGACCGATCGCAATGTGGGAAGCGCGAGATCGTTACGCAGATGAACATGCAGCAACGACAGCCCGGTGGTCTCTCCGTCCTTGATTTCGGGAACGATGACCACGGTTCGCCCGTCGTTGCGACCTTTCGCAACCAACACGGTGTGTTCGACTGCAACAAGTCGCTTGGTGCCCCGAAGCTGCGGATCATCGGTGGTCCGACTTTGAAGATCGCGGGCAAGTCCACCCCGATCGACGATGACGATACGGGCTTCATCGCGCCCAGCAGGGTCGACATGACCCTCGATCGCGTAACGCGTGTAGCCGAGGACTTCGTCGACGAGTGGCTCAAGTGCCGAGAGAGTCCGCAGCGTTGAATAGGTGAGTCGATCTCGGGAGACACCAGTGCTGAGTACTTCCTTCACCAGCGGCACCTGCATAAGCGTTTCGTCGCTGCGGGAAATACCGACGGTAACGGTCTTGGCCTGATGCTTGATGGCGTCGACAGGTCGTGTGAGTTCATCGATCGCTGACGTAAGCGCCGCAACTAAATCCTCGAGGACTACCGCCGGCGTGCCGACCTTGCCGTACTCAACTTGGTAAGACTCCAACGGCACAGAACCAAGGGCGAAGCGCCAAACGATGGCCAGGCGCACTGCGGAACTCGCTTCGAGGTGCCCGTTGTACTCCCCACTACGAAGACCATCGAAATAGCGCGACGCAAGCGTTGTTAGAAGCGGGCGCAGCCCTCGGAGCAACGACTCGCCATCGCCGGGGAGACCCGCAGCAACCGCTGAATCGATGGCGGCACGCGCCTCTCGAAGCGGTCGAGCCTGTGCATCAATGGCAAGCGCAGCTTCGTACCCAAAGAGATGACCCACCATCGCGGAAAGAATGAATGCGAGTCGCGGGTGCACCTCAGGTACAGCTATGACCTGCAGTGCAGCCGAGAAACGTTCCTCTCCCTGCGTTGCGATCACAACTGGTGCAGCCTTATGGGCCCGATAGATCGCGACTTCCTTCGCAACATCATCTGCAGTGGAACCCTGGAGACCTGCTGCACAAACAAGAATCATTGGCTCAGAGGAAAGATCGATGTGTTTCTTATCTTCCGTTCCATCGCACGCGATGGCTTTGTAGCAAAGCTCAGAAAGTTTGATGCGAACTTCTTCAGCAGCGATGCGATTTGCACCATTGCCAACAATCGCCCAGTAACGCCGTGACGGAGCGACTTGCTGCGCAGCAGCTTCGATATCGCCACGCAATGCGAAGGTCTGCTCC
>WLGJ01000207.1 GCA_009703275.1 Actinomycetota bacterium
CGATGGTGGTTCCGCGGTTACCGATTATCGGGTTGAACTGTCTCGTGATGGTGGTGCGACATGGACTGTGGTGAAGGCCTCAACCGGCGGCGCCACAATCGCAACAATCGTTGGTCTTGTTAACGGTGTAGATGTCGCTCTCCGAGTAAGAGCAGTCAATAGCGCTGGAGTCGGGATCGCGACTGCTGCTCTGAGTGTTACGCCCTATGGCGCTCCAGACGTTCCGACTGCACTTGTGGCATCGCCTGGCAACGCGTCGGTCGCGCTCTCATGGACGGCACCGTCTTCGACCGGTGGCGCCTCAATCACTGGATACAGGATCGAACAGTCGACTGATGGCGGAAGCACGTGGACCGTGGTCGTTGCCGACACCGGGTCGCCCACGACTCTTCGTGTCATCTCTGGTCTGACGAACGGAACTGCGTATGGATTCCGCGTGTCGGCAATCACGAGGGGAGGGACGGGGTCGCCAAGTGCGGCAGCCGGCGCTACGCCGGCCACCATCCCCGGCTCGCCCACAGTGGTCACAGCGAGTCCGGCGGACCGCCAAGTGACCATCAACTGGGCTCCTCCAGTCAGTGACGGAGGGAGTTCAATACTTGGATACACCGTCGAGCGTTCTTCGAATGGTGGCTCCACATGGACGGTGATCGCGGCATCACTCAATGCGACGACCTATACAGACACCAACTCTCTCACCAACGGTTCGCTTTACGTCTACCGAGTGAGCGCGGTCAATGCATTCGGTACAGGCGTTTCGAGCATTCCCGTGATTGGAATTCCTGCTGCCCGTGCGGCAGCGCCGACAAATGTCACGACCTACGCAGGCGCAGAACAGGTTGTTCTCACATGGACTGCACCGGCATCGACTGGTGGCGCTCCGATTACCGGTTATCAGATTGAGTCCTCGTTTGATAATGGGGTCACGTGGTCGGTAGCAATTGCAGATACAGCTTCACCAAGCACATATGGAGTGGTGTCGGGTCTTCAGCCTGGACAGCTCTATTCGTTCCGTGTCGCTGCGATTACTGCCGGTGGAACTGGCGCAGTGTCAGTGGCAGTCACCGGTACGCCGTTGGTCGCCGCACCAATCACGATTGAAGGTTCAGCAGGCGATACAACTGCGACACTGACTTGGCCGACACCTGTTGGCGTTGTCAACGTCACTGGGTATCGCGTTGAGCGCTCCGCAAACATGACGACGTGGACCACGGTTGGATCCACGCTTACATCGTCGTCGCTTTCAACAACTGTCACGGGATTGACGAATGGAACACCCGTGTTCTTCCGTGTCACGGTCATCACCGCAGCTGGCGATGCAACGCCTTCGAATATTGCACTTGTGACCCCCGCTGGTGCGCCGCTCGCCGGAACCGCACCGACTGCGGTGGCTGCGCAGGGTCAAGTGACGTTGTCGTGGACAGCACCAGCGAATAACGGTGCACTGATCACTGGTTACCTCGTTGAGTACTCCGCCGACAACGGCCTGACATGGCTTGCTGGTCCGACAACGAGCGGTCTGGGTTCAACGGCAGTGACGGTGACTGGTCTCATCAACGGCACGGCCTACAAGTTCCGTTTCCGTGCGATCAATGCCGTTGGCACCGGATCGGCCTCGGCGGAAGTTAGTGCGACGCCGTTTACTGTCCCAACAAGTCCGCGCAATGTCACGACGGTGGCTGCCAATACGCAGGTGACTGTTTCGTGGACCTCCCCGGCATCAACCGGTGGATCGGCGATCACGGGCTATCTCGTGGAACGTTCAGTCGATGGCGGCCTGACGTGGACGACTCTTGCGACGACTGCAGCATCGGCGAGCAGTTATGTCTCGACTGGATTGACCAACGGAACGACCTACGCCTACCGCGTTTCGGCAATCAACGCTGCGGGTACTGGTGTTGCCTCGGCAACGGTCACATCGACACCGTTTACTGCGGCGTCTGCGCCGACTGCATTGTCCGCAACAGCTGGAAACGCTGCGGCAACGCTTTCCTGGGTTGCTCCTGCGTCAACTGGTGGCCTCCCAATCGTGGGCTATCGCGTCGAGATTTCTTCAAACGGTGGGACTTCGTGGTCTGTTGCCATTAGCGACACCGGCACGTCCTCAACTTCTGTCACAGTCGCTGGTCTTGCCAACGGAACGGCCTATGCATTCCGAGTTTCGGCGCTGACCTCGCCTGGGGCAGGTAGCAGCTCAACGCCGGCAACGACGACACCGTTTGGTGCTCCGAGCGCGCCGCGTTCTCTCTCTGTGACGCCGAGCGACAGTCAACTGTCGTTGTCTTGGTCCGCACCGGCTTCATCCGGCGGCTCGGTATTGACGGGTTACCTCGTTGAGCAAAGTCTCGACGGGGGAGCGACCTGGACGATTGTGACCACGACAACCAACACCGCGCTCGCAATTACTGGACTCACAAACGGTGCGCCGGTGGCGGTTCGAGTCACGGCACAAAATGCTGCTGGCTTCGGGCCCGATTCTGGTGTGGTGACCTCGACGCCGTTCGCTGCTCCTGGCGCGCCGACGGACCTTGTGGCGACAGCAGGAACTGGTCAGGTTGCACTTTCCTGGACAGCTCCGGCTGGCACTGGCGGCTCCGCGCTACTCGGCTATCGAATCGAACGATCGACAGACAATGGTGTTACGTGGACAGTTGCTGTTGGAAGCACAGGAAGCACGCTGACTTCAACCGTGCTCACCGGACTTCCGGGCGGCGTAACTCAGACCTTCCGTGTTGCGGCAGTGAGTGCACTCGGATCGGGAGCGTTCTCGGCGAATGCATCCGCGACCCCAGTAGGTGCACCGACTGCGCCGGCGTCGATCGGCGTCACTCCTGCAAATGGTCAGGTCGTGGTCTCGTGGACGGCGCCGACGGCCGATGGTGGTTCGGTAGTTACCAGCTACCAGGTTGAGCGTTCGCTTGATGGCGGGGCAACGTGGACTGTGGCCGCCGCATCTGTCGCTGGCCTGACCACGACGGTGACTGGTCTTACAAATGGCGCGAACTACGCGTTCCGAGTTTCAGCACGAAACGCGGGGGGACTCGGCGCATCGTCGGCAGTCGCGTCAGCGACGCCGTACACGATTCCCGGCACTGCAGCGACGCCCACCGCAGTTGCTTCTGATGCGGCAGTCACTCTTTCCTGGACTGCACCTTCGACTGATGGTGGATCGTTAGTCACGAGTTACCAGGTGGAACAGTCCGCAAACGGTGGAACGACATGGACA
>WLGJ01000208.1 GCA_009703275.1 Actinomycetota bacterium
AAGCCAAGAACCGGTGACTTCATAGGTGATGTCTCGTCCACTGCTCTATTTCTTTCGCACAACAGACGCAAGCGTCTCGGTCTTTGAAAACACCGGTTGCGCTGTCTGCGATCCACTGCCTACCGGCCATGCCGGAGCCCTGAACACGCCAATCGTTCCTGCTTGCGCGCAATCGCCGGTCGGCATACACACCATCTTGTTTGAAACACCCGAATAGCCATCAACAGATTGCATGGCTTCGACAAGGCTGCGACGCGGAATCAATAGAGATCCGTCATCCGCTGTGACCGCGGTGCGCTGGATGGCATCAAAAATAAGATTCGCGGCATCGAATGCTGACGTATTCCAGACCGACAACGGCGCCTGACCAAATTTTGAGCGATACGCGCTCTTGTATTCGTCGCGATAGAACGGCTGCTTTTCCAATGCCGTCACGTCGGGCCCAGAACCATAAGCGTTGACCTTTGTTGCAGCTGGAAGAACTGCGGCAAGTACACATCCGTCGCTTGTGATGACCGGAAGATCCTTGACACCCGGATTTGCTGCGATTGCATTCATCAGGTTCTCACATACCGGAGAATTCACCGGCATATAGATCCCATCGAACCCACCTGCGGAGATCGCTGCGACTGTTGCTGCATAGTCGCTTCCTTCTTTCGATTCGAATGTCTGCGTTCTCGAGACGCCATACGAACCGATTTTCGTCTCAAAGACGTTTGAGAGTTCATCGGAATAGACCGAACCATCGCTCACGATCGCGATGTTGTTGAGGCCAAGCTGCCCACCCACAAAACCCGCAACAACCGAACCTTGAATCAAATCGTTGGGAGCAGTTCGGAAATAGGTGCTGTCGGGCTCGGGGTCGGCAGTGAGAACCGGTGCGGTGTTCTGGCCCGAGACCATCAATACTCCCGCCTCAGAAAAGAGGGGTATCGCCGCTTTCGCTGCTCCCGAACAGGTCGTGCCGACGACCGCAACAACAGACTTGTCGTTGAGGAGTTGACCAGCACCCGATTGCCCTCCGTCTGGAGAGCATTTGTCGTCAACTTCATAGAGGGCAATCTCATGGCCGAGTAACTGGCCATCTTCACCGTCGAATTTTCCGTCCAAATAGTCGATCGCCAGTTGGAACCCTCGTAGATCGTCAAGCCCAGCCGCACCGGCATCTTTTCCGATACGCAGAAGCGCTGCGAGCTGTATCGGATCGCCCGGATTCACTCGAACACAACTCGCCGGGTCATCGACACATGTTTTCGATGACACCTTGATGGCTTGACCCGGACCGACCCATGGCAGGTAAACGCCCGCTTGAACCTCGGTTGCCATCGTCCGCACCGGCCCGGCATCAACTTTAAACGGGCCACGAAATGGCGCAGAAATTCCAACAACAAGTGCGAGGTCGAGAGCGACAATCACAATGATGCCAACCGCCACATAGACGGTATTGCCACCGGATCGAAGTGCAACAAAGAGCGCATTGATGATCAGGGCGAAACCAGCGATAACGCTAAGTAGAAGAAGTTCAATTGGCATTTCACTGTCAGCGATAGACAGAAGTTCGCTACGGACATCAGTGAGATCTGCCATTGATTGCTCAATAGCGTTTGCAGTTGCCGACGCCACATACGGTCGACTGGCAATAGTGAATGCTGTCGATTGCAGTTCCCGCAAAGACTCGAATCCGGGAGAGGTCTGCGCGTTCTCAGCGTTTTCGGTACCGAACGCTTTGAAATCAGAGTTCTCAGAATCGGTGAGATAAACGCCAAGTCGATGCTGTACGAGCGCAGTATCAACAGAAGGGAGAGCCTCGGTTGCCCAAGCAAGACGGCTTGCTGCGGCCGCTTCTTTGCCAACAAGGCTTTGGGCTTGACGAAGGGTTGCGTATTCCGAGTTGATCAAGAAGCCCGTAAGGATCGCGAAGAGACTCCCGAGAGCAGTCATATACGCGGCTGCTGCCAGGCCAGTGCGCTCGCGGTGTTCTCCAGTCCTGGAATGCAGGAACAGATAGGACGAGGCAGAAACTGACCCGACGATCGCTAGCGAAAGAAACAGGATCGCCCACACCGGCAGCGAGGTCAGCCAACTCATAACGCAAACTCTCTCATGTCGATGAGGTCTAGTGCCGGAAGTGACGTTCGCCGGTAAAGACCATGGCGAGCCCAGCGGCGTTTGCCGCGGCGATCACTTCTTCATCGCGGATTGAACCACCGGGCTGAATCACACACGTTGCGCCTGCTTCAATCGCAGCATCGAGTCCATCGGGGAATGGGAAAAACGCGTCGGAGGCATAGGCGCCGCCCTTCGCTCGGCCTTCAGCTTTCACGGCGGCGAGGTGACCTGCATCGCGCCTGTTCTGCTGCCCACAACCGATACCGACGGCTTGTCCGCCCTTCACCAACACGATGGCGTTGGAGGTGACCTTGGCAACGACCTGCCAGGCGAGGATGAGATCGATCCATTCGGAATCGGTCGGCGCACGATCAGTCGCAACCGTCCAACCAGCGTTGTCATCGGTGACGGGGTCAGGCGTCTGCACGAGATAGCCGCCGTCGATGGGCCGCACGGAAAGGCCCGGCGCACCCGGAGCGACGGCGGTAAGGATGCGCAGGTTCTTCTTCTCCTGCAGCGCCGCGAGCGCATCGGGTTCATAACCCGGAGCAACGAGAACCTCGGTGAACACCGGCGCAATTGCCTGCGCGACTTCGAGCGTCACAACGCGATTCAGAGCGATGATGCCTCCGAACGCGCTGACCGGATCGCACTCATGGGCGCGGGTGTAGGCGGTAAATATGTCATCGGCGACAGCAACGCCACATGGGTTGGCGTGCTTAATCACTACCGCAGCGGGACGTTCGCCAATGGAATGCACAAGACGCCATGCCGCTTCGGTGTCATACACATTGAGGTACGACATTTCCTTGCCACCATGCTGCTGCGCGCTGTCCCACCAGCCGCGCTCGCCGGCGGAGGTGTAACGCGCGCCCACCTGATGCGGATTCTCGCCGTAACGAAGAACCTGTTCACGCTTCAGTTCAATCGTGAGGGTTTCGGGAAGTTCCGCAGGTGCGTCGGCAGTTTCGCCCTTGGCCGGCATGCCCGCATCGAACCACGCAAGAATTTCTGCGTCGTATGCCGCGGTATGTGCAAATGCATCACGAGCCAGTTGCGTCCGCGTTGCTTGCGACAATGAACCGCTCGTCTTCAATTCAGAAATGATTGAGC
>WLGJ01000209.1 GCA_009703275.1 Actinomycetota bacterium
ATGGATGGACGTTATGGCCGCGGAGGACCTTGAGTCGGGTCAGATCGTGACGGTCGAACGCGAGGCTGGCGACGTCGTGGTTTGGCGAACGGCATCAGGGCACACAGTGGCGTGCGACGCAAGGTGTCCTCATCAATGGGCTCACCTTGGAACCGCAGGCGCAGTCGACGGCGAAGAGATCGTGTGTCTGAGCCACTTCTGGCGGTTTAACCAAGAAGGAACTGGCTCAAAACTGTCAGCTGCTGGTCGGCGCGATGAGAAGAGTCCGGTCAACACCTTCGAGGTTCGCGAGAACGAAGGCCGACTGGAAATCGCAGTCAAGGACTAACGCTTGGGGGTGGCGCCTCTTGAGCGCTTTCACTTCCTACAATGCTCAGGTTCAAGTCTTTGAAAGGACTGCAATGGCTTCGAATCCCGTTCTGAATGACAAGCGCTTCGAGCAGGTCATCGCCGAGGGCTACGGCACTTCGCCGGTCACACGAGCGATGACATATGGCGGCACCATGTCGGCTCTTGGCGTGATGTTCGCGATCATCTGCGTCTCGGGTTGGGTCGGCTGGTCGCAGGTGAACCAGACCACCCAAGAAGTGTTTGATGCGGCGACGCGACAGACCGTTGTGGTCAGTACAACGTCTTTCCCTGGCTGGACAATCATCGCTGCGCTTGCTGCGCTTGGTTTCGCGTTTGCAACCATCTTCAAGCCGAAGTGGGGCCCCGCAACTGCGCCGCTGTACGCGCTCTGCGAGGGCGCGTTCCTCGGCGCTATTTCTGCCTATTACAACCAAATGTATGACGGCATCGTCGTGCAAGCTGTGCTCGCCACTCTGAGCGTGGTTTTTGTGATGTTCGTGTTGTACGTGACGCGCATCGTGAAGGTCACTCCGAAGTTTGTGCTCATCACCGTTGCTGCGACCGGCGGCATCATGGTGATGTATCTCGCCTCTTGGATCTTTTCGATCTTCGGTGCTGACATCACCTTCTGGAATAGCCCGACACCTCTTGGCATCGGGATCAGCGTGGTCATCTGCATCGTTGCAGCGATGAACCTGGCGATTGACTTCGCCTTCATTGAGCAGTCGGTTGAGGCAGGAAATACTCCTCGCCGAATGGAATGGCTTGCCGCTCTTGGCGTCACCGTCACAATCGTGTGGCTCTACCTCGAGATTCTTCGCCTACTTTCGCTGCTTCGACGCTGAGTCGAGTCAGTGCTGCTGGGCACGACGCTGTTTGCGGCGCCACGCGCGCACAAAAATCGTGGCGAAGACCACGAGAAAGATGATTCCACCTGCCAGCAACGGCAATCCTGCGGTGCCTTCGCCACTTGAGTCTTCGAGTGGTTTCGATCGCTGCTCAATGAACGCGAGCCCGGGGGCAGTCCCGTTTGGGCCGATGAGCGTTGAAGTGGTCGAAACCACTGAATCGATTGTCGTCACGGTCGTCTCCACTCCATGAGACTAGGTCGGCGCACTGTTGTCTCTGATGTCGCGTGACGGGGGATTAATCCTTCGGTTCCGCACGACGGGGCGGGCCGAGGTAAGAATCACAGCGTGACTGGGACGGAATCGGTGGATCTCTTCACCTATGGCGATGCCAATCGAGAGCGGGCAGAGACAGTTCTTCGTCAGGCGTTTATTGCTGCCCAACTTGGTATGCCCTCTGAGGATCCTGAGACCGCGGTTGAATCGATCTGGATCATTCTCGAGGCGCTGCTTGTCGAGCACCTTGCACCATCGGAGTCGATCGAGCAGATGCGCTCGGAACGACTCACTGATATCGGTACTCACTGGCGACGGATGGTCATCACAGCCGTCACGCATACGTTTGTTCTGAGCGGCGGATTTGTGCAACCAGAGCCCTTGGCGGCTGCTGTTGAAGAACGCGCAGCGCTTCTCCTCAGCGGCGGGCTCTGGCACACACGACGCCCCCCTGCGCAAGGAGCTCTCGTTCTTCAGGTGCACTCTTCACTGCAAGTCCTCGACGCAACCGCCCGTTCGGGTCAGCACCCGGGCACCGCGGATGCAGCTGCTCTCGAAGATCTCATTGCCTATGCAACCCTCGGAGCGGTGATGGCGGGGGAGACCCTTCCGTCGGCGGAGAGCGATGGTCGAGACGTTACCGACGACACGAAGGGACGCTGGGCCAAGTCGACCGAGTCCGTTGCCGCTGCTTTTGGCATCGCTGGGGTGGAACTCATCGAAATCTCAAAAACAGGATGGGCGTGCACCGAATGTGGCTGTGTGTTTCTCGGCCGCGTCGATGCGGGCATCGCCTACCCCGACCGGTTTGCGCCAATTGGTCGCTCGGGAGCGTGTGACAAGCAGACCGATTGCAGTTGTCATGCAGCACCACTGCAACGGCGGGTCCGCTGACCTTTCAGTCAATCGAACCCGCCGTGTGCGGATGAATCCGGTTGTAAGCGGAAATCAGTAAACGATGACGCCTCGGATGTTCTTGCCGTCACGCATGTCCTGGTAGCCCTCGTTGATCTGATCAAGGGTGTAGGTGCGGGTGACGAGTTCATCGAGCTTCAACTGACCGCTGCGGTAGAGGCCGAGAAGCTTCGGAATGTCATAACGCGGGTTGGCGCTGCCGAAGATGGTTCCGATGAGTTGCTTCTGCTGCATAGCGAAAGCGAACAGGTTGAGTTGCACATCGTTTTCGTTCATGTTGGCGACTGCAGTGAAGACCAAACGTCCACCCTTGCCAACCATGCTCATGTACGACTCAAGATCGGCGCCCTTACCTTCGCCAACGGTGACGATGACCTTGTCGGCCATGCGTCCCCATGTGAGTTCGCCAAGCAGTGCCTGGGCTTCAGCCACGTCGGATGCGACATGGGTTGCACCGAAGTTCTGTGATTGTTCACGCTTGAACTCAACCGGGTCGAGAGCGATGACGTAGCGAGCACCCGCAAGGTGTGCACCCTGCACGGCGTTCATGCCGACGCCGCCGGTGCCGATAACAACGACGGTGTCGCCGGGTGCAACTTCAGCTGCGTAGGTGGCGGAACCCCAGCCGGTGGTGACGCCACAAGCGACGAGGCAGGCCTTGTCGAGGGGAAGATCTTCTTCAACCTTCACAAGCGAATTGATGTTCATCACCGAATGCTCGGCGAATGTGCCGAGGCAGCACATCGTTGCGAGGTCGGTGCCATCGAGAAGGTGGTGACGAGAGGTTCCA
>WLGJ01000021.1 GCA_009703275.1 Actinomycetota bacterium
ACGACAGATGGGATGCCCGCCTTGATGACATCGATCGGCATAGGGATACCGATGAGTCCGGTGGAGCAAACAAGCACCTGGGACGCATCGACACCGAGCTCGGTCGCCACGGCCGCACACATCGCTTCGGCGTCATCGATGCCTTGCTGACCCGTCGCAGCATTCGCGTTGCCGCTATTGAGCACAACGGCAACAGCGTGACCGGCGGTTGCCTCGAGGTGCGCCCGAGTCGTGATGACAGGAGCAGCTGTCATTTTGTTGCGAGTGAAAACGCCTGCAGCTGCCACTGGTTTCCCATCGGCAGTTGCAACAAGTGAAAGATCGGGATTGCCCGACGCCTTAATGCCAGCAGCGACACCAGCGGCAACAAAACCAGGAGCAGCGGTGACGCTCACGGGTAGACCCCAATCGAAGAAAGGCCGGTTGCTTCGGGCAACCCAGCAAGGATGTTGGCGCACTGAATGGCCTGACCAGATGCACCCTTTGTGAGATTGTCGATTGCGCCGATCGCAACAATGTGACCGGTGCGTTCGTCGGCCCGAACAGTGACGTGTGCGGTGTTTGAACTCAAACAGGCTTTTGTCGATGGCGAACCTTCGGTGACGACGACAAATTGTTCATCCGCGTAGAACTCTTCATAGATCTCAAGCAGTTGAGCGGTGTTCTTTGATCCCGTAGGCCGCAAATAACAAGTTGCGAGCATTCCCCTATTCATCGGAGCGAGGTGCGGGGTAAACAACACCGACACTGACGAGGAATCTGATGAGGCCAACGCTGCAATGTTCTGCTCGATCTCGGGCGTATGCCGGTGATTCAACAATCCGTAAGCAGTGAAATCTTCATCGACCGTGCAAAACGTGGTGTTCGGCTTCGGCGGCCGACCAGCGCCGGACACGCCGCTTGCAGCATTGACCACGATTCCGTCGAGGTGGACAAGTCCATTCACAACGAGTGGCGCAATCGCCAAGGTCGTGCACGTGGGATAACACCCCGGAACGGCAACCGCCGACGCGGCTGCGATTTGCGACCGGTACAACTCGGGCAATCCGTAGGCGAACTGAGGCAGAAGCTCGGGACACGGATGAGATTCGCCGTACCACTGTGGGTAGAGCGACGCGTCTTGCAACCGAAAGTCGGCGGCGAGATCGACGACCCACTGGACCTTTTGCACGAGCGTCGGCATAAGTGCCTGCGAAGCCCCATGAGGAAGTCCGCAGAACACGAGGTCGACGCCATCAAGCAATGAGTCGTCGTAGCCCGCGAACTCAATGCCGCCATACGCGGCCGCAAGACTTGGGTAGAGATCGGCTATCGCCACCCCTGCCTGACTATCGCCCGTGGCGAAAGCCAGTTCGAAGTGCGGGTGCGCGGCAATGAGCCGAAGAAGTTCCGCCCCGGTGAAACCCGAAGCGCCGATGATTCCAACAGAAGTCACGCAAGTAACTTACAAGATCATGCAGTTCAATGCAAGATTATGCAGAAAGGGCTTCTGCTCATCTTGTCTCTCTACCCTCGCAGAACGGCTCCAGCCGATGCCGCCCCATCGACCACCGTGCGCTGGATTCCCGAGAGGTCTTCCTCGGTCAGCGTTCGGTCCTGCGCCTGCAGTCGTAAACGGTAGGCGAGGCTGCGGTGGCTTTCGGGGACCGGATGGCCACGGAAGACATCGAACAGCGAGAGATCGACCAGTAAGGGGCCAGCGGCTTCACGGATCACCGCTGCAATGGTGGAAGCGGGGACCGAATCGCTGACTTCGAACGCGAGATCGAGATCGCTCGATGGATAGCGGCTGATGGGGTGGTACCGATGCTCGCCGTGAGGCTCAGCCAACGCTGCGCCAAGGTCGAGCTGAAGCCACGCAACCCGCTCGCGAATGCCGAGCGCATCGAGCACGCCTGGATCGATCTCGCCGATTTCACCGACGAGGACTCCCCCGCTTACGAGAACGCCACTTCGGCCGGGATGCAGGCCTGCAGGTGGTGTCGATTGATCGATGGCGATGCCATCGAGTCCGAGAGTTTCGGAGAGCACGGCCCAAACCTTTGCGACGGCGTACGCATCCGATCCTGCAATCGCAACCGCGAGATGTTCGCGCTCGTCGGGAAGAGTCGTGCCAGCAGTCGGTACCCCAAAGGACTTGCCGATTTCGAACAATGCGGCTGAATCAATTCGATGCGATTCGTTGTAAGCAATCGCACGCAACAAGCCCGGGCGCAGTGACGTACGCAGAATGCTTTCTTCCGCCGCAAGCGGATTGGTCACGGTGACGGCCTCGGGTGGCAGTCCACATCGCGCAAGGTCACCGGGAGCAAGGAACGGAAGCGGCATTGCTTCGTGGATGCCGAGCCCAACAAGAATCTGCCGGATGATGCGACGATCGCGCTGAATCGGGGTCAAAGATCCCGTGTGCGCTGACGTTGGGGCACGACCGACGATGCGGCTGTAACCAAAGTGACGAGCGATTTCCTCAATGACATCGGTTTCGGTCGTTGTATCCGGGCGGAACGTTGGAACCGTCACAGAAAGAACGTCTGCTTCTCCGGCCTCTTCACAAACAAAGCCAATTGGGGTGAGCAACGAAACGATCTGTTCGGTTGAGATCTCAGTACCGAGGAGTTGATTCACGCGCTTTGCGCGCACGCGAACCGCAGGCGTCACCGGAAGATCTCCGTGAACAGTCACCGAACCCTGTACGAGACGGGCACCCGAAGGTGCCAACAACTCAACGAGGCGGCGCGCAGCGAGATCAACAATTTCCGGGTCAACACCCCGTTCAAAACGAGCAGACGCTTCGGAACGAAGTCCCATGAACTTCGAAGAACGGGCAATGGCCATTGGCTGCCACCATGCACACTCGAGCAACACGCTTGTGGTGGTCTCGGAAATTTCCGTCGACGCTCCACCCATGACACCGGCAATGCCGACCGGGACGTCGGTTGCGTCGGTGATGACCCCATCACGGCCACCAGTAAGCGAGCGCTTAATACCATCGAGCGTGGTGATCGTTTCGCCATCTCGTGCCCAACGAACGCGAAGTGATCCGCCTGGAACTTTTGCCAGGTCGTAGGTGTGATTGGGTTGACCAAGTTCGAGCATCACGTAGTTCGACGCATCAACCACGTTGTTAATGGGACGCATGCCCAACGCGGTCAAACGATCGGCGATCCAACGTGGCGACGGTTCAATCTTGATTCCCTCAATGACGCGAAGGTGGAACAGCCCACAGAGGTCGGGATCGATGATGTCGACAGATGCAATTGCCGCAGCATCGCCAGCAACCTCGTCAATGGCCGGAGTTGGAATCGCGAACGGCAACCCGAGCCGAGCTGCAAGATCGCGCGCAACACCTGCAACCGACATCGCGTCGGGCCTATTGGGGTTGATTTCAAGATCAAAGAGAACATCTGGCGTGATGCCAAGTGCTTCGACGATTGGCGTGCCGAGCGCAAGCGCCGGATCAAGAATGTAAATGCCCGAGTGGTCTTCACCGAGTGCGAGTTCTCGACCTGAACACAACATTCCGTTCGACCATTCACCACGCATCTTGCGCCGTGCGATTTCCATGCCATCGGGCATCGTGGTGCCCAAGGTGGCCAGTGGGACAACATCGCCAACTGTGAGGTTCGTTGCCCCACAACAAATCTGCAGAGCTTCGCCGTCGCCAAGATCAACGTCGACAAGTTGGATCTTGTCGGCATCGGGGTGCTTCCGAAGTTCAAGCACCTTGACCGTGACGATGCCGTCGAGTCCTTCACCGATCCGTTCGATCGATTCAACGGCCATTCCGAGATCGCTCATGACATCGCCGAGAGCAACGGGATCCTCGCTCGGGAACGGTGCGAACTCTTGCAACCAAGAAAGAAGAACCTTCATGAGGGGAACTGCTCCAGGAATCGAACGTCGCCGGTGTACATCTCGCGAATGTCGTCAACGCCGTGACGCATGAGCGACAAACGATCAAGACCGAATCCGAATGCGAACCCTGACCATTCTTCTGGATCGAGTCCGACGTTGGTGAGCACAGTTGGGTGAACCATTCCGCAACCACCGAGTTCTAGCCATCCGGTTTGTCCGCAGGTGCGGCAACCGTTGCCTTCGCAGAACACGCAATTGATGTCGTATTCAGCAGATGGCTCAGTGAACGGGAAGTAGGAAGGGCGTAAGCGCGAATGAATCGAACCACCGAAGTAGGCACTGGTGAATGCTTCGAGCGTTCCGGCCAGATCGGCAAACGAAATATTGCGGTCGACAACAAGACCTTCGATTTGGTGGAACACCGGCATATGCGATGCATCGGCGGTGTCGCGTCGATACACGCGACCAGGCATGACTGCATAGATCGGTGGTTCACCGTCGGTCATTACGCGGATCTGGACCGGCGAGGTGTGCGTGCGTAACAGAACAGTTTCCGGATCACCGAGGTCGACGTAGAGCGTGTCCCACATTCCGCGCGCCGGATGCGCTGCAGGAATGTTGAGTGCCTCGAAGTTGTACCAATCGGTTTCGACTTCCGGACCTTCCGCAACGGTGAAGCCCATACCAATAAAGACATCGACGAGTCGGTCCCAGGTCTGGGTAACCAGATGCAATGAGCCGCGTTCGGGCAGATCGACAAGTTCTGTGAGGTCAAGTCGTTCCGAGGCAACTGTTGCTGCGCGCTCGGCGGCTTCTAGTTCCGTTCGGCGCGATGCGAGTGCAGTTTCGATGGACTCGCGCGCTTCGTTCAACGCAGCGCCAGCGACTTTGCGCCCTTCGGGATCGAGTCCGCCCATCCCTTTTTTGAGGGCCGTGAGTTCGCCCTTCTTCCCAAGAAGGTCAGCTTCAACCGTGCGCAGCTCATCGACGGTCGTCGCAGCGGCGATCCGAGCGGGCGCATCGGCCCCGATTCGTTTGATGTCGTCAATCATCGGAGGAGGAGCCTTCTAGCCACGGGTCGGTGGGTCCAATTCTTTTTAAGAGCGATCATGCGTTCCGGCGCTGGCGCGCCGCTTCGAAGAGTACGACGGCTCCGGCCACCGCAGCGTTAATCGATTCGACGGCGGACTGCATTGGGATCGTGATCGTGGCGGTGCATGCGGCGATGACCTCTGACGGGAGGCCGTGAGCCTCGGACCCAATGAGAATCGCGACAGAACCGGAAAGATCGGTGGCCTCTGGCGCAACTCCCCCGTCGACCACAGTGCCAACGAGCATTCGGCCATCGGACTCAAGAGCCTCAAGGGCCAGAAGGGTTTCCGATTCTTCGGCAACTGGCAGTCGAACGATCGAACCCGCTGCGGCTCGAACGGCTTTGGGCCCAAACGGATCGGTCGAGGTGCCAGCGAAAACGACGCCGGCACAACCCGCCGCTTCGGCAGCGCGAACCAACGTGCCGGCATTGCCCGGATCGGAAATGTCGACGAGCACCAGTACTGGGCCATCGAGATCGGCGAATGAGCCGACCGGCGCCACGGACCGAATCGCTAGCGCCAGCGCACCCTGCGGTGTACTCGTATCGCTAACCGACGCGAACACCGATGAGGTCAGACCCCATACCGGCACACCTGCAGCGTCAGCATCGCGAACTACAACACGTAACGGCGATCGATCATCGACCTGCGCCCATTGGTCGAGATCGACATACAGCTCATCGAGATCGGCGCCGGCACCGAGAAGTTCTGCAATCGGAACCGGCCCTTCGATGATGAATCGACCTGCCTCAAGACGCGCCTTACGGCGCCCCGAAAGGCGCCGTAAGGAAGCAATTCTTGGATTACTCGCCGAAAGCGGCGTCGGTTCGACGACCACCGGGGCGAAGAGTGGTTCAGGCGCTGGCCGCAGCAGCAGATGCTGCCTCGACCAGGGCGGTGAAT
The DNA here is from genome assembly GCA_009703275.1 of Actinomycetota bacterium. Lineage (GTDB taxonomy): Bacteria > Actinomycetota > Acidimicrobiia > Acidimicrobiales > Acidimicrobilacustridaceae > Acidimicrobilacustris. Next base: position 5,853 of record WLGJ01000021.1, read on the forward strand.
GCCGCCGGATCGGTGACAGCGAGATCGGCAAGAACCTTGCGATCGACTTCGATACCTGCGTCCTTCAGACCAGCGATGAAGCGGCTGTAGGTCGTGCCGTTAAGGCGGCATGCGGCGTTGATGCGCTGGATCCAGAGCTGACGGAAGTCGCCCTTGCGTGCGCGACGGTCGCGGAACGCGTACTGGAGCGAATGCATGACCTGCTCGTTGGCGGCGCGGTAGGAACGGCTCTTATTGCCGTAGTACCCCTTGGCACGCTCGAGGGTCTGTTTACGGTGCTTCTTGCTGGCGACAGCGCGCTTGACTCTTGCCATCGGTGTCTCCTATTCGTGAGAGATTCAGTAAGTGATCGGAAATCGGGTGGAGTCAGATGCCGAGCTGGCGTCGGACACGAGCGGCATCGCCGGGAGCGAGTACGTAATCGCCCTCGAGGTGACGCTTGGTCTTCGGTGACTTCTTTTCAAGGATGTGGTTCAGCCCAGCCTTGCGGCGGGTGATCTTTCCGGAGCCAGTGATCTTGAAACGCTTCTTGGCACCGCTGTGGGTCTTCATCTTCGGCATAACTGCCTCCTGCTGTGATCCGCTCAGGGCGGGTGGGTTTCAGGCTTCGTCGATGGCGACTGGTTCGGTCGCCTCGATCGGGGTTGCTGCTGGTTCGGATGCAACTGGTTCGGCCGGGACCGATTCGGTTGCTACTGGTTCGGTGGGAGTGGAAGTCGCCGATGTCTCCGAGTCGTCGGTGTGGCGTCGCTTTTCGGCGGCGGCCTGTGCCTTCTTGTCGGGTCCGAGGACCATGGTCATGTTGCGGCCGTCGAGTCGTGGGTAAATCTCTACCTTGGCGACTTCGGTGACCGCTTCAGCGACCTGGTCAAGAATCTTGCGACCGAGTTCCGGATGCTGCATCTCGCGGCCTCGGAACATGATCGTGACTTTGACCTTGTGCCCTTCGTTCAGGAATTGCTCCACCTTCTTGGTCTTGGTGTCGAAGTCACCCATGCCGATCTTCGGCCGGTACTTCATTTCCTTGACCACGACGTTGGTGCTCTTCTTGCGTGACTCCTTCGCCTTCTGTGCGGCCTCGTACTTGTACTTGCCGTAATCCATGATTCGGCAGACAGGTGGGTTGGCCTTATCGGCCACCTCAACGAGATCGAGTTCAAGCTCTAGAGCCATCCGAAGTGCTTCGGGTAGCGGCGTAATTCCGATCTGGGCGCCATCGGGTCCAACGAGCCGCACTTCGCGTGCGCGAATGCGATCGTTGATCCGGGGCTCGGTATTGGCGGCCGTAGCTATGGCCGGTCACTCCTCATTCGTGCCAGGTCCTCCCTGCGCATTGTGATTGGGACGTGGCGCCTTGTGTTGTTCGCAATCAGGACAGGCCCGAGAATGAAAAACGGCAGGCGCCGGACGAAAGCCGACACCCACCGAAACTCCGATATGCGACGGAGTGACCTGTCAGAACCAGTGTGCAAGCGCACAAAGGAGGCTGACAGAAAGGAGAATGTTGCGACCCGGGCGCACGATTCGGAACGATGACGCTGCTGCGATGTGGCCGGGTGGGAGCCGAGGCCCCGCTTCCGTTCAGTTGTGAGGCGCCTACGATACCGGGTCCAACCCACCCCAGCGCAATACGAGCCAAATCCGGCTCTGCTGCTTGGGGCCAAATGGCACGAAAGAGAGCCCCCGATGAGCCTGTGGACACCAGATGGAGAGGTTCCTGTCGAGCGTTCCGGAGCCGAGGAGCGCCCGGCCACCAGCGCCTCGGAAATGCTCGGAGGCCCCAATCTCGACGATCTTTCCCCAGAGGAACGGGCCCAGGCCGAAGAAATGATCGCTCGAATGGCCGAGGTGCAGCGTCAGTTGCTCGCACATCCGGCTTCGGCCTTCGTGGCCAACCATCTCATGGGCCTCTATGAACTCGCGGCCGTGCATCTCGACCAGCCCGAGCCGAAATACGACGAAGTCCGTCTCGCGATCGACGCGATGACGTCGATGCTCGATGCCACCGAGGACCGCCTTCCCGAGAGCGGCGCAGAACTTCGCCAGGCCCTCACCGTGTTGCAGACCGTCTACGTCCAGCGGGTCAACGCTTCGGAGTCTTGAGAGAGACCCAGACCACGCCCGAATTAGTTCGACAGGTTGCGCCGATCGAACCGAATGATGCCGATCACCAACGCCATCACGCCAACACCTGCGAGTACGAGTCCATGCCACCACGTGTAGCCATGCACAAGTGGCGCCCCGTCGTTGGCGTAAAAAAACGGTGAGATCCATTTTGCGTTGTGGAGAAAGTCGACAAGCCCTGACAGCGAACCAAGCAAGTACGTGACCGCTGCCAACGATCCGGTACTCGCCAACGCAAGACTTCGGGAACCAGTCGCAGCTCCGACCGCAAGTGCTATCCAACCAAGGGCCACGCCAAGAAAGACAATTCCAAACGCCGCGCCGATTGAATACACAAATGCAATCTGCAGATCAGCCAGCGGAGTCGCAATCGCCAATGTCACGACGATGACGACTCCAAAGAGAAGCGCTTCAACGGCCACAAGCGCAGCGCTTTGCAGTAACACCTGTCGCCGACTGATCGGATGAGAAAGCAATAGGTCAAGTGTTCCGCGTTCCTCTGCACCGCCGATTGCCGCTGCACCTGCTCCGATCGTGAGTATGAGGATGAAGATCGGAATCATGAACCCGAACAATTCTCCGGAGACGTACCCAGCACCTGTCGAAATGTCGTAGTCGGACGCGCCCATTAGGTCGAGAATCGGCTGCGGCAACTGACTCATGATGTCGCTCAACCCTGCCGCACCACGGATCGATGGCCACATCGCAGCAATGACGCCGATGTAGACGGTGACGCCCACCGACCACCACACGAGCGACTTGCGTCGGTCTCGCACGCCTTGGGCAAAGACAGGGAATCGTTGAGCGATCACGCGTCAGTCCCCCGATAGAGGGAGAGAAATACTTCATCGAGATCAGCGGCGCGACTCAGCATGTCGATCACTGGCAGTTGACCGAGACCTGCAAGCACCGACGAATACGAACCGACAACGGCAAACTCAAAGACGTCACCACGACGAGTGACATCTGAAATCCCATCGAGCACACGCAATTGTCCTTCGACAAGGTCACCCGAGCCCGCTGCAACCGTCAGCGTGACTCGTCGAACACCACGTCCACGAAGGTCATCGACCGTTTCGACGGTAACGAGTCGCCCATCGCGGACGATTCCGACTCGATCGGCAGTGTGCTGCACTTCGTCAAGCGAATGCGAAGAGAGAAATACCGTTCCACCTTCGGCGACGTAGTCACGTACCAAACGATGAAATTCGTCTTGCATCAGAGGATCAAGTCCACTTGTAGGTTCATCCAGGATCACAAGTTCGGGCGAATGCTGAAATGCCTGCACCAAACCAATCTTCTGCCGATTGCCTTTTGAAAGTTGTTTCATTGGACGATCAAGCTGAACCGCAAATCGCTGAACGAGTTCTTCTCGCCGGTCCGGTGGCGTGTTCGGTCGAAGTGAGGACAACCAATCAAGGACCTGCGCTCCCGTCAGCGAGGGAGGTAACGAGAAATCGCCAGGCAAGTAACCGGTGCGTTCACGAATCTTGAGCGATTCGCCGTGGCTGTCGAGGCCAAGCACTGAGGCCGACCCAGCGGTTGGTCGCATGAGGTCAAGAAGCACACGGATCGTGGTTGTCTTGCCCGCCCCGTTGGGACCAAGGAATCCGAAGACCTCGCCGGCAGGCACTTCGAGGTCAACATCGTTAATGCCGCGACCGTGTCGATACGCGAGGGTCAGTCCCTGGGTGCGAATCGCAAGCGCACCCATCAGGTCAGTCGCCTACTTCCACAATCGCGATTGCTTCCCATCGACCGCCTCTTCCTGCCGCCACCGAAAAGGAGACGGCAGACCCAAAGGCAATCGTTCGTGTGCCGTTCCCTATCGCTGTGCAATGAAACGGGTACTCCGTTCCATCATCTCGACGAACAACACCAATTCCTCGCGGATCGTCGAATGACGCGACCACTCCCCTGCCATCACTCAACGGCACGGTCTGGGGAGCCATTGACACGATTACGGAACGATCTTGGAAATTGGGAGTTCGAGAATGTCGGTCGCGCCGGCGTCAGAGAGTGCCGGGATCAGCACATTGATGCCGCTCTTCTCGACGACTGATTCAACTGCGTAACCAGCGCCACCAAACAGTTCATTCACTGTCGGCGACTTCATCGAAGGAAGGACAGCAATGACTGCATCGAGGCGATCGGTAGGAACATTCAACTTCACCAACACTTTGCCCCGTGCATCGAGAACACCCTCGAGCAACGTCCGCAACTGGCGCATTGCATGTGCCTTCGCAGGATCGGCATACGACTGCGGATTGGCGATCATCTCGGTGTAGGAAACCAAGATCGTGTCGATGATCTTTAAGCCAGCGGCGCGAAGTGCACTACCTGTCTCGGTGATGTCGACGATGCAATCCACGATGTCAGGAACCTTCGCCTCGGTTGCACCGTAGGAGAGCTTGATATCGGCGTTGATGCCCTTATCGGCAAAATACCGACGAGTGAGTTCCGGGTATTCGCTCGACACCCGAACACCCTGAGGAAGTTGGGCGACACTTTCGTAGGGAGAATCCTTCGGCACCGCAACGATGATGCGAACCGGATTGCTCGTGACCTTCGAGTACTTCAGTTCACCTAAGGACTCGACGCTTGAGTTCGTCTCTTCAATCCAGTCGCGGCCGGTGATTCCGAGATCAAACAGTCCTTCGGCGACGTAGACCGGGATTTCCTGAGGCCGAAGGATACGAACATCGATGACTCGTGGGTCGTCGATCGTCGCTTTGTACTGGACTGAGGAATCGCGCGACACCTTGAGGTCAGCGGCTTCAAAAAGTTCGAGTGTCGCTTTTTCGAGCGATCCCTTAGGCAGAACGAGCTTGAGCATCGGACCAACCTACCGTCCACCTCGCTCAACATCGAAACCCATTTCCGTTCGTAAACGGCGTTGCACGCCGTAGGCTCATCTCATGGCAAGGCACAACGAACGTCACTACACCCACCGAACAGGCTGGATCCGGGCGTCGGTACTTGGGGCCAACGACGGCATCATCTCCACCGCTGCACTGATTCTCGGAGTCGCTGCTGCCGATTCAGGCCGAACTGCCGTTCTCACTGCTGGTGTCGCAGGACTTACTGCAGGAGCACTTTCAATGGGCCTCGGCGAATTCGTCTCGGTCAGCTCGCAGCGCGATACAGAAAAAGCAGATATCGCCAAAGAGGTGTGGGAGCTTGAACACACCCCCGAGCGCGAACTGGCTGAACTCACTGCCATCTACCAGGAGAAGGGTCTGAAACACGACCTTGCCCGACAGGTCGCAGTCGAACTCACGGCTCACAACGCTCTCGGAATTCACCTCATTGAGGAACTCGGCATCACCGAAGCCACACGCGCCCGACCCATTCAGGCCGCCTGGTCATCGATGGCATCGTTTGCAATCGGAGCAGCACTGCCACTTCTCGCCGCCATTTTTGCGCCGGATGGTGCTCGAATTCTCACGACGCTGTTCGTCTCGGTGCTTGCACTGATCGCACTCGGCTACGCCGGAGCTCGAGCCGGCGGCGCAGCTCCATTACGTCCGATGCTTCGGGTCGTCGGCGGCGGCATCGTTGCGATGGCCGCAACAATGGCCATCGGCAAACTTTTTGGTGCAGCAATAGGTTAAAGGCGACTTACTTTGCGATTGTCCGCAGAAGGTTGACCATTTCCAAACCCGTGCGAACGCATTCCTCGCCCTTGTTGTCCTCGTCAGAAGAACGGGCAAGTGCTTGTTCGAGGTTTTCGGTCGTGAGGACGCCAAAGATGACCGGGACACCGGTTGCAAGTTGTACGTCCATGATTCCGCGCGCACATTCACCTGCGACAAAGTCATAGTGCGAGGTTTCACCGCGAATCACCGCACCGAGACACACCACCAAATCAACCTTGCCGCTGTCGATCAGGCCTTTCGCCGCCATCGGCGCTTCATAGGCCCCTGGCACCCACACCTGAAGCACATCGGCTTCAGCAACTCCGTGAACAGCGAGAGCGTTCTCGGCACCTTCGATGAGTCGGTTCGTGATGTGATCGTTCCAGCGCCCACAGACGAGGCCGACGCGAATGCCGGAGCCATCGACGTTGCTCGAAAGCGAGTTTGCTGCGCGGAAGTTTGATGACATCAGTCGAGCCCTTCAAGCATGTGGCCCATCTTTTCGCGCTTTGTGCGGAGGTAGGCGATGTTCTCAGGATTAGGAATCGTCTCTAACGGAACCCGTTCGACGATGTCGAGGCCAAAGCCATCAAGGCCGCCATACTTCGAAGGATTATTCGTAAGGGCTCGCATTGTCGTGATGCCGAGATCCACGAGGATCTGCGCACCGATGCCGTACTCGCGTGAATCGATAGGGAGTCCAAGGCTTACGTTTGCTTCAACAGTGTCTTGACCTGCGTCTTGCAGGGAATATGCACGAATCTTGTGGCCGATGCCGACGCCTCTGCCTTCATGCCCACGCAGGTAGACGACAACGCCGAGCCCCTCGTTATCAATCAGTTCCATCGCCTTATCGAGCTGAATGCCGCAGTCGCAACGCAGTGAACCAAACACGTCACCAGTGAGGCACTCAGAATGCACTCGGACAAGAACGTTGTCTTCGCCTTGAACCGCACCCTTCACCAGAGCAATGTGCTGTTGCCCATCGAGAACGTTCTCGTAGACATAACAAGTGAAATCGCCCCACTGGGTGGGGATACGAGCCTCTGAAATTCGCTTCACCAATTTTTCTGTCTGACGCCGATAGCGAATCAGTTCGGCGATTGAGATCAGCAAGAGATCATGTTCTTTGCAGAACTCAACGAGATCAGGAACACGCGCCATCGTGCCGTCGTCATTGACGATTTCGCACAGGACACCAGACGGGAACATCCCCGCCATGCGAGCAAGGTCTACGGCCGCCTCGGTATGCCCGGCGCGCTTGAGCACACCACCTTCGGCATAGCGAAGAGGAAAGATGTGACCGGGACGAGCGAGATCTCCGGGCCGGGTTGCGGGATCAATCAGTGCCTGAATCGTTGCGGCACGGTCAGCGGCCGAGATACCGGTTGAGGTGTCGTGGCGATAGTCGACTGAATAGGTGAACGCTGTGCGCTGTGCTTCTGTGTTGTCACGCACCATGAGGGGAACTTCGAGTTCGTCGAGCCGTTCGCCGGTAAGGGGCGTACAAATCACACCCGAAGTGTGGCGAACGAAAAACGCGATCTTCTCGGCCGTTGCCGATTCGGCCGCCATGATGAGGTCGCCTTCGTTCTCGCGGTCTTCGTCGTCAACAACAACGACAATTTCACCGCGCGCAATCGCGGCGACTGCATCGGGGATAGTCGCGAAGTACTCGGACCAATCGGAACGTTCCTGTGTGGACATCAGTCCTCCTCGGACCGGGTGAGAGAAGCAAGTTGCGCCTCGATGAGACGCTCGGTGTATTTGGCCATGACATCGACCTCGAGATTGACCGGAGACCCAGGACCTTTGTGGCCGAGTGTGGTGACGGCAGAGGTATGAGGGATGACCGCAACAGTGAAACCATCGTCGAGAGGTTTGACGACGGTGAGCGAGATGCCATCAACAGTGATCGAACCTTTTTCGACGACGTACCGAAGGAGATTCGATGGCATTCGTACTTGGAGATCAGGTACGCCAACAACTACTTCGCCGACAGCATCGACATGACCCTGCACGAGGTGACCACCGAGGCGATCTTCGAGGCGAACGGGGCGTTCGAGATTGACTGGGTCACCCGCAGAGAGTGCTCCGAGATTGGTGCGGTTGAAGGTCTCGTCGCTGACATCGGCTTCCCACCATCCGGCCGCAGCATCGAACGCAACAATCGTGAGGCAGCAACCGTTCACGGCGGTGGAATCGCCAATGGAAGCGCCATCGAGAACATTCGAACAGTTGATGCGAAGACGCGAGCCATCACGAGTTGCCACGGTTCCGAGTTCTTCAACAATTCCGGTGAACATGTTTAGGCCTCAATCTCCAGCCTGAGATCGTCCCCCACCCGGGCCACGTCCACAATTCGACCCCTCCAGAGGTCGCCGAGGGTCGGAGCTCCTTTGCCCGAGAACAGGCTCAGGGCGTCATCGCCACCGAAAATCGCCGGAGCCATGTAGAGGACGTAACGATCGACCAAACCGGCCTCATGAAAGGCCTTGGCGACCGTCGCTCCGCCTTCAACCATCAGTTGTAGGACTCCGCGAGCGCCAAGGTCATCGAGAATGACCCCAAGGTCTCCCGAAACCTCAAGACAGGGCTGTAACGCTGCGTCGGCTGGGGCAGCGCCAAGAACAACCCGGAGCGGTTCGGTGTCGTCGGTCGAGCGCTCGCTCTCGGGAAGTCGAACCGTGAGGGCGGGATTGTCAGCGCGGACGGTACCGGCACCCACGAGAATTGCGTCGCTGTCTGCTCGGAGTCTGTGCGCATCGGTGCGAGCGGCATCGCCTGTAATCCACTGGGAAGTGCCATCGGGACCAGCGGTACGACCGTCAAGGGTCGATGCCAACTTCAGCACCACAAACGGACGACCAGTCGAACGATGGTGGAGATAGGGCGCAAGTTGGCGGGCAACGTCATCGGCTCGGCACCCAACTTCGACATCGATCCCTGCAGCGCGAAGGCGATCGATGCCTTGGCCCGCGACCTTTGGGTCGGGATCTGCAAGCGCGACCACGACTCGCGACACTCCGGCATTGATCACCGCATCGGCACATGGCGGAGTGAGTCCATGATGCGAACAAGGTTCGAGGGTCACATAGAGCGTTGAACCTTTTGCGGAGTCACCAGCAGCAGCCAATGCAACTACTTCTGCATGCGGACCAATTCGGCCATCGGTGGCGCCTTCGAAACCGGGATGTTCAGGCTGGCCAGCTGGCACCACCACCGCTCCGACCCATGGCCGAGGCGCGACGCGTCGGCGAACTTTGGCCGCGGCAGTCATTGCCTGACCCATACGGGTCTCGTCGGTAGGTGTGGTTGCGATAGGGGACGATCGTACCGGGTGCGACCGGTGGCGGTTCAGTCCGAAACCCAACGAACAACGCTGTGTGCTGGGAATTCAGTCACCTGCAAGAAGGCGAATCGCGTGTGGAATGACATCGAGTACGGCTTCGAGACACTCGATTGTTCCTGCCGTGGAGCCCGGGGTGTTGAGAATGAGGGCTTGGCCTCGTGTGCCAGCGACCCCCCGAGACAAACGACCGAGTGGATTCACGCCCCGCATCGCTTCGGCAAGACCCGGCGCTTCGCGATCGAGGATCATCTTGGTCCCCTCGGGCGAAAGATCTCTGGGTCCAAATCCGGTACCGCCAGTAGAAATGATGAGCCCGTTAAACCGTTCGGACATTTCAAAGATTGCTTCACCAACGGTTTGAATTCCATCGGCAACGACACGATGCTCAACCACGTCGAAACCTTCGGCAGTGAGACGTTCAACAAGTGCTTGACCGCTCTTGTCCTCACGGGTCCCGGCCACCACTCCATCGGAAACAGTGAGAACTTTTGCAGATAGCCCTGTTGTCGGAGTTGTCGTTGCTGCGTGGTCTGTCATTCGTTCATTACTTTCTCGTCCGTGGGAACTCCGAGTCGAAGGATGTACATGCCGTCGGTACCTGCATCTTGCGGGAGAAGAAGTCCGCCGCGCCCGAGTGGCGTCCAAGGAGATTGTTCGATGGGCCGCGCTTTGAGTTCAGGGAATGTTTGCAACGCCCATGTATCGAGTTCCGACGTCTCGGAAGCGGTGATGGTGCAAACGCTGTAGACGAGCTCGCCCCCTGGTCGAACCATTGCGACCGCTTGCGTAAACAGCCGACGCTGGATCAACACCAGCTCATCAATGTCCGTCTGAGAAATGCGCCAGCGGGCATCAGGACGGCGACGCAGCGCGCCCAATCCAGAACAAGGAGCATCAAGCAGCACGCGATCAAAAGATTGCGGGCGAAATGGGGGCGCCGTTCCATCGGCGCCGACGATCTGCATATCGCTTGGACTGATGTCAAGGCGTTCGCGGTTACTCGACAACAACGTGAGTCGCGACGGACGCATGTCCGCAGCAACCACGATTGCGCCATCAGCGACTAGTGCTGTGGCTTTACCGCCAGGCGCTGCGCATATGTCAAGCACACGATCACCGGGTTGCGCGTCTACCGCCGCTGCAACAAGTTGCGAACCTTCGTCTTGGATGTAGCCGTCGTCGCGAGTTGTGACGGTGGCTGCTTCGTTCATTGACTCCAGCGCAGCGACTGCACGATCGATGCCGAGATCCTCTACGAGTCGATTCACGATCCACTCGGGTTGAGAAAGTCGTAGTGCATCGGTGGGCCACTCCACCGGAAGCGAGGTTGCAACCTTTCGAAGCACGGCGTTGCACAAACCGCTGATTTTCCGAGGTGCCGCTTCCACAGTCGCACTCACCGCTGCGTGTGGTGGCGTACCAAGAAACGCCAACTGGAAAGCACCAAGCCGAAGCCACGTGCGCGCTGTCAGGTCGACTCGTTCGGGATCAGGAAGAAACCGATCGATCAACCAGTCACAAGACCGGCGCATTCGAGTTGTTCCATAGACCAGTTCCGTTACGAATCCGCGATCGCGCTGTTCAAGAGAACTCTTGGTAAGCATCGGCGACAAAACGATGTTGGCATAGGCCCCATCGCGCTCAATTCGAATGAGAGCGTCAGCGGCAAGTTGACGTGCCGCAACGCCAGCAGTGTCTCCACGACCTCCGCCTTGTTTCTTCTTTGGCGGTGCGGTCATTGTCCCAATCGATCATCGGAGGATGGACGGGCGCCATTGCGCCACGCTGCTGCATCTTGACGCGCTTTACCTTCGGGCTGAACCACGACCAGTTCGAGAGCGCCTTCGCCGCAACCAACAACGAGACCATCGATTGTTCCGGGCGCTCCAACCGCTGCCCGCAAAGCAACTTCGTGAACCTTCAAGCGAGTTCCTCGAAACGTGGTCCATGCCCCGCCAAGACGAACAAATCGTTCAATTGTTGAAGCGGGCATCGTCCAGTCGATTTCAAGTTCTGCGACCGAGATCTTCTTGGCGTAGGAGATTTCTCCACTCTGGGGTACGGGAATGGGCAGGTCGGTGCTCAGTGTTTCGACAAGTAGTTCTGAGCCAAGCGAGATGAGTCGCGCCCTCAACGTTGCCAACGTGTCGTCGGCAGCGATCGATGTGACCGTGCGGGTATAGACGTCGCCCGTATCTAACTCGATACCGATATCCATGAGGCAGACGCCGGTCTCAGCGTCCCCGGCGAGAAGCGCGCGTTCTACCGGTGCAGCACCGCGCCACTTCGGCAGCAACGAGAAGTGGATGTTGATCATTGGAACGAGTTCGAGAATTGATGCCGGGATGATTCGTCCATAAGCGACCACGACTGCAAGATCGACTCCGGCAGTCAAAACATCTTCTAACTGGTCCGACACTGAAAGACCGAGTTCCAAAGCGGCGGCTTTCACCGGCGAAGGGGACAAGTCTCCCCCACGGCCGCGTCTTTTGTCCGAGCCAGAAATCACGATGGGAATTTCAAACCCAGCACGAACCAAGGCCTTCAAAGGCTCAACGGCGACTTCCGGAGTTCCGAGATACGCGAGCCGTTTCGGCCGCGCCGGGGGACGCGCCAATGTCGGTTCAGTCATGAATCGCTTACGGCAGACGAAGTCGGCCGATGCCAACCTCTGGTTCAGGAAGTTGACCAACGCCTAGAGCACGGAGTTCTCGAATCGCTGCGCGACTTTCGGCGAGTTGCTCCGGAGTCAAGAGCGTCTCCATAAGGATTCCCTCGAGATGGTCTATTTCGTGCTGAAAGACGCGAGCGGCAAAGTCGTCGAGTTCAAGATCGAGTTCGTTGCCGTCGAGGTCGTAACCCTTCACGTGGATTTCTGCCGGTCGAATGATTTCAAAATGCAGGCCCGGGATCGAGAGACAGCCCTCGGTGAACTCCGCCTCACCGCGAGATTCGACGATGACGGGATTGAT
>WLGJ01000210.1 GCA_009703275.1 Actinomycetota bacterium
GACTCGACCACCAGTTGATTCGCTTCCACCGGACTGATTGAGCACGACTACTGCTACTGCCACCGTTGGTGGCTTCCCGGGAGGGCCAGCGAAACCGATAATCCAGGTATGGCTCCTGGGGGGTTCGGTGCCGAGCTGAGCCGTACCAGTCTTTCCGCCAACCTGGCAGCCTTGAATGGCCATTCCGGCTGCGGTCCCGCCCTTGACCACTCCGACCATGTCATCAAGAAGGGTCGATGCCGCAAACGGCGACATGGGCGTGAGCCACTTCGACGGCGAATAGGTCGAGATGATCTCACCCTGAACGTTGCGGACTTCAGAGAGAACGTGCGGCTTCATAATGATCCCGCCGTTGGCGACCGCCCCAGCGACCATCGCCATCTGAACCGGAGTGGCCTGCACGTCGTTCTGCCCGATCGAAGACATGGCGAGTTTCGGTTGGTTGTTGCCAACGTTGGTGGGAAAGACCGACTTCGCTGGCTCGGGCATGTCGAAGGGAACGGAAGAGTTGAACCCGAACGACCCGGCACCGGCGACCATGTCGACTGGCCCAATAGTTTCCGCGCCCATTTCTGCAAACGACGAGTTACACGACACACGAAGAATTTCGGGCAATGTTCCGCCACAGGTTTCGCCACCGAAGTTCATGATCGGTTTGTTCGTGCCCTCAGCGGTGTAGCCGTTCGTAAATGGATACGAAGGTTCGGTGTTGGTGACCTTGCCGGTTTGCAGACCAACACCGGCGGTCACGACCTTGAATGTTGAACCGGGGAAATAGCGGTCCTGGTAAAAATGGGGACGCATCGGAACACCCGGCGCAGCGTTGAGGGTTTTCCAAGAAGTTTCAGCGATCGCCTTATCTAATGAGCTGACCGTATTGGGGTCATAGGACGGCCAACTCCACGCTCCAAGAACGGCTCCAGTCCGTGGGTCAAGTGCAACCACTGAACCTTCGCGATCACCGAGTTGCTGCTGAGCAGTTTGCTGAACGTCTTTGCGCAATGAGACCGAAACGTTGCCAACGTTCTCTTGATTAACAAACAAATCACCGAACGACTTCACCTGTTGATCAAAGGTGGACCCAGAAAGCTCATCGTTGTACTGCTTCTCGATACCTGAAGAGCCGTAGCGGAATGAGAAATAGCCCGTTGACTGTCCGAATAACTCGCCTTCCGGATACACCCGCATCCGTTTGAATTCCGAGTTCGTGTTGGGATTAGCGATGCTTTGAGCAATCACCGCGCCATCTGCAGTGAGAATGGAACCGCGAGGGCGATTGAAATCGCGGCGAACCTGCGCAGTGTTAATCGGATTGTTGTCGAGGCTTTCTTTATCGACGACTTGGATCCAATTCAGCTTCGCGAAAAGTGCGACATAGAGAACGACAAGCACAATGCCGAGCTTCATGATGTTGCGGTTCATGCGGCTACCTCCGCCGCAGCACGATTCATTGATCGCTTCGACGTCTGATCGCTAATGCGCAGGAGCAACGCAAGGATCACGTAGTTCATAACAAGCGAAGAGCCGCCGTAGGAGATGAACGGCAGCGCGACACCGGTGAGCGGAAGCAGACGCAACACACCAGCAACGATGATGAACGCCTGCAAACCAAGCAACAGCGTGAACCCTGTTGCCAGCAACTTGTCGAAGACCTGATCGGTTGCTGCTGCGATGCGCAAGCCGGAGCCGATGACAAGGAGGTAGGCCATGATGATCAGCGCACCGCCAACAAGGCCGAGTTCTTCAGAGATGACAGCGAAGATGAAGTCGTTTTCTGCTGCAGGAATACGCGTGTCTCCCCCGCGGCCGAGTCCGGTGCCGGTGAGCCCACCAAAGGCCATGGCGAACATGCCCTGAATGATTTGGTAGCCGTCACCGCTTGGTGTCTTCCAAGGATTAATCCAAATGTCGACGCGCACTTTGACATGGTCAAGGGTCCGCCAGGCGAAGAGGGCGCCGGCAGCAAAGAGCCCACCGCCGATAACGAGGAACGAGGTTCGCTGCGTTGCGACCCAAATCATCACGAGGAAAAGCGCGAAGAACAGCAGCGATGAACCAAGGTCCTTTTGGTAGAACATCACGAGCAACGTGACGCCCCACGCGATGAGTACGGGGCCCAAGTACTTCGGATGCGGGAGTCGAATGGGGCCGATTTTCCATTGGCTCGTGGCGATGAGTTCTCGCTGATCAGCCAAGTACGCCGCAAAGAAGATGGCAAGCGCCACCTTCGCGACTTCACCGGGCTGGAAACTGATCGGACCAAGCTTCACCCAAATTGTGCTTCCACTACCGGCGTCGTACCCGAGACCGGGAACAAGCGGGAGCAAAAGAAGCCCAAGACCAACAACTGCGAATGTGTACCGATAGCGCTCGAGATCACGTGGCCTCTTCACCCACCACAGTGTGAGGACGAACGCCACAATGCCAATGGCCGTCCACGTTGCCTGAGCAGCTGCGAGCTTTTCGTTAAGTCCAGCAATGACGACATAGCCAAGGCCGTTCAACAGCGTCACAGTCGGCACCAAGATTGGATCGGCACCCGGCGCAAGTTTGCGAACAGCGAAATGGGCGCCCATGAACAATGCGATCACTGCAACGAGAAACGGAATGATGTTGGCCGGAATTCGCGACTCCGAACCAAGACTGGCCAGCACATATGCCGCACACACGATGACAACAGTCATCAGCATGAGGCCTAGCTCAGTGTTGCGACGACCCGTCACGAAGTCACTGCGCGATCGTTGTGGTGGTACTCGAGGTGGTGGTGCTCGAAGTCACTGTTGACGTCGTCGTAGTCGTCGTCTTCGCATTCTGCTCAATGAGCTTGTCGATATAGATGCGAGCCGACTTCAACGAAGGTTGCTCAACTCCATTCTCCAGATCGACCATCGCTGCGGCTGGCACATTCGCGACGAGAAGGTCGGAATCCTCAGCCAGTGACGGCTGAATCCAGAGGACACCTCCAGGTTTTCCGTTGAATATGGCGACGTTGTCGCCATCAACGCCCACATACCAAGTCTTTGTGCCCGTCCACCAAATGAAGGCGAGCCCGAAAAGAATTACGAAAACGAATGCGGCGATGAACACACCGACTCGCCATGTGAATGAGCTACGAATCACGCCCGGAGCTTTCGGGGGCTTTGGTTCCGTTGGCGGAACATCAGCCAC
>WLGJ01000211.1 GCA_009703275.1 Actinomycetota bacterium
CCGGTGTTGATCCGGTCGGCAGTGGCTGGTCGCAGAGCCAAATCCGCTATTACATCTATGCCCTCCTCTTCGTCATGTTCGACGTCGAAGCGGTCTTCATGTTCCCGTGGGCAACACGACTCGAGACCTACGGCGTCTTCGGCCTTATCGAGATGTTGATTTTCGTTGTCATCCTGGCCCTCGGGCTCCTGTATGCCTGGCGCAAGAAGGTGCTTCAATGGGCTTAGTCGAAAGCGGCAAGCTGCCCAAGCCGCTCGCAAAACTCCTCAATATTTCTCGGAAGTACTCCATCTGGGCGTACCAGTGGGGCCTTGCGTGTTGCGCTATCGAAATGGGTGCAGCGTTCGCTTCGCCTCGTTACGACGTGATGCGTCTCGGCGTCATCCCGTTCCCGGCCAGTCCTCGTCAGGCCGACCTCGTGGTCATCGCCGGCACCGTTACTGACAAACTCGCACCGGCCGTCGTTCGTCTTTACGAGCAGATGCCCGACCCCAAGTACGTCATCTCCATGGGATCCTGCGCCAACTGCGGTGGCCCCTACTGGGACAGCTACTCGGTCACCAAGGGTGTCGATCAGCTGATTCCAGTCGACGTTTACGTTCCTGGTTGCCCGCCACGTCCCGAAGCTCTCCTTGAAGGCATCATCCTTCTGCAGGAGCGCATTGCGCATGAGGACATGGCCGAGCGTTGGAAGGGTGAGCCAATTGTCGTCGGCTGACACTGAGACGCCCGAAGCGGCAGCGCCACAGATTGACGAGGCGCGAGAGGCCGTTCTGGCCGAAGTTACCGCGCGCCTTGGCGAGGGTGTCGTTGGATCGCATATTCGTCCCGGTGACGACCTCTGGATTCGCGTCGATCGCGCCAACTGGGTCGCAGCGGCTGAAGCAGCGAAGGCCATGGGCTATCGCTTTTTCGACTTTCTCTCGGCGATCGATTGGCTTCCGTCGCCATTCGGTCGCGACATGGATTCACAAGAAGACCGAATTGTTTCCGGTGCACCCGCAAAGGAACCAGAAGCAATGGTGCAGGGTTACGCCGGTGGCGAAACCCGATTCCAA
The DNA here is from genome assembly GCA_009703275.1 of Actinomycetota bacterium. Lineage (GTDB taxonomy): Bacteria > Actinomycetota > Acidimicrobiia > Acidimicrobiales > Acidimicrobilacustridaceae > Acidimicrobilacustris. Next base: position 1,059 of record WLGJ01000211.1, read on the forward strand.
CTTCTTGCTCGGGTCTATTCAATTACTGCCGGGATGGGAATCACATTTAAGTGCGACCTTCCCGATGACGATCTCACTGCAGGAACCTGGTCGAACGTCTACGCCGGTGCGAACTGGCACGAACGTGAAGCTCGCGAGATGTTTGGCTTTTCTTTCGACGGGCATCCGAACATGATCAACCTGTACTTGCCTGCCGATTTTGTGGGGCATCCCCTTCGTAAAGATTTCCCGTTGCTGGCTCGTCGGGTTCGCCCGTGGCCCGGCATCGTCGATGTCGAACCAATGCCTGGTGTTGCCGACGAGGAAGGTGAGGGCGAATGACCGCCGTTAGCGATCCGCAATCAGTTGCCGCACTCGCCGCCGAGGCCGTTGACAATCGCGTCAACCTCGATTTCGAAACCGAGGGCATGACCCTCAACATGGGTCCGCAGCATCCGGCTACACACGGCACGCTGCGCATCATCGCTCGTCTTGATGGCGAACAGGTCATCTCCGCCGAACCGATGTGTGGCTACATGCATCGTGGTTACGAAAAGCTCACTGAGGTTCGTACCTATCCGCAGATCAATGCGCTCATTAACCGCATCGACTGGCTCGGAAGTTTCGCCAACGAGGTTCCGTTCATCCTCGCCGCCGAAAAGCTCATGGATGTTGAAGCACCGCCTCGTGCTCAGTGGATCCGCACCATTCTTTTCGAAATGTCGCGAATCGCGAACATTTCACTCTTCCTTGGCGACTTTGGTTTGCAGCTCGGCGGCATGACCGCAGGCTTCTACGCATTCCGTGATCGCGAATGGGTGCTCAACCAGATCGAGTCAGCCACCGGTGGTCGTTTCCATCCGAACTTCGATCGCATCGGCGGTCTTAAGGACGATCTCCCCAAGGGTTGGATCGACTCCTCGCATACGGCGATGGACAAACTCCTTGCCTTCTGCGACGAGTTGGAAGATCTCCTCGTTGGCAACGAAATCTTCCAGGCCCGTACACGTGGCATCGGCGTCATCCCCGCTGAAACAGCGCTCTCTTACGGACTCTCCGGGGCCAACCTTCGTGCCTCAGGCGTCGACTGGGATCTCCGCCGAGACAACTGTCCTCCGGGTCTCGTCTATGACAAGGCCGACTGGAAGGTCTGGACTCATCCCGATGGTGACTGCTTCGCACGCACCTGGGTCCGACTTCAAGAAACCCGTGAAGCGGCAAAGATCGTCAAGCAACTTCTCGACACCATTCCAAGTGGACCAGTCATGGCGAAGGTCCCGCGCATCATCAAGGTGCCCGAGGGCGAGGCCTATGTCGCCACCGAGAACCCTCTCGGCGAAATGGGTTACTACGTGGTGTCGAAGGGCGATCTCGTCCCTTTCCGGGTCAAGATCCGTTCGGCATCGTTCAACAACATTTCCATCGTGCCGTGGGTGGCTCGGGGCGCATACGTTCCCGACCTCATCTCGATTCTCGGCAGCCTGTACTTCATCTTGGGTGACATCGACCGATGACGCTTCTTCTCGCTTCCTTCGATCCGCCGTACTGGCTTTCGACCCTTATCAAGGTCGTTGTTGTCAGTGCAGTTGTTCCCACCACAGCGCTCATTCTCGGCATGGTCTTCTTGTTCAAGATCATGTCCTGGATGCAGAGCCGTCTTGGTCCGCAAGAAGCTGGCCCGCGCGGAACACTGCAGCTTCTTGCTGACGGGGTGAAGTTCCTTCAGAAGGAAGACATCGCGCCGAATGGTGCCGATCGTTGGGTCTTCAAGGTTGCACCGCTCGTCGTCCTCATGTCGACGCTGCTTCTCTATGTTGCGCTTCCGGCGTCGATGCGTCTTGTGGTTGCCGACCTCGACGTTGGTGTCTTCTTTGTCCTTGCCATCTCATCACTGTCAGTGATCGGCGTGCTCATGGCCGGCTGGGCTTCAGCCAGCAAGTACTCGCTCATGGGTGCCCTTCGCGCAGCTGGTCAGCTCATTGCGTACGAACTCCCGATGGTGCTCGCTGTCGTCGGCGTGATCATTCAGGCCGGAACAATGAGCCTGAACGGCATTGTCTTCGCACAAGCCGACGGCGCAATCTTCGGTTGGGGCGGCATCGGCAATCCCTACATCCTCACGCAGTTCG
>WLGJ01000212.1 GCA_009703275.1 Actinomycetota bacterium
CGCAAGATGGCGGGGGAGGAGATCTCCTACGTCGACGAGGTGGAATGGTGTTACGGGGTTCGGCCCACATTCCGCGATGAAGATCAATTCGCAGCGGCCCATGAGCGACTTGATGCGGTACTCCCGGGCAGCGGACCCGTGCGCGAGCGAATCATTTCGTGGCGTGAAGCTCAAGCGATCCCGGTTGATCGTCTTGATGCTGTGCTCCGAACGATTGCAGAGGACTTTCGCGAACGGACGCAGCGAACGTTCGGTTTGCCTGAGGGCGAACACATCGCCTGGGAGCTCGCAACGAATCAGCCGTGGTCGGGCTTCAACTACTACGAGGGAAACCTGCAAAGTCGCGTAGCCATCAACACCGACCTTCCGGTGCTCGCCACCAGCATCGGGCATCTCGTTGCCCACGAGGCCTATCCCGGCCACCACACCGAACACTCACGCAAAGAAGCTGGGCTCGTTCGTTCTCGTGGTTGGCAAGAAGAGTCAATCTTTTGTGTGGGAACGCCGCAGTGCCTGATTGCCGAAGGGCTGGCCGACCTGGCGTTGGAGATCATCGCTGGTGAGTTCCCTGATCTAGTGGTTGCCGAACACCTGCGTAGTAACGGCATCGAGTTTGATCCGGAGGTTGCTCACGCTGTCCGCGTTGCGAGTGAATCGATGGACGCTGTTCGGGCCAACGCCGCGTGGCTGCTGCATGAAGATGGCGCAGCCATCGATGACGTTGTTGCCTACATCGAACGTTGGGGATTGCTTCCGCACGCTCGGGCGACGAAAGCGATTGAGTTTCTGACATCGCCTACTTGGCGCGCGTACATCTCTTGTTATGTCGAAGGCTTGCCGCTCTGTCGTAACTGGGTCGGCGGCGATCCTGCTCGGTTCGCAACGTTGCTGACTGAACAAGTGGTGCCGGACGATCTGGTGAGCGCGTGAAGCGTTCGGTCACGCTGCGCGGTGAATCCTTCGTCTTTGCTGACCTTCGTGAGCTCATGGCGCGCGCCAATGAACCCAAGGCAGGCGATCGGCTGGCGGGAATTTCAGCGAGTTCGGAACGGGAACGGGTGGCGGCCAAGTTGGCGCTGGCCGACGTTCCACTTCTTGCCTTCCTCGATGAGCCATTGATTGAAGACGATGTGACAGGACTGATCGTCTCGTCGGTTGATCATCAAGCCTTTGCTGCGATTCGTTCGCTGTCTGTGGGCGAACTTCGTGAACTCGTGCTGTCCCCATCCTTCGCTTCTGAGTGGGAGCGTGGGCTGAAGGGGGCGCTCACACCTGAGATGGTTGCTGGCGTTGCCCGGATCATGAGCGCACGAGATCTCATCACTGCGGCGGCATCGTTGCGGGTTATCACGAAGTGCCGAAACACAATGGGTGGGCGTGGAGTCCTCGGAGTTCGAGTGCAGCCCAATCATCCAACAGATGACATTGCCGGTGTGTTGCTTTCAGCCCTCGATGGACTGCTTTTCGGCTGCGGAGATGCAGTCATCGGAGTGAATCCGGCGGGCGACTCCATCGAGAACGTCATCGCACTCGAACATGCGCTTCACGATCTGATCAGCGCTGTCGGTGCTCCGACGCAATCATGTGTGCTCGCTCACTTCACGACCCAACTTGCAGCGCTTGAGCGAGGTGCTCCTGTCGACCTTCTGTTCCAAAGCATTGGTGGCACCGAAGCAACGAATGCTGGGTTTGGAGTCACGTTGCAAGGGCTGGCCGAAGGGCGAGAAGCGGTCTTGGCCTCACATGCAGGACGCGACGAATTCATTGGCGACAACGTCATGTATTTCGAAACTGGTCAAGGCACTGCGCTTTCGGTTGACGGTCATGGTGGGATTGATCAGCTCACCTGCGAGGCGCGTGCCTACGGAGTTGCGCGCGCCTTTGATCCATTCCTCGTGAATTCGGTCGTTGGTTTTATTGGGCCGGAATATCTCGCCAACGAGCGGGAAATCATGCGAGCCGGTTTGGAAGATCACTTCATGGGCAAATTGCTTGGCCTGCCGATGGGGATCGACATTTGCTACACCAATCACGTTGAAGCGAACCAAGACACAACCGATCAGCTGCTTGTTCTTCTTGCCACTGCAGGCTGCAACTTTGTGATGGGTGTACCTGGTTCTGATGATGTGATGCTCAACTATCAGTCCACCAGCTATCACGATGCTGCTGGAGTGCGTGAACTCGTCGGTGCGCGTGCCGCACCTGAGTTCGAAGAGTGGCTTGAGCAAACTGGAATCTATGAAGGTGGGAAGTTGTCGGAACTTGCGGCGACTGGTCCTGATTCGCTGCTGGCGTTCACCAATTCGGTGAAGGAGTTGGGTCTGTGAGCGAAAACCTTCCCAGCCCGATTCAACAGGCGGTCGATGCTGGCGGCAATGTTTCTGAAGTGACACCCGCACGCTTGTTCATTGGTCGAACCGGAACGGCGTATCGGACCTCTACGCAACTGCAACTTCGCGCCGACCACGCATTTGCGAAAGATGCTCTAAGTGCATCGCTCTCGCTTGCCGAGCCGCCAATGAGTGAACTTGTCGAGCGCTTTGATCTTTTTGAAGTTGCAACGCAAGCCGACTCTCACGAGGAGTACTTGGCCCGGCCAGATAAAGGTCGCCGCCTTGCTGTCGGTGTTGCCGAAACGTTGCGTGCGAACTGTCCGTCCGGCGTTGACGTGCAATTCGTAGTTGGAGACGGCCTCTCCCCGCTAGCGGTGCGAGCGCAGGTCCCGTCGTTACTCGGTCCGCTCATTGATCAGGCGTCGGCCCGCGGTTGGTCGGTAGGTCGTCCGTTTTTTGTCCGCCATTGCCGTGTTGGGGTCATAAACGACATCGGCGAGGCTCTTGATGCGCAGAACGTGATCCTTCTCGTCGGCGAGCGTCCTGGGCTAGCGACTGCTGAAAGCCTTTCTGCCTATATGGCTCATCGTCCCCGAAGCGGGGACACCGATGCACAGCGGAACCTCGTCTCGAACATTCATTCTTCCGGTGTCGGCACCGAAGATGCGGTGCGTCGAATCCTTGGATTGGTCGATTCCTTCCAACTTCAGGGCCGAAGCGGCTTCATGGTGAAGGAATCGGCCCAACCGACGGCTCTGCCGGGGGCCGGCGGCCGATAGTTTCAGGGGATGCGAAATCCCAAGGACTTCTTCCGCCCCCTTGCTGTGGGTGC
>WLGJ01000213.1 GCA_009703275.1 Actinomycetota bacterium
ACCTCGCCACGATGTTCCACCTGGACTTCGCGTCGGTAGCCGAAGCTCACAAGTTGTTCGATGAGTTCAACAGGATCCGCAACGTCGCCAACACCAATTGTGATGGGTTCGATTTCTCCGACATGAGGACCAAGACGCTGAACGAGCGCCCGAACCGGCGCCACGATCACGGCCGGGGCTCGTTCGGGTTCATGGAGACGCCACAGCACTCGCGAACGTCGACCCATCGTGTCGATTGCGGGACTCACCCGTTCGAACGGGAGCGTTTCCCACGCCGGGAACAACTCGACGTCATCGGGCCCGAGGAACGCTGCGAGGTCATGCACGAGACGCTCGGCTTCTGCGGTCGTAGGGACGCCAACCACCACCGGTCGACGCTCAGCCCGGTCAACCAGTGAAGAAATCGTGATGGCTCGGGCTGGTTCCGGGATGACGATGGAACCTTCACGACGTCCGAGGATCGAGACGAGCGCGGGCTCATCGGCCATCATCGGGATCAGATCGGACAGAGCCATTGGACCTCAGGACACGCGCGTACGCCCGGCACAGACTGCGCCGGGGGTGAGGACTGAAGGCTAGCCACCAGTTCGACCAACAATTCCCCAACCCCTCATTGGTCAAACCCGACGATGTGCCTGTTCAGGTTTCGGCAATGTGATTTGGATCACGGGTGATTGCGCTGAGTGGCCCTGCGGGTGTCAACTAGGTGGGTCATGACAACTCCCACTGCGAGTCCCTCCCCCGGCGGCCCGGCACCACTACCGCCGTCTTCTCGAACACCGATCCCTGAAAGTCGGTCGTTTCGATTCAAAAACCGACTGCTTGGTCGTCCGCTAAACACCGACCAACTCGAACACGAGCGACTCGGCAAACCAACTGCACTCGCAGTCTTTGCTTCGGACAACCTTTCATCAGCGGCGTACGCAACAGAAGAGATTCTTCATACCTTGCTGATCGCAGGTGTTGGTCTTGTTGCATTCCAATTCGTGATGCCAATCACGTTCGCGATGATCGGTGTGTTGATCATCTTGGTTTTGAGCTATCGCCAAACGATCAAGGCCTATCCGTCGGCAGGCGGCGCATACATCGTCACGAAAGACAACCTTGGTGTTCTTCCCGCCCAGGTCGCCGGCGTTTCCCTCCTTACCGATTACATCTTGGTTGTTGCCGTTTCGGCATCGGCCGGAACCGCTGCCCTCTACTCAGTTTTCTCAGAGCTCTATCCCTACCGAGTCTTCATTGCTCTCTTCTTCATCGCAGTTGTTGCGCTCGGCAACCTTCGAGGCGTGAAGGAATCAGGACGTATTTTCGCTGTCCCGACCTACGCATTCGTCGTCGCTATGGCCCTCATGATCGGCTACGGGCTGTACAAGGCAGGGTTTGGCGGAGGCCTCGATCAAATTTCCATCGAGGAGATGAACCCAGAACAAGCCCACGAAGCCCTTGGCATCAGCGCGGTTGGTTGGTTTCTCGTCCTGCACGCATTTGCATCGGGTGGCGCAGCAGTGACAGGCGTTGAGGCAATTTCTAACGGCGTTCCGGCCTTCCGTGAGCCATCGTGGAAAAACGCAGCACAGACACTCGTCATCATGGGAACGATGCTCGGGCTCATGTTCGTTGGTATTTCATGGCTCGCCTCTGAACTCCACACCATCCCCGTGGCCGGCAAGACCGTCATTGCCCAGATCGCCGAGGGTGTCTACGGCAGCTCGGGATTTGGTCGAGTGATGTTCGTCTTTACCCAGTTCGCAACGATGTTCATCTTGATCATGGCCGCCAATACTGGCTTTGCCGACTTCCCTCGTCTCGCCAGCTTTCAAGCAGAAGACTCCTTCTTGCCGCGACAACTCACCAAACGCGGCCATCGCCTGGTGTACAGCAACGGCATCTTGGCGCTCGCCATTATGGCTGCGGTGCTCGTCGTCATTCTTGGCGCCGACGTGAGCCGCCTCATTCCGCTTTACGCAATTGGCGTCTTCCTTAGTTTCACCTTGTCCCAGGCCGGTATGGCCCGTCACCACATCCGTTTGAAGGAACAAGGGTGGAAGACCGGTCTGCTCATTAACGGCATCGGTGGGATTGTTACTGCTGTCGTCACGGTGGTTATCAGCGCGACAAAATTTGTTGACGGCGCGTGGGTCATTCTTTTGATGATTCCAATCTTCGTATGGGTGGTCGTCCGCCTGAATCACCAATACGAAGCGGAAAAGGCTGAACTCGCAGAAGACGCAACGCTCGCTGCCACTGCTCCCATCCTCAAGCGTCACGCCGTCGTCGTACTCATCGACAAAATTGATCGCACCTCTGCTCGTGCAATTCAATACGCCCGCACGCTGAATCCCGATCGACTTGATGCAGTTCATATCGCTGTCGACGAACAAAAGGCTCAAGAACTCTCAAGAGAGTGGAGCAACCTGCCGCTCAAGCAGATTTCTCTCGATGTTCGCGAATGTCCCGATCGAAGAATCAACCGAACCGTCCTTGAGGTTGTCTCCGAACTCGCTGCCGATGGTGAAACCGAAGTCACGATTCTCATCCCCCGGCGCGAATACCGCTCAGGATGGCATCGATTCCTTCATGACCACACTGCCGACGGGATCGCCAAGGCGCTCGCCGACGTCCCGCACGCAAACGTGACTTTTGTTCCGTACCACTTGACGAGAACCTCAAAGGGCCAACACATACATAAGGTCGAGACCGGTTCGATGTCGGGAACAACAGGAATTCGCCACTGAAATGGGGCTGTTCTCAGGTAGCGCGAAGCGTCTCGAAAAAGAGCGCACTGATCAAACCAAAAGGCAGTTCGCCGACCTTGGGGCTCGCTCCCTCACTGGCGTTGTGCCGATTGCCGATGTGAAGTGGCGCGAGAAGGTCAAGGTTGCAGGCCGAGTCAAAGCCCTTCGGGTGCAACCATGGGCCGATCAGGTCGCGAGCCTTGAGCTCACGCTTGCCGACGAAACTGGCGGAATCACCGTGGTGTTCCTCGGCCGTCGCACCTTGGGTGGCGTCCACCTCGGCACTCATCTCATCGTCGAAGGCATGACAAGCGAGCATCATCGACTGCTCACAATTCTCAATCCTGCCTACCAACTCCTGCCTCGTCAGGTTGAGTTGCCGTACTAAGTCCGCCGAGCCTCTACGACGCTCGAGCATTCAC
>WLGJ01000214.1 GCA_009703275.1 Actinomycetota bacterium
AGATCGCGGCCCTGCGCGTGAAAACACGTCGTGGGAATGCCGTAGGCAACGGAGAAGTACTCCTCCCAATACGAGGCCTCGGCCTGCGTTCCACAGACCCGAAGTACCCAGAGCGCGTCAGCGTGCTCCTGAGCTGCCCTGACTCGATAACCCAACTGGCGATAACCACGACTGTCGGTGCGAATCGATTTGGTCTGACCCACACGCCAGCCCCGATCCGAACGGAACATCAGGTACACAAACCATTTGCCCGGATCTGCCTCCATGCGGGCAGGAACGATGTGGTGCGGGGTTCCGGTGAGCTCCTTGCCACCTGCAAAGGCAGTCACAACTGGACCTTCGTACTCACCCGGCCACACCGCCGACACGGTTCCCGATACGGCGCCGTCGCGACCGTCCGATCCGATCAATTCATCGCCAACGCGCACCTCTTCGGCCGGAACGGTGCCCCGTGTTGTCGCAATCTGCGTTCCAAGAACAAGGCACTGATCCCCATCGCCCACCACACAGACGTTGTGATGCTGCGCGCCGAGCATGAGCACCATTTCGTTCTGCACATGGTTGGTGTCTTGATATTCGTCAACAAGAACGTGACGGAATCGGCGTTGGTAGGTTTCGAGAACATCGGGGTGTTCGCGGAATAGCTTCACGGTGTTGGTGAGCAGATCGTCGAAATCCATCGCGCCGGCTTTGAGAAGGCGGGCCTGGTAGTCAACGAAAACCTCGGCGATCTTGCGATCGAAAATGGAGCCTGCTCGTGCCGCGAAACTGGCGGGGTCGAGCCCTTCGTTCTTGGCCGCAGAAATAGAGCTGTGCACCGAGCGTGAAGGGAACTTCTTGGGATCGAGACCAAGGTCACGAATGCAATAGCCCGTGAGGCGTTCGGCATCGGATTGGTCGTAGATCGTGAAAGACGATGGAAAGCCGAGTCGGCTGCCGTCGCGGCGCAGGATACGAACGCATGCAGAGTGAAAGGTCGAGACCCACATCTTTTCGGCCACCGGACCAACAAGCGCGGCCACCCGTTCTTTCATCTCGCCAGCGGCCTTATTCGTGAAGGTGATGGCGAGGATTTCGAACGGCGACACACCAAGGTCGCGAATGAGGTGAGCAATGCGCTGGGTGAGCACACGGGTCTTGCCCGAACCGGCGCCAGCGATGATGAGCAGCGGGCCTTCGGCGTGGGTCACGGCCTCGTGCTGGACGGGATTGAGGCCCTCGAGGAGGTCGGAGTTCGGGCGCGACGGGCCGTCGTCGAAAAGGGAAGTCATGGTGCGGTCACCCTACCGGCGCCTTGTGACGCTCTGAGTCGGCTCACCCCGGGGGAAGAAGGCGCTCCCGGAAGAACTCCAGCACCTGATCAAGCGCAGCTCGAGTCGGGTGCCCGGGCTCATCAACCAAATGTTCGGTCACCACTGAATGTGCGTTCTTTGGGTTGCCCCATTCGTTGCCTTCAGAAGAATCGATCTCAATGCCAATGAATCCATCACCAAGCTCTCGACGCAACGTTGCGAAACGTTCGGCCGGTACTGCGCGGTCGTTGGTGAATCGCATACCAAGAACACAGATGTCGTCGTTGGCAACGCGGTCTTTGACGACGCGCAGATCCTCCGGCGAAAGGTGAATACTCGCCTTTGCCTTTTTTGAAATGGGCAACGGCAACGAGGGCTGACTAAGTACCGGCGCGATCACCGAGGGATCAACGGTCATGCCAAGAGCGAAGCCACCGGTAAAGCACATTCCGATCGCTCCGACACCGGGCCCTCCGCATTCCGCGTGCGCATGACGAGCTAGCGCTCGCAACCAGATCGACAACGGTTCGGTCTTTCCCGTTGCGAACGCGGCGAACTCTTTTGACACGCATCCCTTCGCCATCGACTTCGCGATGTAGCTACCGCTCGGGGCCCGACCAGGCGTTCCGAAGAGCACGGGCAAGTAGACCGAGCACCCGAGTTCACGCACCCGACGAGCAAAGTTCGCCACATTCGGCGTGATGCCCGGGATCTCAGCCATAACGATCACCGCTGGTCCCGTGCCACTGCGGAAGACCTCGTGGGTCTCGCCTTCAAAAGTGAACGATCCGCGAGTGAAGTCGGTCAGGGCATCAGCGATCTCAGGAGCCATACCGAAACGCTAGAGGTAGTAGGAAAGGGATGCCGGAATTGACCGGTGGAGGCAAAGACGGGAAGAAGGGGAACCGTGAGTCGCAACGCTGGTCGGTTTGAAAACAAAGTCGTACTGATTACAGGTGCGGCCCGCGGCCAGGGCCGGGCCCATGCCCGCCGTTTCGCCGCCGAGGGCGCCAACATCATCGCCGTCGACGCGTGCGCCCCGATCCTCCCCGACGTCGCCTATGAAGCCGCCACCGAAGAAGACCTACGAGAGACCGCACGGCTCGTTGAACAAGAAGGTCGCGGCATCGTCGCCCATGTGGCCGACGTTCGAAACCAGGCCGCGCTCGACGCCGCTGTGGCTGAAGGCATCGATCGGTTCGGTCGACTCGATGTCATCGTCGCCAACGCCGGTGTCGCCAGTTATCACCTGACCTGGGAAGTTCCCGAGGAACATTGGGCCATCGTTCTTGATGTAAATCTCACCGGCGTATGGCGCACGGTGAAGGCAGGTCTGCCCGCAATGATCGAAGCCGGCAACGGTGGTGCGATCACGTTCATCAGTTCGGCCGCTGGCTTGCGCGGCTATTCCTATCTCGGCCACTACGCCGCAACGAAGCACGGCCTCGTGGGTCTTATGCGTTCGCTCACGCTCGAGGTTGGCCAGTACGACATTCGTGTCAACACCCTTCACCCCGGCGCCGTCGACACGGTGATGGGCCACGACCCGGATGTGCCTCGCATCATCGCCGAAGACCCCCGCACCACTGGCGCCTACACGGGACAGCGCCCACTCGATGGTGGCGCACAAAAGGTTGATGACATTTCCAATGCGCTGCTGTGGATCAGTTCCGATGAGGCCCGCATGGTTACGGGCATCACGTTGCCCATCGACGCCGGCGCAGCAATGCGCTGAAAGGATTTCACTATGAGCGTTCGACTCCCCCGCCAAAAGCCATTTCGATTCAGCATTCAAGCCAGCGAACCGCCCGGCGGTTTCACCGGTAGTGCTGATGACGGCGACCGTTGGCGCGCGCTTGCTCGTC
>WLGJ01000215.1 GCA_009703275.1 Actinomycetota bacterium
ACCATCACTGTCTCCGATGGCATTTCGATGGGGCACGAAGGAATGCGAGCTTCGCTCGTTTCCCGAGAGGTGATCTGCGATTCGGTCGAAGCGGTAATTCATGCCGAACGTCTTGATGGCATGGTGCTGACCTGCGGTTGTGACAAGTCGATTCCCGGAATGATGATGGCCGCCGCCAGACTCGATCTTCCTGCGGTGATCGTTTACAACGGTTCAATTCTCCCTGGCGAACACAATGGTGCAGCGATCGACATCACGACCGTGTTTGAAGCAGTCGGAGCGTGTGCTGCAGGAACGATGACTCTCGACGAGCTCGGTCAGATCGAGCGCAAAGCCTGCCCAAGTGAGGGCGCCTGCGGTGGAATGTTCACCGCAAACACGATGGCTTCGATCTGCGAAGCAATGGGGCTTTCGCTACCGGGATCGGCCTCGCCGCCAGCGATCGATCCACGACGCGAAGACGATGCCTACCGTTCCGGAGAAGCGGTAGTCGAAATGTTGCGCCTTGGCCTCCGAACCCACGACATCCTGACCCGCAAAGCGTTTGAGAATGGGATCACGATGTTGAACGCTCTTGGCGGTTCAACCAACGCCGTACTTCATCTTTTGGCAATTGCAAACGAAGCAGGAGTCGAACTCGATCTCGAAGACTTCAACCGGATTGCAGCGCGAGTTCCGCTGATCGCCGACATGAAGCCGGGTGGAAGATTCCACATGACCGATCTTGATCGCGTGGGAGGGGTGCCGATGGTGCTCCAGCATCTTCTCGACAACGGACTTCTTCATGGCGATTGTCTGACGGTCACCGGACGCACGATGGCGGAGAATCTTGAAGCACTTCAACCGCCGGCGCCCGATGGCGTGGTCATTCGTTCTGTGCAGAACCCGATCCATGCCGACGGCGGCATCGTCGTACTCAGCGGTTCTCTTGCGCCGAACGGTTCGGTCGTGAAAGTGGCCGGGCTTACCGAAGATCAGCGCCGATTCACTGGACGTGCCCGGGTATTTGATGGCGAAGCCGAGGCGATGGACGCGATCGTTGCTGGAACCATTGAGCCGGAAACGGTTTTGGTGATTCGTTACGAAGGGCCCAAGGGTGGGCCGGGAATGCGCGAGATGCTCGCTGTCACCGGTGCCCTCAAAGGTGCGGGACGCGGCGCTGATTGCGCGCTTGTTACCGACGGTCGATTCTCAGGAGGTACATGGGGGTTCTGCATCGGCCATGTTGCGCCTGAGGCAGTCGATGGTGGTCCGATCGCATTTGTGAACGACGGCGACGTCATCGAAATCGATGTGCTGACGAAACGACTTGATGTGTTGGTATCGGCGGAGGAACTCGAAAAGCGAAAGATCGGGTGGTCGCCGCGAGCGAATGGCTATCCGTCCGGAGTTTTGGGCAAGTATGCGCGATTGGTATCGGGAGCCGATCGGGGAGCAATCACCAATCCGCTCTAAGCGCAGGCTCGATCAGATTGCGTCGATGATTGCGTTGAACGTCGCACTTGGACGCATCGCAGCAATGACCTTCGCATCGTCGGGCATGTAGTAGCCACCGATGTCGACGGGCTTGCCCTGCACGGCGTTGAGTTCGTCAACGATCTCGGCCTGCTTCGAGGTAAGCGCTTCGGCAATCGGAGCGAACTTCGCAGCGAGTGCGGGATCGTCGGTCTGCTTGGCCAGTTCTTGGGCCCAGTAGAGCGCAAGGAAGAAGTGGCTGCCGCGGTTATCGAGTTCGTTCACCTTGCGTGAGGGCGAACGGTTTTCGTTGAGCACCGAACCGGTTGCACGGTCGAGTGTGTCGGCAAGAACCTGCGCAGTGTTGTTGTTCGACACCTGTGCGAGATGTTCAAGTGACGCCGCCAACGCAAGGAACTCGCCGAGCGAATCCCAACGAAGGTGGTTTTCCTTCACGAACTGCTGCACATGCTTCGGGGCAGAACCGCCGGCGCCGGTTTCAAACAGGCCGCCACCGTTCATAAGCGGAACGATCGAAAGCATCTTGGCGCTGGTGCCGAGTTCCATGATGGGGAACAAGTCGGTGAGGTAATCGCGCAACACGTTGCCGGTGACTGAAATGGTGTCTTCACCCTTGCGGGCACGGGCGAGCGAGAACGTGCACGCTGCTTCGGGCGCCATGATCTCGATGGTGAGGCCGGTGGTGTCGTGCTCGGGGAGGTACTGCTTCACCTTCGCGATGATTTGTGCGTCATGCGCACGGTTCTCGTCGAGCCAGAACACGGCGGGCGTGTTGGAAAGGCGTGAACGAGAAACGGCGAGCTTCACCCAGTCGCGAATCGGAGCGTCCTTGGCCTGGCATGCACGCCAGATGTCGCCGGCTTCAACAACGTGTTCCATGACGACGTTGCCGCTGCTGTCGGTGATGCGCACGGTGCCGTTGACGGCAATCTCAAACGTCTTGTCGTGCGAACCGTATTCCTCGGCCTTTTGTGCCATGAGGCCCACGTTGGGAATGGTGCCCATCGTGGTTGGGTCGAACGCTCCGTTGGCCTTGCAGTCAGCGATGACCGCTGTGTAGACGCCCGCATAGGAAGAGTCGGGAATGACGGCCTTGCAGTCCTGGCGTTCGCCTTCTGGATTCCACATCTTTCCGCTGTCGCGAATCATGGCGGGCATCGAAGCGTCGACGATGACGTCGCTGGGTACGTGCAGGTTGGTGATGCCCTTATCGGAATCGACCATTGCGAGTTCGGGGCCGTTCAACATTGCGATTGAGATGTCGGCTTCGATGGCGGTCTGCTGTGTGTCGGAAAGTGTCTCGATGCGGGAAAGCACATCGGCCATGCCGTCGTTCACGTTGACGCCGAGACCTTCGAATGCAGCCGGGTGCTTGGTGAACACGTCACCGAAGTATGCGTTCACTGCGTGACCGAAGATGATGGGGTCGGAGACCTTCATCATCGTGGCCTTGAGGTGAATCGAGAACAGAACGTTTTGTGCTTTGGCATCGGCAATCTGCGCAGCAAGGAATGCGTCGAGTGCTTTGGCGCTCATGAATGTTGCGTCAACGATTTCGCCCGCAAGAACTGGAAGCTTTTCTTTCAGTACGGTGGTGGTGCCGTCGTTGCTCACGAGTTCGATCTTGAGCGTGTCGGCCTTTTCGAACGTGACCGACTTTTCGTTTGAGAAGAAGTC
>WLGJ01000216.1 GCA_009703275.1 Actinomycetota bacterium
CTCGACAGCGACTTCGAACTGGTGCAGGACACCTTCCGCCGATTCGCGAACGAAAAGATCGGTCCAGTTGCCGAGCACATTCATCGCGAGAACTCCGATATTCCTGAGGACCTCATTCAAGGACTCGCTGAACTCGGTGGGTTCGGACTTTCGGTGCCAGTCGAATACGACGGGTATAGCGAAGGTGGCGAGAGCGAGTACATGGGCATGGTCGTAGCCACGGAAGAACTCGCAAAGGTGTCACTCGGTGCCGGCGGTTCACTCATTACCCGCCCGGAAATCCTCACTCGTGCCCTTTTGGCCGGTGGAACCGAAGCGCAACGGCGCGAATGGCTTCCCAAGTTGGCCTCGGCCGAAGTGATGGCGGCTGTAGCCGTGACCGAACCCGATTACGGATCCGACGTTGCCGGCGTGAAGGCCACAGCCACACCTACCGACGGCGGTTGGCTCATCAACGGCGTAAAGACATGGTGCACGTTTGGCGCTCGTGCTGATGCTCTGATGCTTCTCGCTCGCACCAACACCGACAAGTCACTCACGCACAAAGCACTCACGATGTTTGTGGTGCCCAAGCCCCGTGGCGAAGGCCACGGTTTCGCTTTTGTTCAAGAGTCCGGCGTCGACGGCGGCGCACCCGGTGGCGGAAAGATGGAAGGCCGAGCAATCGACACCATCGGCTACCGCGGCATGCACTCCTACGAAATCGCGTTCGATAACTGGTTTGTGTCCGAGGCAAATCAGGTTGGTGGCGACGAAGGCCTCGGCAAGGGTTTCTATTACCAAATGGCTGGTTTCGAAAACGGCCGTTTGCAGACCGCTGCTCGTGCCGTCGGCGTCATGCAAGCCGCATACGAAGATGCTCATCAATACGCGCTCGACCGCGTCGTCTTTGGCCAACCCATCGCCGACTACCAGCTCACCCAGGCCAAGCTCGGCCGCATGGTGGTGCTCACTCAGGCCGCTCGTCAGTTCTCCTATGAGGTCGCCAAGATGATGGCGAACGGCGGGGGGCTCCTCGAGGCTTCGATGGTCAAGGCCTACGTGTGCAAGGCCGCTGAGTGGGTCGCGCGTGAGGCAATGCAGATCCACGGTGGCTTTGGCTATGCGGAGGAATACAACGTCAGTCGCTACTTCGTCGACGCACGCGTGCTGTCGATCTTTGAAGGTGCCGACGAGACTCTGTGCCTCAAGGTGATCGCCCGCCGCATGCTCGATGCGGTGAAGTGAACCGCTAACCCGCGTCGTTAACCGAGCGCCGCGATTGCGTCGGCCACTGCGAGGATTCGCAGTGCATTGTCAACGTGCAGATTCTCAATCATCCGGCCGTCGACGGTGACGACGCCTCGGCCTTCGGCCTGCGCCTCGTTGAATGCAGCGATCACCTTGCGGGAATGTTCGATTTCGTCGTCGGACGGGGCAAACACGTCGTTGCATGGTTCGACCTGACTCGGGTGGATCAGCGTCTTGCCATCGAAACCGAACTGCTTGCCTTGGAGTGACTCGGCACGAAAGCCCTCGTCGTCTTTGATGTCGTTGTAGACACCATCGAGGATGACCTTGCCGGCCAAACGCGCCGCCATAAGACACTTCTGCAATCCGAACTGCAGCGGAGCGCGACCAGGTACATGTTCGGCGTACAGCTCTTTCGCGAGGTCGTTGGTGCCCATCACCAAAACCGTGAGCCGATCAGATGCGGTCGCGATTGATTCGGCATTGAGAATCGCCACTGGCGTTTCAAGCATCGCCCACAACTTCGTGTGAACAGGCGCACCCGCGGCCTCGAACGAAGCGACCAGTTGGGCAACTTCTTCGGCCGAGTTCACCTTCGGAACAACGATCGCATTGGGGCCGGCTGCAGCTGCAGCGGCGATGTCGTCGGCGTGCCACTGCGTGCCGATTCCGTTGATTCGAATCGCGATTTCCTTGGCGCCGTATTCCCCGCTTGCTGCCGCAGCACATACTCGTGCGCGCGCTTCGGCCTTCGCGTCGGGAGCGACAGCATCTTCAAGGTCAAGAATCAACGCATCGGCTGGAATGCCTTTGGCTTTTTCGAGTGCTCGCTCATTTGCACCTGGCATGTAGAGAACAGAACGACGGGGACGCAGCGCTTCACTCATGTCCAAGATCCTCAAAGTCCGTAGGCAGCAGCGAGTTCAGCGTCGTCAGCAGCAAGTGAGGTCGCGAGTTCGACCATGACACGGCATTGCTTCACCGACGCATCGTCTTCCATTTTCCCGTCGAGCATGATCGCCCCAGTTCCGTCGCCCATTGCTTCGATGACACGACGAGCGTGTGCGACGTCGGCTGGATCGGGGCTGAACACCCGCTTGGCAATTGCGATCTGCACTGGGTGAAGACTCCATGCGCCGACGCAGCCAAGAAGGAATGCATTGCGGAACTGGTCTTCACAGGCAACGACGTCGGCAATGTCGCCGAACGGGCCATAGAACGGGAGGATGCCGTTGGCCACACACGCGTCGACCATACGAGCGAGCGTGTAGTGCCAAAGATCTTGCTGGTAGATCGTTCGATCACCTTCGATATTTCCGTCGATCGGATCTTGACGAACCAAGTACCCCGGATGACCGCCGCCAACACGGGTGGTCTTCATGCGGCGATTGGCCGCCAAGTCAGCCGGACCCAGAGAAAGGCCCTGCATACGCGGGCTAGCTCCGCAGATTTCTTCGACGTTGGCAACGCCGCGCGCAGTTTCGAGAATTGCGTGCACAAGAATCGGGCGATCCAACTTCGCTTTCGCCTCAAGCTGCGCCAGTAGACGATCGACATAGTGGATGTCTTCAGGACCCTCGACCTTTGGGATCATGATGACGTCGAGCTTGTCGCCGATCTCGGTCACTGCCGTAACGATGTCGTCGAGACCCCATGGCGAATCGAGTGAGTTCACACGAGTCCAGAACTGGGTCTTTCCGAAATCAATCGTCTTACCGACGTTCACGAGTCCAGCGCGCGCTGCTTCTTTGTCAGTAGCCGGAACGCCATCTTCAAGATTTCCGAGCAACACGTCGACCGTCGGAACGATTGATGGAAGCTTGCTCACCATCTTCTCGTTCGAAGGCGGGAAGAAATGAATCATGCGGGAGGGCGTAACCGGGATCTCTCGCACCGGTTCAGGGGC
>WLGJ01000217.1 GCA_009703275.1 Actinomycetota bacterium
GATAGCCATAAAAATTAAGGACAAACGAATCAGATAACCAAAGAGCGCTGCGCCCATGACGAATCCCGGAGAGATGCGTCCGGCCCAGGTCAGCATCGCGGCGGCGAGCACGAAGTTCGCCACAACGATGGCCAGACCATAGGCGGTGGAAAGGGCCCCGTGGACACCCCAGATGAATCCAAAGGCGACGATGAGAATCGGCCCAACAATTGCAGCCTTTTTCACCATGTCGCGAGCGATCATCGCCTCGGGAGCATCACTGTCAATCTGGGTCGGAGAAGTCATCGTTGCGCCCATGGACCGTTCGCTTCGTGGTGCTCCATGTCGGCGCGATACGAGAAATAGATCTTGGTGACGGCGCCGATGAGGCCGAGCACTCCGAAGGTGATCGTGAGAAGAGGGACAGTTCCCAACAAACGGTCGAGTCCGTAGCCAATTGCCGCAAGGAGCAACGGGGAAAACGCGAGCTCGTAGCCGCCCGTGGATCGTCCCATTTGCTGTGTGAGTTCGCGCCGTTGCGAATTCTTCACCGCGCACCTTGGTGTGTCGGAGGAATGGTGGACCGATCGACAACACCGAACCTCGCGCGTCGCTGACCTTGTGAAACTGCGCACAAGGTAGGCGCGCCGCTAGTTTTCTGCAACTTTTCCGGGCTCGTCGTCTGTGGCCGGAGCTGGGACGCCGAACTCGATTGGTCCGGTAGGCCCGGATTGGTCGAGCCCAGCGCTGCGGCGGGCCTCGCGGGCCTCATCACGGGCCAGGCGCCGCCGCTCAATTCGCACCCCTGGATGCAAGATGGTGAAGAGCGACAAGAGGATGGCGGCGATTCCGAAGGGAACGATTCCGTCGCCTGTTCCGCTGTAAATCGGCCAGAGGACAAAGCCGCTGAGCAAGGCCGTCCATGTCCAGAGAATGAAGACACTGCGTCGATGTCCATGTCCAAGGGCCATGAGTCGATGGTGGAGATGACCCTTATCGGCGTTGGAAATGCCACTACGCGAACGGGCCCGCCGGATGATGGCGAACAGCGTGTCGATAACCGGGACTCCGAGGATGACCAACGGAATAAGGAGCGGGGCAAAGAAGAAGAAGGAACTGCCTGAATAGGACCTGTCGATGCGCCCACCTACGACCATCGTCGATGCAGCCATCAACAAACCGAGGAGCAGTGCCCCAGCATCACCCATGAAAATTTTGGCGGGATGAATGTTGTGGGGAAGAAAGCCGATGCACGCACCGAGAGCAACGATGGCAACGAGAGGTCCGATGTTGCCTGCAGCCAAGAGACCTTCGCCGCCCAGTTCGTGGGCATAAAGGAAAAACGTTGCTGCGGCAATGGCGACAATGCCGCCGGCCAAACCATCGAGGCCATCGATGAGGTTGATGGCATTGGCCATACCGACGACCCACACCACCGAAATTAAGTACGACCAATCAGTGGAGAGAACAAACACGCCTGCAAACGGAATGCGGAACACGAGAATCGAAATTCCAGAGATCACCAACACACTCGCCGCAAGAACGATGCCTGCGATTTTTGCTGGTGCAGAAACATCTTTCAGATCATCGATGACTCCAACAACAGCAATCACAATTGCCGCAAGCACCAACCCGAGCGGCTCGGTACTCCCGGTGAACACGGCATCGAATGACCCCATGCACCAGGCGGTGAACATTCCCGCAAGAACACCGATCAGCATTGCAACGCCGCCGAGGGTGGGTGTTGGGCGTTCGTGCACATGTCGTGCATCGGGACGCACGACTGCGCCAATTCGAAACGCGAAACGTCGAATACCGAACAAGGTCACAAACGTCGTGACGGCAACGACCGCCAAGACGATTGCGTATGAGCCGATGCTCGGCACGGTTTCGAAGACTCCCTGACTTAGCTGTAGGGGGTGAAGTTGGCGCAAAGTGCGGCAACATCGGCGCGCACTGCGGCGATCGCCGCATCGTCGGCACGACCGCGAAGCGCGCGGGCGATCAACG
Source organism: Actinomycetota bacterium (assembly GCA_009703275.1). Classification (GTDB taxonomy): domain Bacteria; phylum Actinomycetota; class Acidimicrobiia; order Acidimicrobiales; family Acidimicrobilacustridaceae; genus Acidimicrobilacustris. Next base: position 1,990 of record WLGJ01000217.1, read on the forward strand.
AAGCGATCTGGACCATTTCGGGTTCAGTCATTCCCTGCGTGGTAACCGCAGGAGTACCGATACGTACGCCACTCGTAACAAACGGTGAACGCGGGTCATCGGGAATGGTGTTCTTGTTCAGCGTGATGCCGGCGAGGTCAAGAACTGCCTGTGCCTCTTTGCCTGTGAGTTCTGCATCGAAGCCACGAAGATCAACCAAGCAGAGATGGTTATCGGTGCCGCCTGACACCAAACGGAACCCTTCTTTGGCGAGTGCTTCGGCAAGTGCGCCAGAGTTCTTCACGATTTGTTGCGCGTATCCCTTGAATGAAGGATCGGCCGCTTCGCGGAATGCAACCGCCTTTGCAGCGATCGCATTTTCAAGCGGACCACCCTGCAAACCAGGGAACATTGCCTTGTCGATTGCCGCCGCGTGTTCAGCGCGACTGAGAATGCAGCCGCCACGCGGACCACGCAACGTCTTATGCGTCGTGAAAGTAACAACGTCGGCGTACGGCACCGGGTTCGGATGCACGCCGCCAGCAATGAGACCGGCGATATGCGCAGCGTCGAACATAAGTAGCGCACCGATTTCGTCGGCGATCTCACGAATGGGTGCAGGATCGATGATGCGCGGGTAGGCGGTAGCGCCAGCGATGATCATCTTCGGGCGTTCGCGCAAAGCGGTCTCGCGCATTTGGTCCATGTCGATTCGTTCATCAGACATGTTCACGCCGTAGGCGACGAAGTTGTAGAAGCGACCAGAGATGTTGACGGGCGAACCATGAGTGAGATGACCGCCGTGATCGAGGCTGAGGCCCATAACGGTGTCGCCCTGCTCAAGAAGTGCGAGATACACACCAAGGTTGGCGTTTGCACCTGAGTGGGGCTGAACATTGGCGTGCTCGGCACCGAAAAGTTCTTTCACCCGGTCACGCGCAATATCTTCAATCTCGTCGACGATCTCGTTGCCGCCGTAGTAGCGCTTGCCGGGGTAGCCCTCGGAGTACTTGTTCGTGAGAACTGAGCCCGTGGCTCGCATCACTGCGGGTGAGGTGAAGTTTTCCGAGGCGATGAGCTGCAGCGTTGTGTTCTGACGTTCCACTTCGGAATCGATGAGTCCGAAAAGCGTGTCGTCGTTATCTGCGGGCC
>WLGJ01000218.1 GCA_009703275.1 Actinomycetota bacterium
GCGATGGCATTCGGTATGAAGATCGTCGCATACGACCCCTTCGTCTCTCCCGAGATGGCCCGCAAGATGAACATCGACATTGTCGATCTCGACACATTGCTCGCTGTTTCTGATTTCGTAACGCTGCATGTGGCCAAGACGCCTGAAACAGTTGGCCTTCTAAATGCTGAACGTTTGGCGAAAGCCAAGAAGGGCATTCGCATCGTGAATGTCGCTCGTGGCGGCATCATCGTCGAGAGCGACCTTGCCGACGCCATTCGTTCCGGTCACGTTGGCGGCGCCGCTATTGACGTTTTCGACAAAGAGCCGACCACCGAGTCGCCCCTGTTCGAACTTCCCGAGGTCGTTGTTACGCCGCATCTCGGTGCCAGCACGCACGAAGCACAAGACAAGGCCGGCGACACCATCGCCGAAATGGTTGGCCTCGCTCTTGCCGGAGAGTTTGTTCCGTTTGCTGTGAACGTGAACGCGGCTGAAGCCAGTGAAACCGTTCGTCCATTCCTTTCACTCGCTGAACGACTCGGTGCAACGTTTGGTGGACTCGCCACTGGTGTTGAGTCGCTTGAGGTTTCCTATGAAGGCGAAATCGGCGGCTATGACACGCGCATCTTGACGCTGTCACTGCTCAAGGGATTCTTTGGTCGCATTAGCGATGACCCGGTGTCATATGTGAACGCACCGAAGATGGCCGAAGAGCGCGGCATCACCGTGACCGAAACCACCACGACCACGGCGCACAACTTCGTGAACCTCATCACTATCCGTGGTGGCGCGCATTCACTTGCCGGCACCCTTATGGGTCTCGATGGCGAAGCTCGTCTCGTGATGGTCGACGACCACCGCGTTGACGTTCCGCCGGCCAATCACATGCTCGTGGTTCGCAATGACGATCGCCCCGGCATGATCGGCCTCGTTGGCACGATCGTGGGCGAAGCTGGTCTGAACATTGCCGATATGGACGTCGGCCAGGCCCCGAACGGTGCCTCAGCGATGATGGTGCTGTCGATCACCGACGCCGTTCCGGCTGAGGTGTGCGAGCGCCTACGTGCGGTCGAAGGCATCGTTTCCGTCGACGCCATCTGACGCCCCCAACCACGCTGTGACAGCGGGGGATTGGGCCATGGTTGCAATCGGAGCGCGAGCCCGGCAGACTCTTGCCATGCGTTCTTTTGCTCTGGAGCTTCTACTTCGTTAGGCGGGTGCCACATATGGCGCCTGCCAACCTCCTGCGCCCTCGGGCCGGGAGGTTTTTTCGTTCTCCGGCCAGTTTCCGTTTGATCCCCACAATGCAGCACATGCCCCGAAAGGCACCGTTATGAGTTCCACCTCCGACACCACCGCAAACAACGACAGGGTCATCATTTTCGACACGACCCTTCGTGACGGCGAACAGTCGCCGGGAATCTCGCTTGATCAGGGCGAGAAGGTTGAAATCGCGGAGCAGCTCGCTCGTCTTGGCGTCGATGTCATCGAGGCTGGTTTCCCGATCGCCAGCCAGGGCGACTTCGAGTCCGTGCAGGCCATCGCGAAGTCCGTGCGCGGACCAGTGATTTGTGGTCTGTCTCGTACGGCGCTGGGCGATGTCGATCGTTGTTGGGAAGCCATCGAGTCGGCAGAGCGTCGCCGCATTCACGTGTTCATCGCCACCAGCGAAACGCATATGAAGCACAAGCTGCGCATGACCCCCGACCAGGTCAAGGCTGAAGCGGCATCGGGTGTGGCTCGCGCTCGTTCGTATACCGACGATGTCGAGTTCTCGCCTGAAGACGCGTCGCGTTCCGATTTCGACTTCATGTGCGAAGTTCTGCAGATCGCTGTCGACAATGGTGCAACGACGCTGAACATTCCCGACACTGTTGGCTTTGCTGTTCCGCAGGAATACGCCGAGCGACTGGCCAACGTCCGCAAGGTCGTCAAGGGTGACTACATCATCTCTACTCATTGCCATAACGATCTGGGTATGGCCGTTGCCAACTCGCTGGCTGCAGTGCAGTTGGGTGCACGTCAGGTCGAATGTGCGATCAACGGTCTGGGCGAGCGTGCCGGTAACGCCGCGCTGGAAGAAATCGTGATGGCGCTTCGCACTCGTTCGGATTACTTCGGCGGAATCGACACCGGTATTAAGTCGGAGGAACTGGCTCGTACTTCACGTTTGGTGAGTCGCCTCACCGCCTATCCCGTTCAGTACAACAAGGCCGTTGTCGGTCGTAATGCGTTTGCACATGAATCGGGTATCCATCAGCACGGCGTGCTGAACGAGCGCACGACCTACGAGATCATGGACCCTGCTGCAGTTGGTCAGGGAGAGTCGAAAATCGTTCTGGGCAAGCATTCTGGCCGTCACGCGTTTGCCGACACCTTGAAGAAGATGGGTTACGACCTGCACGGCGATGCGCTCAACCAGGTGTTCACTCGCTTCAAGGAACTGGCCGATCGCAAAGTTGAACTGAGCGACGCGGATCTCGAAGCGTTAGTCGCCGAGGAAATGGGCGACACCGTTCGTTACGCGTTCTCACTCGTCTCGCTCGATAGCCACGGTGGGTCGAGCTCAACGCCTACCGCAACGATCGTGCTTGATCACGACGGCAAGAAAATCGAGGCAACCGCGGCAGGATCGGGAATGGTCGACGCTGCGTGTGCCGCAATTCGTCAGGCCACAGGCATCGAAGGAACCCTCACCGATTACGCCGTCACCTCGGTGACTGGTGGCGTCGACGCATTGGCCGATGTTGCGCTGCGCTTCGAGGTCGATGGTGTTTCGATGCCCGGTCGTGGACTTTCGACCGATGTGGTCGAGGCCTCGGCCCGAGCATTGCTCAATGCACTGAATCGCATTGTGCGGGTTCGTGACACTGGCGAAGACCCGACCGCGGTGTCGCGGCCGGGCTCGCTCAGCTAATTCAGCGGTTCGTTGCGGGCATCCACGCTGGGCGGGTTGCTTCGAACGCAGTGATTGCGTCGACGTGCTGCAAGGTGATGCCGATGTCGTCGAGACCATTCAGGAATCGTTCTTGAGTGGAATCGTCAAGCGGAAACTCGATGTCGATGTCGAGTGCAGGAACCACAACGCGCTTGGTGGCGATGTCGATCGTGATCTCAACGGTTGGATCGGCTTCAAC
>WLGJ01000219.1 GCA_009703275.1 Actinomycetota bacterium
CCGAGTGCTCCGTGCAATTGCATCGTCCGCAGAACGGCTTCGCGATACACCTTCGGCGTAGCGACCTTCACCGCGGCGATTTCCTTTCGCGCAGCATGGCCGCCTTTTTGATCGACGACCCAGGCAGCATGAAGTACCTGAAGTTTGAACTGCAGAAGTTCAATGAATGAATCGGCGATCTTTTCCTGCGTCGCTTGTTTGCGGGCAAGAAGTTCACCTTGGGTCGTTCGGCTAAGCGCTCGCTCACACAACATGTCGAGACAACGCGATACGGCGCCGACCGTGCGCATGGCGTGATGTAGGCGTCCGCCACCAAGCCGGGTCTGCGCAATCGCAAATGCTTGACCTTCACCACCGAGAAGATGATCGGCCGGAACCCGCACGCTGTTGTAGCGAACGTAGGCATGACCGCCATGACCATCATGTTCCTGACCAACGCCAACGTTTCGAACAACTTCGATGCCAGGTGAATCGGCAGGCACGAGAAACATCGATGCACCCTTGTGCACTGCAACATCAGGATCTGTAATGACCATGACAATCAAAAATGAGGCATAACGCAGCGATGAAGAAAACCATTTCTCACCATCGATCACCCATTCGTCACCGTCGCGCACAGCGCTGCATGTGAAGACGCCAGGATCGGCACCGCCTTGCGGTTCGGTCATCGAGTAACACGAAGAAATGCGGCCATCGAGCAACGGCTCGAGGTATTTCGCCTTCTGCTCGGGGGTTCCGTAATGAGCGATGATCTCGGCGTTGCCCGAATCGGGGGCCTGATTTCCAAATACGGTCGGGCCGAACTGCGAACGCCCAAGAATCTCGTTCATATACGCCAACTGCACCTGCCCGTATCCCTGTCCTCCGAACTCAGGAGTGAGGTGACAGGACCACAGTCCGCGATCTTTCACAATCTGCTGCAACGGACGAATGGCTTCTTCATAGAACGCGCTGGCCTTGTTGTAGACCATGTCCTCACCGGCAAAAGCCAGATCAAGCGGCTCGACCTCGGCCTTTACGAACTCGCGAATCCAGTCGAGCTGCTCTTGGAATGCTGGATCGATACTGAAATCGGCCATGACGTGTTCCCCCTCAGTGAAATCTGTTCACACGGTAGGCCCGACAGCCAGAACCAGCGAAATGCTCCCTAGGAGTCCCACTCGCAGCGAAGCGATGAAACCGAACGCAAGTTGCATCCAGATGGAACTGCTCCCACATCGTCCCCGGCCAGCCTCAATCGAGGAAGCCGATCCAGAAGAACGTCGAGAGCAGCGAGAAGTTGCTGTTTGGCCATATGCGTACCGGGACAGAACTTGACGCCAAATCCGAACGTAAGAACGTCGGCGTCGGGCCGATCGATAGCAAACTCGTCAGGTTCAGTGAATCGATCAGGATCTCGATTCGCCGATGCGATTCCGGCAAGGATCATCGAACCCGCAGGAATATTCACGCCACCGATGGTTCCTTCATGCAGCGCCATTCGGGGCAGGAGTGGAACCGGTGGTTCCCAGCGAAGAAGTTCCCGCACAAGAGCCGGCCGAAGTTCAGGTGTCGTGCGGATTCGATCGACAAGGCCCGGGCGGTGCAACAGCGCCCAGAGAAGATTGCTCAGTGCGTCGGATGTTGTCGTGGCCCCGACAGCAAAGAGCAGCCGAACATGCGAGTGCACTTCCTCGTCGGTGAGTTTCACTCCCTGAAATTCTCCAGAGACGAGTTGTGAAATCACGTCAGTCCCAGGGTCTTTCCGCCGCGCAACCACAACTGGAGCAATGACTTCGGAAAGTTCATCAGCAGCCCTACGAGCACCCTCGGGATTACTCGGTTCGGAAAGGATTGCGAGGGCCCACTCGCGTTGACGATCTTCGAAACCTTCGGGCAGGCCGAGTTTCTGACTGATTGCCCAGAACGGAAGTCGATTCGTGAATTCAGCGATGAGGTCGGCTTCGCCCTTCTCCACCAACCCATTCAGCAGTTCGTGAGCCAACGGCGTGAGTTCCTCATCGACGAATCGAATTGCTGCACGCGAGCGAAATGCAGGAGTGACAAGGCGCCGATAGACGTCATGGTCTGAACCGTCCATCGAAATAAACGTTCGACCAACTGTCTTTTCGAGTTGATATTTGTAGACCTCACCACCCGGAAATTCCTCGTTGGAGGCGAAGAACTCGCGCAATGCATCCCAACTCAAAATGGCGAACGTTGACATTCCAAAGAAGGTCACCGGTGCCACATCGCCATGCTCGGATCGCAAGGTTCGTAAAACCTTGTGAAGTTCGGCTCCGGGGAGCGGATTCAGCGCGAAATCAATCATTGATCCTGCATCATGATTCTCTGACATCGATTCCCCCTAGTGAGGACCGTAGCCAATCGACACGACAACCGCTGCCTCCGAGTGTCAGGATGTCCCCTCGGACGGCGAAGTGCCGGACCCTTGGACTACGAAGGAACGTCATGAGCGACGGAGCGAAGTACGAAGCACTTGTTCAGGAATTTTGCGATGCCTGGGCCGAAGGCGACCACGACAAGGTCGTCGCGTTCTTCACCGAAGACGGCGTGTACCACAACATTCCGGTCGATCCCATGGTCGGTCATGAAGCGATTCGAATGATGATCGACGGATTCACCGCTGGCCTCAAGGTCAAGGTGTTTCGCATCGACAACATGATTTCAAAAGGCCCAATGGTTGTCACCGAGCGTGTTGACATCTTCGAAAAGGAAGACGGCAGCGAAGTTGAACTTCCTGTCCTCGGCATCTTTGAATTTGAGGGCGACAAGATCGCAAAGTGGCGCGAATACTTCGATCTGAATCAGTTCATGAACCAGATGGCATAAGCCGCCCGCAGTTCAACTCGCGAGAAAACTGAAGATGTCCGGGAACGCCGTCGCATCCTGTGCGAAGAATCCGTGCCCACCCTCGTAGACGTGCAGTTCCGAGTTTGGAATCCGCTGGGCCATCGCTTCGCTATTTGAGAGCGGTGCGATGCCGTCGTAGCGACCAGCTCCGATAAAGGTCGGAGCAGAAATTCGATCGAGGCGATCCCATACGTCATGGACGCTTCGCGCATTCAGTTGTTCGATCTCACCCC
>WLGJ01000022.1 GCA_009703275.1 Actinomycetota bacterium
CACACACGGCTAAGCAGAGTTTCACGCGTGAACACTTTGCCTGGGTTCGAGGAAAGGAACTTGAGTAGTTCGTATTCCATGTAGGTGAGATCGAGTGGTGCGCCACCGATCGCGGCTTGATAGGTCTCAAGGTTGAGTACGAGTTCGCCGTACTCAACGAGCTCAGGTCGGACACCTGCTCCGGTGTTCCAATACAAATGCTTGAGACGTGCTTCGAGTTCGCGCGGGTGGAACGGCGCCAAACAGAAATCGTCATAGAGGTCGTCGCGCAGTTCGAGGTCGCCCAGTTGCGTTCCGCTCACCAAGAGCAAGAGCGGTTCAAGTGGAACATCGCGCTTGCGCAATGCGCGGCACAAAGCAAACGCGCGCTCAGGGTCGAGATAGGCACAAATGATTGCGCCGCCCCAACCGCTTTCGGGTTCGATGCGAGACGCGGCGAGTTCGTCGCTTGCGGCCTTCCACGGATACCCGGACAAGTCGAGTGCTTGTGCGAGTTCCGGGGGCGGAGGATCGGGGAAAATGAGGATTGGTTCCATGACGGTTACCAAGCCGGAAGGTACCGATCGAGTTCGAACTGCGTGACCTGAGCTTTGTAATCGGACCATTCCGCACGCTTATTGCGCAAGAACCATTCGAAAATATGTTCGCCGAGTGCTTCGGCAACGAGCTCCGAGCCCTCCATGACATCGAGTGATTCCGAAAGCGATTGCGGCAATGGGCGGATGCCTTCGGCCGCACGCTGTTCGGGAGTGAGTTCGAACACGTTCGCAGAAGCCTCTGGCGGAAGTTCGTAGCCGCCTTCAATTCCCTTAAGGCCTGCAGCGAGCATGACGGAATAGGCGAGGTATGGGTTACACGCCGGATCGGGTGCGCGGTATTCGATACGAGTCGATGACTGCTTGCCGCGCTTGGTGACCGGAACACGAACAAGCGACGACTGATTGTTGCGTGCCCACGTGATGTACACCGGCGCTTCGTAACCAGACACCAAACGCTTGTAAGAGTTCACGAGCTGATTGGTGACAGCGGTGATCTCGGGTGCGTGGTGCAACAGGCCAGCGATGAACCCGCGTGCGACCTTTGACAATCCAACAGGATCGCCGGGTTCATGGAATGCATTCTCGTCACCTTCGAAGAGCGACATATGCGTGTGCATGCCTGAACCCTGCACACCACCGAGCGGCTTAGGCATGAATGATGCAAACACACCTTGTTCCATCGCGATCTCTTTCACGATGAGACGAAACGTCATGATGTTGTCGGCCATGGTGAGTGCGTCGGTGTAACGCAGATCGATTTCATGCTGACTCGGTGCATCTTCGTGAAACGAGTACTCAACTGGAATGCCCATTGCTTCAAGAACGAGCAACGTGCGCGTGCGAAGGTCACTCGCAACGTCGGCAGTGGTGAGATCGAAGTACGAACCGGAGTCGAGCGGAACGAGGGGCTTCGAAGGATCGCCCTCGGCGAAATAAAAGAACTCCATCTCGGGGGCGGTCATGAATGAGAACCCGCGGTCGTGTGCCTTATCAAGGTTGCGCTTGAGCACCTGGCGAGGGTCGCCCTCGAACGGGGTGTCGTCGTGGTTGAGAATGTCGCAGAACATGCGGCCGGAGATTTCCGAGCCCTTTCCCCACGGGAGAATCTCGAAGGTGTTGGGGTCGGGCTTGGCGAGCACGTCCGATTCCTGCACTCGGCTGAACCCGTCGATCACCGAACCATCGAAGTGGAGACCCTCTTCGAAGGCGTTCTCGAGCTCGGCCGGTGAGATGGCCACGGACTTGAGCTGGCCCAGCACGTCGGTGAACCACAAGCGGATGAGGCGAACCCCACGCTCTTCGACGGTCCTGAGCACGTAATCCTGCTGACGTTCCATGCGTTAAGTGTCCCACGCCCGGCCGTCTGGTCCCAAGGCCGTTTTATGGCTTCCCGTCCGAGTTCACGTTCCGTTCACAATTGGGCAACAGTTGGGAAAAAGAAGGCTGTCACGATCTTCTCAGCACTCCTCGGTGGCCACATCGGCCTTAGGGGTAGTGTCCCAACCGAATCAGCACTCTGGGACGGCCTAGAGAGCACCCCCACAGGAGGAACCGTGCAGGAACGCACCCCCGAAGAAGTACTGAAGCTGGTGAAGGACGAAGGCTGCGAATTCGTCGATTTCCGCTTCTCGGACCTGCCCGGCATCATGCAGCACGTGACGATTCCCGCCAGTGTTTTGGGCGAGAGTCATTTCACCGAGGGTCATGGATTCGATGGCTCTTCAGTCCGAGGATTCCAGCAGATCCAGGAATCAGACATGGTGCTGATCGCCGATCCCAACACCGTGTACATGGATCCGTTCATGAAGCACAAGACCGCAGTCATCCACTGCTTCGTGGCCGACCCGGTGACACACGAGAGCTACTCGCGTGATCCGCGTTATGTCGCAACCAAGGCTGAGGCGTACCTCAAGACCACTGGTATCGCCGACACAGCGTTCTTTGGTCCCGAAGCCGAGTTCTTCGTATTCGACGATGTTCGTTTCGACACGCAGCCCAACGGCTCGTTCTACATGGTCGATTCAATCGAAGGTCAATGGAACTCCGGCACCGACGAGGGCCCGAACCTCGGTTACAAGCCCCGCACCAAGCAGGGTTACTTCCCGGTTCCGCCGATGGATCACTACCAAGACATGCGTAGCGACATGACGCTCGCACTCGAAGGTGTCGGCATCCCCGTCGAACTCCATCACCACGAGGTTGCCTCGGGCGGTCAGAACGAGATTGGCATCAGGTTCAACACGCTGTTGGCGATGGCCGATCAGCTCATGACTTTCAAATACGTCCTCAAGAACGTTGCATGGCAGGCCGGTAAGTCGCTCACCTTCATGCCGAAGCCGATCTTCCAGGACAACGGTTCGGGAATGCACTGTCATATGTCGCTCTGGAATTCAGGTGAGCCGCTGTTCTACAGCGACACCGGATACGGCGGTCTCTCCGACATCGCGCGCTGGTATATCGGCGGCATCTTGCACCACGCCGCTTCGGTCATCGCGTTCACCAACCCCACCACCAACTCGTTCAAGCGTTTGGTGCCGGGTTACGAAGCTCCGGTAAACCTCGTTTACAGCCAGCGCAACCGTTCTGCTTCGGTTCGCATCCCGCTCGCTGGGCAAAGCCCGAAGTCGAAGCGCATTGAGTTCCGTTGCCCCGATTCAACGAGCAATCCGTACCTCGGATTCGCTGCGATGTTGATGGCTGGCCTCGATGGCATCCAGAACCGCATCGAACCGCCGGCTCCGGTTGACAAGGACCTCTACGACCTTCCGCCCGAGGAACTTGCACTTGTTCCTCAGGTTCCGGCGAGTCTCGAACAGGCCCTCGACGCACTTGAGCAGGACAACGCGTTCCTCAAGGCTGGTGGCGTCTTCACTGACGATCTCATCGAGACGTGGATTGAGTACAAGCGGAAGAACGAGGTCGACGCGATTCGACTCCGTCCGCACCCCTACGAGTTCACGATGTACTACGACATTTGACCCTCAGTCGGGTACGACATCTGAGCCAAAGTTTCACTGCATGAATCGAATGAGGGCCGGTCCATTGGGCCGGTCCTCTTCGCGTGCGATGCAACGTTCGTCCTTCGGTTGGGTACGGTTGAGGCCGATGTCCACACTTTCCGATCGGCGGATCGGCCCGTTCATTGGCGCACTCCTTCTAGCGCTTGTTGTCCTCGTCGCTGGCTGCGGGGAATCATCGACGAATGGTTCGGCGAAGAATGCGGCCGAGACATCGAATGAACCTTCAACCTCGTCGAGTTCATCGACATCGACGACAGTTACTCCGACGACGAGTTCGGTGGCACCGACAACCGCGGTGCCGGAATCGGCGTCGACTCGAGATCGACTTGCCGTGCTTTCAGTCGACGACCGTCCATCGCCGCAAGGCGATTATCGACGCGAGGAGTGGCCGCATTGGGCTGATGTCGACGGCAATGGGTGTGATGCGCGTCAGGATGCTCTCATTGCGTGGTCAATTGTTCCGGCAACAGTGAACCGTTCGGGCACTTGCAAAGTCGTCGCTGGCTCATGGGTATCCCCTTATGACTCAAAGGCCTCAAACAATGCCGGTGATTTTGATGTCGATCACCTGGTTCCGTTAGCGAACGCATTTGAATCGGGAGGTTGGGCGTGGAGCACAGCGCGCCGACGCGCCTTTGCGAACAACCCTGGCGAACTGGTTGTTGCATCAGCGTCTTCGAATCGATCAAAAGGTGCCGACACGCCGGATCAATGGCGACCACCAAACCGTGACTCTTGGTGCGCATATGCCGACGGTTGGGTGAAGGTGAAGAGCTCGTGGGGACTCACGGTCACCACGTCCGAACGCGATGCCCTTGGCCAGATGCTCGATACCTGCGGCATCGCTGGTCCGGTGTGGCCGTTAGGTGGAACATCGATGGCGAGTCCGCAAGGGCCACCACCGTCTGGGTCTGCATCTGGAGCGGTACCCACTCCAGCACCCACACCTCCCGTTGCTCCCGCTCCGGGCGGTGATGTGTACTACGCCAATTGCACCGCAGCTCGTGCCGCAGGTGCAGCACCGATCTACTCGGGTCAGCCGGGTTATCGCACTGCACTTGATGGAGATAAAGACGGCGTCGCCTGCGAGTGAGGAGCACCGCGCACGAGTGCGCGCGTCAGTAGGGTTCGCGTCATGGAGCGCCTTGAACTCACTGCTGACGAACTACTGACCACAACCCGAGCAGTTCGCAAGCGCCTTGATCTTTCTCGGCCGGTGGAGAGGTCAGTTGTTGAAGAGTGTTTGCAGATTGCTTTGCAAGCTCCGAATGGTTCGAATCGTCAGACGTGGAACTGGGTTGTTGTTGACGAGGCCGAGACCCGCGGGGCGATGGCAGAGATTTGGCGGGGTGGTGCCGCTGATCTTGGAGCCGCTGCGGCCGCGGCTGCAGCACCAGCGCGACCCCCGGCCGAACGTCAGCCCCAGATCATGGAGTCAGTGTCATGGCTGAATGAACACCTGCACGAGGTGCCGGTTTTGGTGGTCGCCACGGTTGAAGGACGTCCGGAAGGCGCGTCGATGTTTGCGCAGTCGACGATGTGGGGATCAGTGCTTCCGGCAGTGTGGAGTTTCATGCTGGCGTTGCGCAGTCGGGCGATGGGGAGCTGCTGGACAACCGTTCACCTTGAGCGTGAACAGGCGATGGCCGATCTGCTTGGGATTCCCATCGGCGAAGTCACGCAAGTGGGTTTATTTCCTGTTGCGTACACGGTCGGAACGGACTTCAAGCCTGGTGCGCGAGAAGCATCGGCCGACACCATTCGTTGGAACCGCTGGTAGTTACGTCTCGTTAGCGAGTAACTGACGAACCTGTGACTCAACAGCAGTGCCGTTGAAGAAGTCAGGGTTCGTGCCTGTGAACAGTCGAGCAACGTTGCCAAACATGAAATCGCTGAACTGATCGCGGGTGACGAGTTCGTCTTCGATGAGTTCCCATGCTTCGGGAAGCACGCCAGTGAAGTCCGGAACGTCCCAGTGGCCGATGTCAGACGCAAACATTGCGCGCAGTCGAGAGCCATCGGGGTTGATGTCCTCGTTGAAGGCAATTGCATTCATGGGGTCGTCTGCTTCACAGCCGAAGAAACACTGGTCAGTGAAGATCTTCACGATGTCGGCCTTTGAGTTGATGCCGCTGAGTTTCCATTCGTCGATCGTGTCGACTTCTTCGTTCGGATCAGAAAGAAAACTGAGAGTTTCAGAAAGTCGATCGGCGCGATCGGTGAACATCGGGTCGCCGTAGTCGGCTACGAGCGATTCGAGGAGCGCGCGGTCAAGGTTGGCGGGGTCGTAATGGCGGATGTCGTCGACATTGCGCTTTTCGAAATGCCCGCAGATGTCTGACAAAAGATTGCAACCCCACGCGACGCCCCCTTCGAGAAACGCGAATCGAAGTTCGGGAAAGCGCGACATCACTCCGCCAAAAAACAGTGAGCGCAATACAGCTTCGGTCCCTGCTGCAAAGTTTCCGATGTGGTTGGCGACGTAGTTGGTGGGCGAAACACGACTGCCGAAACCAATGCCGGTTGAGTGGAACGTCGGGGAAACATTGAGCTCTGCACACTTCTGCCAAAGCGGGTCGTAGTCGTGCATGCTGTCAAGACCGAGACCATCGACCCATCGCGCAGCTCGGTCACCTTCGTGGCCGGGTGCGTAGCGCAGTACGAGCCCACCGAAGAGAAAACCCCGCAGGCCAAGTTCTTTCGTGGCGTATTCGAGCTCAGCAATTGCTTCATCGGGGTCGTAGGTGGGGATGACACCAACAGGAAGAAGTCGATCGGAGTATTTCTCGTAGGCCTCGGCGTAGTAGCGGTTACAAGCACGCGCAAGAGCACGACGTAGTTCGGTGTTGTCGACGGCCATGACGGTGAGGCCAACAGTGGGGTAGAGGAGCGCAACATCGATACCGATTTCATCGAGCCGGTTGTAAAGCAATCGGGGGAGCATCGCTGTTGCTCGATCGAGGGTGTTGCGCGTTGGCACACCCCACCATCCGGTGCGCGACATTCCGTTGCTTCGCCGTTGGTCATTGCTGAGACCTCGTCGTGCCGTTGCTGCGGCAGTGCTCATCGCCTGGAATGTGTCAGCGAGCGCAGTGCCAGCGTCTGCAGCAATGAGATCTCGGATAGCAGGGATGAACTCGATGATGTGTCCATCCGCATCGATGACGGGATGATCGAGCTCTTCACGAATTGCCGCTGCGTCCATGGGACGACCTCCTGAGATGTCGGTCCATCATGGCGCAAACCTTGTGCGCCTCAGTGTTTCGCCGGCAGGCCGTAAAAGACGCGCTCGACGACTGACCGTGATCGACGAGTGACTCGGCGGTAGTGCTCGCGTAGAGCACCTGGCTCAGTGTCGAGTGAACGAGCCAGCCATAACGCCGACTCAGGTTGTGTCGGCATCGAGTCACTTGGTGCGCTGTTGACCAAGAACCAGCGATTGCGAACGCGTTCACAGAACTCGTAGGCCTCGGTGAGTATGGCTGCGTCTTCGGGGTCGAGGACATCACCTTGTGCCAGTGCCCGGAGTCCGTCGATTGTTCCGGTGGCCTTGACGTCGTACTGCAACTGCAACATCTGCGCGGTGAACTCGATATCGGAAAGCGAGCCGCGACCGAGTTTGAGATGGAAGTCGGGGTCCTCCCCCATGGGAATACGTTCAGCCTCAATGCGGGCTTTCATTCGCCGGATGTCGCGGATTCCTTCCGCAGAAAGTCCTGGTCCCCATACCCACGGTGCAATTTCGTCAAGGAGTTCATCGCCGAGCGCCACATCTCCAGCGACGACGCGGGCGCGCGTCATTGCCTGCCGCTCCCAGGTGAGCGCGTGCTCACGCCAGTAAACGGCATAGGAATCCACGCCGCGAGAGAGCGGACCGTTTTTCCCTTCGGGTCGCAGATCACAATCGACTTCATACAGGCGGTTCGCCGGAGTCGAACCGGCGATCATTCGCATCAGCGATTTCGAGAGTCGGCGGGCTTCATCAATGTCGTCGGCGCTTGATCCTTGATGCACGAACATCACATCGAGATCGCTGGCGTAAGCGAGTTCAGCGGCGCCGAATCTTCCGAGTCCAATGACTGCAAACGGTATTTGGGGGTCCAGGCTTCGCAGCGCTGATCCGATTGTGGCTTCTGCCAGCGATGTCAGATCGCGGCCCACGCTCTCAACATCGGCGTAGTCAAACAGGTCACGCGCTGCGATGCCGAGAAGGTTTCGCTGTTGCCATCGGCGCAGTGAGGCTTGTTGCTCGGTAGTGCCTTCGCGCATCTCCATCGATGCGGTTGCGGTGGCAATGAGCCCGTCGAGATCTTTTGTGGCGAGTTGTTCGGGTAGTGGGAGTCGAGCAACGAGATCAGGGTTGGCGGCGATGATGTCGCCGAGCAATCGACTTGTTCCTGCGATTGTGCACAGTGACTGTGCGGCTGCAGGAGACTCACGAAATGTCTCAGCGATTTGTCGTGACTGACGTGGACCGGTCAGAAGATTGCGGATGAGGAGAAGGCCAAGGTCGGGATCGGGAGAAAGCGAAAGCCAATCAAGCAACAACGGCAGCATTTGTTGCATTAATCGACTTGATCGGTTGAGTCCCCGAGTGAGTTCGCCGAGTGCTGCAGCTGTCCGCCGAGCATCGATAAAACCAAACGCTGCTAAGCGGACTTCCGTTGCCTCTGCGCTGAGTGAAGACGCGTCGCGCGATGTTGCGGCAAATGCTTCGAGTAGTGGGCGGAAGTAGACACGCTCATGAATTCCACGAACGGTGGTCTGGATATGGATCAGGTCGCGCTCGAGTTGTTCGGCTGCAGTCCCGCGTGGTTCATCGCGCCGACCCATCGCACGTGCGAGACGATCCAGCGACGCGTCGTCGGTAGGAAGCGTGTGAACTTGCTGTTCATCGACGAGTTGCAACCGATGCTCGACCGTTCGCAGTTCGCGATAGGACGAGGCCATCTTCTCTGCGTCGTTGTCGTCGATGTATCCGGCACTCGCCATTTCGTCGAGCATTGTCAGTGTGGTTGCACCACGAAGGTCCGGATCAAGGTGACCGTGCACGAGCTGTAAAAGCTGCACCGTGAATTCGATGTCACGAATGCCGCCCGGTCCACGTTTGAGCTCTCGATTCCCGAGACCTTTGCGCGCAACCTCCGCTTCGGTCCGAGCCTTCATCGCCCGAAGTGACCGCAGCGCTTCGGCATCGAATGGGCGGGCCCACAACCATCGTTGGGCGGCACTGAGCCAATGTTCGCCAAGCGCGATGTCACCGGCGACGGGACGCGCTTTCAGAAGGGCTTGAAATTCCCAAGGTTCAGCCCAGCGATCCCAGTACGCCTCGTAAGACTCCACAGTTCGCACAAGGGGACCGTCGCGACCTTCGGGTCGAAGATTTGCATCAACGCGAAAACATCGTCGGGCGATGTCCATGATGGCGCGCGCTCTGCGATCAAGTTCTTTGCGTGGACCTTCGCCAACGAACAACACATCAATATCGCTTGAGTAGTTGAGCTCGTTGCCACCCAACTTGCCCATGCCGATGATGGCGATGGTTGTGTCGTCGTCCTCGGTCAGTTGCCACGACGCCTGCAGGACATCACGACCCAATGCCGCCAGGTTTGCCCCGACCTCATCGAGAGTGTCGAGACCGGTGAGGTCACGAGCGGCAATTCGGAGGAATTCCAGATTGCGCCAAGAAACGAGGTCCTCAGCCGTGGCGGCATTTGGAGCGAGTCGATTGCTGTTGGCGGCAAGCACAGCAAGAGAGTCCATGGGGCGGGCTTCGAGCAGGCGGGTGAGCGATCGACTCGCCGCAAGTACGGAGACCAGCGAATGGGCCAGTGCGGCATCGGCGACGGCCGCTTCGAGTGCGCCAGGAGCCGCTTCGCTTAGGCGGGCGAGGGCCACACGGACCGCGGCAGGAGCGGCACTGCGGTCGGCGAGGTTGAGCAGCTCAGTTGGAAGTGGGGTCGCATCGCCGAGGGTTGCCACGACTTTGAGGCTATTGCGTCGCGTGAAGGCCCGTAGTCTGCGGGGGTGCCCAGCCTGCGCATTGGTCTCGCTCAACTCAATACGGTCGTCGGCGATATCGATGGCAACGCGTCACGAATCATCGAACTGATGGACCGCGCCAACGCGTCCGGTTGCGACATCGTTGCGTTCCCTGAACTGGCGATCACGGGATATCCACCCGAGGACCTTTTGTTGCGTTCGGGATTTGTCGATGACGTGCGAGCAGCGCTCGACCGAATCATTGCTGCTTCGGGTTCGTGTACGGCGGTTGTGGGATTCGTCGAACAAGGTTCGGCCTCGCGTGAATCTGCCGATCATGGCGAGGTCACCAAAACCTCTCAAGCAGTTGAACATCCGGTTTTGTTCAATGCCGCTGCGGTGATGTCGAACGGCTCACTAGATGGCGTGTACCGCAAACGCGAATTACCGAACTATTCGGTGTTCGATGAAGCGCGTTATTTCGTTTCAGGTGACGGTCCAATCCCGGTCTTTGAAACGCAGGGTGTTCGCTTCGGGGTTTCCATTTGTGAAGACGCCTGGATCGCGGATGGACCGATTGCCGAACTCGGTTCACGCTCGGTGCAGTTGGTTGTAAACATCAACGCGTCGCCGTTCAACGTCGGAAAGTCGCAAGCACGAGCCGCAGTGATTGCTGAACGTGCTCGTGAAGCGGCTGCGCCGATCGCCTATGTCAATCAAGTCGGCGGCCAAGACGAGCTCGTCTTTGATGGCGACTCAATGGTGATGTCAGCAAACGGAGTCCTGTTGGCCCGTGCATCTCGGTTTGTCGAAGACCTCTGCATTGTTGACATTGACATCGCGAACGCCGACCTCGCCACAGAACGACCGTCCATCGACCAGACAGGCATTGCTGAAACGCTCACAGAAGAAGCTGAAGTCTGGAATGCACTCGTTCTCGCTACCCGTGACTTCGTCATCAAGAATCGATTCTCCGACGTCGTAATTGGTTTATCGGGCGGTGTTGATTCAGCGCTCGTAGCGGCAATTGCTGCCGATGCCGTTGGTCCTGAACATGTGCACGGCGTGCTGATGCCATCTCGATATTCGAGTGACCATTCGATTTCTGATGCGGTTGCTCTTGCCGAAAACCTGGGCGTTGAGTATCGAACAATTGCAATTGAACCCGGACACTCCGCGTTGATGGAAATGCTTTCTTCGTCCTACGACGGTCAGTCGATAGGACTCGCCGAAGAGAATCTTCAGAGTCGGCTTCGTGCAGTAACGCTCATGGGTTTGTCGAACGCGTTTGGTTGGTTGCTTCTAAACACTGGCAACAAGAGTGAATCTTCGGTCGGTTATTCAACGTTGTACGGCGATTCCGCGGGCGGCTACGCCGTGATTAAAGATGTCTCAAAGTTGTTGGTGTACCGACTTTGTCGTTATCGCAACGAACTCGCAGGTCGGGAATTGATTCCGGAAACTGTGCTGGTCAAACCGCCATCAGCGGAATTGCGACCTGATCAACGAGACGACCAAAGCCTCCCGCCGTACGAGGAACTTGATCCGATTTTGGCGATGTACGTCGAAGGGGATCACTCGGTCGAGGAAATCATTGCTGCGGGTCACGATCCCGCAGTCGTGCAGCGAATTGTTGGCCTGGTTGATTTGGCGGAATACAAACGTCGCCAGTCGCCGCCGGGACCACGCGTGACCTCGAAAGCGTTCGGCAAAGACCGGCGCCTTCCCATCGTCAACCGATATCGCCGTTAGCCGTCACGAGGATTCCCCTAACCTGCACTCATGGCGTTTCTCACCGCAGGCGAATCCGTAGAGCGCATGGCCTCCTATTGCCGCGTTGAGCAGTTGCTGTTCGGTCTGTTCGGACAATGGGCGGCTGACGTCGAACTGCCCGTGGCGAAACTCGTACTTCTCTCAGCAGCCGACCACAGCGCGTGGCGAGCAAAGCGTTGGTTCGAGATGCTGCCAACGGCACCGCCTGGACCTGACGCGTTGCTGACGCTCACCTCGGTCGAGCGTGAGGCGTTTGGCCTCGTCGCTGATCTTGTTCGCGAGTCGCAGGGCGCCCGCATGGTGGTGGCCTACGGCGAGCTCCTCCCCGGTCTCCAAACCGCAATGACTGCTCATCTTGAGCGCACGACGGCCATTGCCGACGCTCCGGTGCGGCGATTGCTTGGCATCTCGCTCACCGATGTCTCGAATGATTTGGCTGAGGGCATTGGTCCGATGGAACTCGTGATGACCACGGCCGAAGAGCGGGCGGAGGCCGAACGAGTGGGGGCGGAACTGGCCTCTACCAACCCCCGAATTACCCACATTTTCGGGGTCTGACGACTCTTTCTCGGGCAATCGTGACCCGGCTGGTTGGGGGGCTTGACCGGGCCGGTATCGTTGACACACCCCGGCGGCCCCCATGGCCGATTCTCCGGGCCGAAGTCCCGAGGTGTGGCAGTGGCAAAGGAACGTGTTGAACGCGACGAAGAGGATCTCGTTCGTCTCTATCTCACTGACATTGGCCAGTACCCCCTGCTCACAAAGGACGACGAAGTTCGTCTGGCGCAGGCCATCGAGGGTGGCGTTGCCGCTCGCGCCGAAATGGATGCAGCCAAGACCCTCACCGTTGCTCGCAAGCGTGAGTTGAAGCGTTCGATCAAGCAGGGTGATGACGCCGAGCGCACCTTTGTGCAGTCCAACCTTCGTCTTGTTGTCTCGATCGCAAAGAAGTATCAAGCCTCCGGTCTTCCGCTCCTCGACCTCATTCAGGAAGGCAACCTTGGCCTCATGCACGCCGTCGAGAAGTTCGACTGGCGCAAGGGTTTCAAGTTCTCGACCTACGCAACCTGGTGGATCCGTCAGGCCATCACTCGCGGTATTGCCAACACCGGTCGAACCATCCGTCTCCCAGTTCACGCCGGCGACACGCTTGCTCGTTTGCAGAAAGCGCGTGCGCGTCTTGAACTGAAGCTTGGTCGTCCCGCAACTCTCGCCGAACTTTCGGCCGAGGTTGAAATGCCGGAAGACAAAGTCACCGAAGCGCTTCGTTTCGCTGCCGAACCCCTCTCGCTTTCCGAGCCTCTTCGTGAAGACGGCGATGCCGAACTTGGCGACGTTGTTGAAGACCGCTCTGCTGAATCTCCATTCGAGGTCGCTGCCACTGCGCTACTTCCCGAGGAAATCAGCCGACTGCTTTCACCACTCGACGAACGCGAGCGCGAGATCCTCAAGCTCCGTTTCGGTCTCGACCGCGGCGAACCTCGCACTCTCGAAGAGGTTGGCGAACACTTCAACCTCACTCGTGAGCGCATTCGTCAGATCGAAGCCCGTGCAATGTCGAAGCTTCGTCATCCGTCGTCAGATACCGGCGCACGCGATCTGCTCGCCGTCTGATCGACTCGCGGAGTTGCCGCGGCCATGACTGATCAGTTCGACGACGACACCGAAGCCGAGGTTTCAACAACCGGTGTTCCACCGGCGCCTTCAGTGACTCCCGGACCGAACCCGCCACCGCCGGCTTCGGCGATTGACGAAGCCGCCGAGCAACGTGGTTGCGTGGCAGTGCTCATCGTTGGTGCAGTCCTGGCGATCATCGCACTGGTCCTCGCCATCGTGTTGGTCGTCATCGGACTCCGGATCTTCGGGGAATCCGACGAGAGCGCGAACGCGAAAATTCTTCAAGAGGTCTACTCAGAAACCGGAATCTCCAGTACCACTGGCGATGCTGTCCACCCGCCACAGCGAGATATCCAACTCGGAGTCTGCGAAAGCGATGGCGGCGATGGCGTGAAGGCCGCCGGAACTCTGACCAACTGGACCAACGAGAGCGCCGACTATGAGATCGACGTGTCGTTCCGCACGACCGGGCCTGGAAGCACAGGCGAGGAATTCGCTGCGAGCTCCATCACCGTAAAGGCCGTACCCGAGCACTCGACCACGAATTGGTCCGCCAGTGCCCCACGTCCGACACGAGGCGCTTACGCCTGTCGGGTGGTCACGGTGAACCGTTGGCCCGCCGGAACAGCCCCGCCTTCCTGAGTGCACCCCGGGCGCGATGGAACCGAGAGCAGGCTCCGTCCTAGAGTGACTCCCATGAAGAAGATCCTCGTACTCATCGTCGTTGTCGCCCTCGCCGCATTCGCGGTGAAGAAGCTGCAAGACGCCTGAACTAGGCCGACCTCGGCGTTGTTCGCCGGGTCAGCAACCACCACCCGAGGAAAAGTCCTGCGGACACCCCGGTGGCGATCGCCGCGCCTGTCGCAATACGACCAGGTGGCGGCAGCGTGACGCGATCCCGCAGAGGGACGCGTCGAGTGAACGAGAGAATCGGCCACCCTTCGGCCGTTGCAATGCGAGTGAGTTCTCGATCTGGATTCACCGCGACTGGGTGGCCAACGGCTCGCAACATGGGTTCATCGGTGGCTGAGTCGGAATAGGCCCAACTCTTTTCGAGATCGATGTTTCGTGTGGCCGCGACTTCGGCGATGGCCTCAGCTTTGTAGGGACCATAGGCATAGATATCGACCTCGCCGGTGTAGTTGCCGTCCTCGTCGATTCGCGCCCGACTGGCAATAGCGCCATCGGCACCGAGATACGACGCAAGTGGGATCACGATTTCTTCGGGTGATGCAGAAACGATGAAGACAAGGCGACCCGCGTCACGGTGTTCTTGAATAAGTTCGAGGGCTTCGTCGTAGACGATGGGGTCGATGACGTCGGTGAGTGTGTCGCGAACTAACGAACCGACTGCGGCGTGATCCCATCCCCGTGTAATGCGGAGCGCGGATTCGCGAAACTTCCGCATGCGTTCCTCGTCAGCACCGAGAGTGTGAAAGACGAGACCGTTCCACGCGGCGCGAGCCATGACCCGGCGATTGATCATTCCCGCTTGGCGGAAGGACTTTCCGAACGCGATCATCGACGCGCGGGCGATGACGGTTTTATCGAGATCGAAAAACGCTGCTTCCACGCCTTTGAGCATACGGGTGAGTCTGGTGAAACTTGAGCCGCCGAAAATTGGGTTGGCACCGATGACCCTTGACGGCGTTGCGACGACTTCGTACGGTGCCACCAACTTCCCCTCTCTGTGGTGCTGTTCTCAGGAGGGCAAATGGTGTTTTCGTGTTGGTCTGCAAAAGGCGGATCAGGCACAACCGTGGTTGCAGTCGCATTGGCAGTGTTGCTTGGCCGCGACTCCGATTTCGGATCAGTCCTGGTTGATCTCGATGGAGACGGGCCAACGGTGTTGGGCGTTCCCGAACCCAGCGGACCAGGACTTTCCGATTGGTTGGCTGCATCGCCATCAGTTGGTGCAGCGGCGATCGAGCGTCTCGAACATTCGGTGGCGAGTGGCGTTCGGCTGATTCCCCGTGGTCGCCGCTTACTTGCGAGCGAGGACCGAGCAGCAATGTGTCTCGAGAAGCTTGTCGATGACGAGCGGCCGATCGTGGTCGATGTTGGGCGTGTGTCCAACGCGGACGATGTTGAAGATCGTGTTCGTCGTCAGTTTGTAGAGGCGGCAACAACATCGCTGCTTGTGACCCGGCCCTGTTTTATTTCGCTGCGGCGAGCATCGGCGATCCCGTTTCGTCCAACGGGTGTTGTGCTCGTCGAAGAAGGCGGGCGCGCCCTTAGCCGAAGCGATGTTGAAGACGTCCTCGGAGTTCCGGTCGTGGCAGCAGTCGCTGTCGAACCAGCGGTTGCCCGTTGCGTTGATTCTGGGCTCCTTGCAGCACGCCTCCCGGCGCCGTTGGGGAAGGCGCTTCGTGATGTCGCCTGACGCCAGCCCCAACGAACTGCTCACCCCCTTAGTCGAGACCGTCCATCAACAGCTGCTCGATCGGGGCCATCACGATGCTTCATCGGTTGCACAACTTGTTCTCGATCACGATCCACTGCTCGATGATCAATCGATTGCCGATGTCGTGAGTCGCGTTCATTCGCGTGTGGGTGGCCTCGGAGTTCTCGATCCATTTCTCGCAGACTCCACGGTCGATGAAGTCATGATCAACGGTTCCGGCGATCTTTGGGTTGAACGCCATGGTCATCTCGAATGCACCGGCGTGATTATTGACAGCGCATCCACCTATGCCCTGCTCGAACGAATCGTCGCTCCACTTGGTCTGCGAATTGATCGCACATCGCCATGGGTTGATGCGCGCCTTGCAGATGGATCCCGAGTCAATGGAGTCGTGCCCCCACTTGCTGTCGATGGGCCCTTGCTCACGATCCGTCGGTTTGGTGCCCGTCGTGTCCATCTTTCCGAGGCATGTACGCCTGGTGTTGCCCGATTGCTCGAGTGGGCGGTGCACGCTCGCTGCAACATCATGGTCAGCGGCGGTGCCGGTGCTGGCAAGACCACACTGCTCAACGCCATTGCCGCATTCATCCCCTCAGACGAGCGTGTCGTCACGATCGAAGATGCGGCAGAACTACGACTGCCCGGTCGGCATGTCCTGCGGCTCGAGTCGCGGCCCGCGAACGCCGAAGGTGCCGGCGAGGTTTCGATTCGTGAACTTGTTCGCAATGCCCTGCGAATGCGTCCTGATCGAATTGTGGTGGGCGAGGTTCGTTCGGGCGAAGCCATCGACATGTTGCAGGCAATGAACACTGGTCACGATGGTTCGTTGTCGACCTGTCATGCCAACTCTCCAGTCGATGCGATTCGCCGACTCGAAACTCTCGTACTGATGGGCGATGTCGCGTTGCCACTTGTTGCGGTGCGTGAACAGTTGCGAGCAGCAATCGATCTCATCGTGCATGTGGCTCGAATGCCCGATGGATCTCGGCGCGTTGTAGCGGTCGCCGAGCCCGTGGCTGAAACGGAAACTGCTGCTGCTATGCGAGTGAACGAATTAACCGATCCCAAAGGTCGGCTCGTTGGCTTGCCCAAAAGGCCTCGACGAGCAGTTCATATCAGCGCTCCATCAGAGGACTGGATCGAATCATGAATCTCAAACTGCTTTCCATCATTGCGCTGACAATTCTCTCTGTCACTGCGACAGTTGCTGCGATCACGACAACTCCAGAAATGATGGCGGCTCGGCGAGTGCACCAGCGGTTTGCTGCGGAATCTTTCGCGGCGCGCGACTCACTCATTCTCCGGGGAGCTCGCGCTGCTTTTGCGCAGTTGATTTCGGCTCGCCCGCTGCGTCCCGCCCACAAACTCATTGAGCGAAGAACTCGTCGTCTTCTCGATCTGCGAATACCAGGTGCTCTTGATCGCGTTGTTCGACAACTTCGATCTGGTGCGACTCTTCCATTGGCGCTGCGCAGCGTGGGCGAAGACGATCCGGTCTTTGCTCGCATTTCGGCAGAGTTGCGTCAAGGGCGTTCACTGACCGACACGGTCGAAGACTGGCGCCAGGAAGACGAGTTGC
>WLGJ01000220.1 GCA_009703275.1 Actinomycetota bacterium
CAGCTCGAGCGGTGAGAACAACAAGATCGGCATTTCTTGCGAGTTCCCGAGCGAGCAAGTTGCGATCCTCGATGTCGATCGACCCGGTTTCAGATTCGCCCTCGAAGTCGGCATCGGAGTCGGCGACGACAAAGTCGAACGAGCGATGGATCGATGCCAATGCAGCCAGGGTTGTGCGGCGGCGGAGAGTCGACCAATCGCGATGTCGACGAAGCCCGGGGAGAATGTCGTATCCGTGCCGAGGGCTAAACCAGAAAAAGTCGCGGACTTCATCCTTGGTTGGATTGGCAGTGCGATGGAGTTCAACAAGTTCTTGGAGCCCGGGAACAACATCGCCTAGATCATGAAGAAGAGCTTGATCTGCATTGAGGCTTGCATCAATGAGGCCGACTCGAGTTGAGATCGACTCGGGGTATCGCGATGGTTGGCCAGCAAGGTGCGATGCGATCGCCATGGCGGTAGTGGATGTCCCCGATCCGCCTGGACCGAGAACTGCGATGAGACACCCAGTTGGAGATGAGTCAACAGAGGTTTCATGCGTGGCGATATGTGATCGGTGATCGACCCCAATCGCATGCTCACGGAGGGCAGCGAGAAGGTGGTGCGGTGTGACTGGTTGGGTCAACGTGTCGGCGGCGCCGAGCGCAGGCCAATCGCGTCGGGGGGTGGAATCGGTGATGACGATCGGGACACACCCAGCATCTCTGGCGGTTTCGATGACGTCACGGTCGAGTCCGGTGCAGTCCTCTCCAAGCAGCACGGCGGAAAATCGACGATCGGAATGGAGGCGTGAGCGAACCTCATCGATGGAGACACATCGAATGAATTCAATCGGGAGCATCGATGAATTCGCCCAGTGTCCGATGTCGGTCAACCACGCGGTGCGTGGGCGGGCTACGCCTAGTACGACAAAGTGTTCGTCGCGCATCATCGACCTGCTGTTGAGCGCGCGAGAGGGCCTGTCACCGCTGACCGGGCGCCGATGGTTTCGCCGGCAAGGGTGGATCTCACCACGGTGATTGATGCGACTTGAGCGGCGTGAACCGCATCAAGCAACTGGTCGGCAGATGCGAGGGCGAGGGTGACGATTACTTTCCCGGAAGATCCGAGACTCCCTGATTTCGCGTCGGTTGCGCGGATCACGTTTGCGTCTCGTGCGAGAACAGTGGTGGTCGCGTCGCTCCCGGAACCGTACGTCGCCAAAACGTCAACTCGTTCGCCTGGTCGGAGGTCGCCATTAAGGGCTCTATCGCGGTCGACTGGAAAGGAAAATTGGCGTGTTGGTTCTGTTGGTCCTCCGGTGAGGACTGCACTGCGTTGGACGAGCTCTCCCTCTCCGATTGGAGCCAGCGCCACTGCACCCGCCAACGCATCAACCGAGAGAAACGCGCGGAGTGATTCAGCGGTGCGTGTATCGACAGACGTGGTGGCAAGCGTTGAGCTGTCGAGTCGTTCCCCTGCAGCAAGCGCACGGCGGGATATGACGACCGACTGTTGCGGAGAGACGCCAGCCTCGGAGACGGTGAGGAAAGCGGCGAGAGCGGCAGCGCTTACGAGGAGACCTCCGACAATTGTCCGACTATTTGGTTTCCGCGGCGCCCGGATGTTCAATCGACGAAGCGTTGCGGGCGGAGTATCTGACTGCGCTTCAGGGAATCCTGTGCGGGGACGACGCATCTTGTTTGCTCTCCGGTCCTGTTAGCTGTGGTGGGGGCCGCACGGTACGGAGAACGAGGTTCGGTGGGAAGAGGTCGCGTGGCCCATTTCTTCGAGCGGACGATTCGCTTACCTTCACGGGTCTGATGAACAACACGATCGACTGGATGAGCACTGCGGATGCAGCGGACTATCTCGGGGTGCAGTCGCGCACTCTGTACCGATTCATCGATGAGGGTCGCCTCCCGGCTTACCGGTTTGGTCGCGTCATTCGACTGAAGCGCGACGATGTCGACCTCTTTGTTCAGTCGTGTCGAATCGAGCCGGGAACGCTGATCGATACTTCATCAATTGCATCAACGACTGCATAGAACACGCCGTTGTCGGGGGTACTGAGCACGAGCAACGAGCGGCTGAGGCTTCGTACGTTCCCTGAAACCAGATTGTTGCTGATCGCTACCGAGAGTCGATCGTCGCGATCGATTCGTAACGCCAGAAGGGTGGGCCACGAGTGCGAAGTCTGAGGTGCGCCGTCGCCATCGAGATGCAGACGAGTGGCGCTCCGTACCGACGAAATTGAGCATGTACGAATGAGAGTGGTGACCGATGGACTCGTAGCGAGCTCAATTCCTCCGGGCCCTGCCGTGAGAATTGTTCCACGGCGTTCGCTTCCATTTTTCGTGGTGAGCGTCACAAATGCATTGCATTCGGCGAGGTTGGCCAGGAGCCCAACCAGCGTTGCGTCCTCGCCTCGGTGACGATGAAGTGCGCCGAATCCCGCGCGAGATCGGGAGGAATCGGCAGTGCGGGCGGAGTCAAGCAACTGGCGAAGGGCGGGATCAGTGACGGCGTCCACCTCTCGATCATGGAGGATCGGCCTCCGTGGGGGATGAGTCGTCCGACCCTTCTAGGATTACGAGTCAGATGCCCAGCACAACCGTCAACGTCCATGTTCCCGGCAACCACCTGATGACCGGTCTTCTCGGTCAGCGCGACGAGTTGCTTCTACTTATTGAAGATGCCTTTCCCGAGGCCGACGTTCACGTGCGCGGCAACGAGATCACGGTCTCTGGCGACCAAGCCGGAACGGTTGGCAAGTTGTTTGAAGAACTGGTTGTTCTTCTCCAGCAGGGTCAGGTTCTTGAGCCCGTGTCGGTTCGCCGCAGTATTGAAATGGTGAAGGCCGACGAGCGTCCGAGCGAAGTGCTCACCACCGATGTGTTGCGCAGTGCTCGTGGTCGCATGGTGCGCCCCAAGACCAGCGGACAAAAGCGTTACATCGACGCCATCCGCAAGAACATCGTTACCTTCGGTGTTGGTCCTGCGGGTACCGGAAAGAGTTGGCTTGCCGTTGCAATGGCCGTGCAAGCGCTCCAGGCCAAAGAAGTTGATCGCATCATCCTCACTCGTCCTGCCGTTGAAGC
>WLGJ01000221.1 GCA_009703275.1 Actinomycetota bacterium
CGTGTTGCGGAGAACCCGTGACTCATGATGACGGTGGGGGCAGATCGGGAATCTGAATCTGGAAGATAGAGGTCGCCCGCAAGAACGGTGCCATCGTCCAAAGTGAGTGGAAGTGGTCGGGGAGCAGGTGTCATAGATGCGATGCTAGGAAGGAACGAGGCACCGTGTCGCCATTGTGGCGAAACAATGCTGGGGGAGTGAGGCATCACCGTGGGTCATCCATTTCGCGATGTGGCGATCGTGGGCGTGCACAACACCAAGCAAGCGCGTGTGCTTGAAGGTCACGATTCGCAGTCCATTGCGCTCGAAGCTGCGCTCGGG
Source organism: Actinomycetota bacterium (assembly GCA_009703275.1). GTDB lineage: Bacteria > Actinomycetota > Acidimicrobiia > Acidimicrobiales > Acidimicrobilacustridaceae > Acidimicrobilacustris. Next base: position 322 of record WLGJ01000221.1, read on the forward strand.
GCCATCGCCGACGCAGGTTTAGAACCCAGAGACATTGACGGGGTCGTTGGCGGTATCGCTAGCAATTTCCTATTTCAGAGTCGCATCGGGCCAGCCTGGCGTTCGATGTCCCCACTCGGAATTCCCGCCGTCATCGAAGGAGCAATGGCGATTGCGTGTGGGCTTGCCAACAACGTTTTGATTGCAACTGGTGAGGCAGGGAGTTACAGGCAGCACGCGTCGACTGCTCCGTGGACACGTCCAACGAATGAATTCGTTGCCGCATATGGCATGTTCACGGCGGCAGAGTTCGCGCTCATGGCCCGACGGCACATGCACATGTACGGAACAACGCCTGAATCAATGGCGCATGTTGCGGCGACGATTCGCAACAACGGCCACGTGAACCCGGAAGCGGTCTACTTCGGGCGTGGACCATTTACTGCTGCAGATGTGCTTGAAAGCCGAATGGTGGCTGACCCATTTCATCTCCTTGATTGCGCAATGACCTCAGAGGGCGGCACCGCACTAGTTCTCACCCGGGCTGACCGAACTGAGGACACAGCAAAGTTGCCTGTCTTCCTTCTCGGTGGTGGCACTGATCACTTTGGGCCGTCGTATCAGCACCCTCCAGTCTGGGATCTCGGTGGAGTCCGACGACCAGATCTCGTCGCAGGTCACGTCGGTCGTCGGGCCGCCGAAGAAGCATTCGCCGCTGCTGGTCTCGGCCCATCAGATGTCGACGTCTGTGAGTTCTACGACCCGTTCTCCTTTGAGCTGATCCGCCAATTCGAAGCGTTTGGCTTCTGTGCCGAGGGTGAGGGCGGCGACTACGTCATGTCTGGGGTGATCGAGCCTGGAGGCCGTCATCCCATTACGACTGATGGTGGAACGATGTCGTTCAGTCACGGCGGAGCATCAGTGCAGTTATTTCAGCGAGTGATCCGAGGTGTTCAGCAGTTACGCGGCGAATGCATCTCTTCGCAGGTTCACGGTGCTGAGGTGGCTATGTGCACCGGAGGCGGTTCGGGCGCACTTTTCACAGACGTACTTCTTCTTGGAAAGGATCGGCCATGAGTCTGCTGGTACCTCAGGCAGGAGATATTCCTCTTCCTCAGCCCGGTCCGCTTTCTGAACCGTATTGGCAAGGCTGTCGAGAGGGTGTTTTGCGTTTCCAGCGTTGCCTCGATTGCAGCGCTGCCACCCACACGCCGGCGCTGCTGTGCGCCGCGTGTGCATCGAGGTCTCTTGAGTGGGTCGAGAGTTCTGGCCAGGGCGAGATCTACAGCTGGACTCGCGTATGGCGTCCTGTGACGCCGGCTTTTGTCACCCCCTATGTGCCGATCATCGTCGCAATGGACGAGGGTTGGTTCATCCTCTCGAACCTGATCGGCTGCGAAGACGACGCAGTTGCCATCGGCCAGCGAGTGGAAGTGGTCTTTCACCACAGCGGCGGGAGCGACGACATCTTCCTGCCGTACTTCCAGTTGGTGCCTTAGCCGACAAGCCCGCTCCAGGGATACAACACCCGTGGAAATCACCGTTCCACTCGATGTTTTGCCGGGCCATCAAGGCCAGACCTTCCAACGCGCCTAGTTTCAACCCCCGTGGCCGACCAAGAAGAGCTGAACGACCAAGACGATCTCGAAGCGCAGTTGCAGACAGTCCGCTTGGGCCTGACCCGATTGCAACGGTTGCTGTCGAGCCGACGGGTTCACGCCGGCATGGCAGGTGCTGCTCGCGTCGTTCTTCCGCAGCAGGCCATGAATGTCTTACGTGCATTGGGCGATCGCGATCCGTTGCCGGTCGGAGATTTAGCTCGGGCAGCGCGAATGGATACCGGCGCAGTGAGCCGTCAGATTCGAGTGCTTGAAGAAGAGGGCCTCGTTGAGCGCCGTTCGAGCCCTCAGCACGGAAGCATCGTGCTTGTTGTTGCTACTGAAGAGGGTAGGGCGATGGCGCATCGATTCGAACGAGTCCGAAGTGCGCAGCTTTCGCGAGCTCTTATCGAATGGACTCCCGAAGAGCGCGCTCAACTCGGAGCATTGATGTTGAGGCTGGTCGACGACCTTCAAGCAACGCCGTATCTGCAGACAGACGGCGACTGATCGAAACTCTGGTCAGTCCGGGATGACGACAGCCCGTCCGCGCAGTTCGCCTCGTTCCATCTTTTCGTACGCCTCGGCGACTCGATCAAGAGGAAAGATGTCAACGTCGACGCGCAGTTTGCCGCTTTCAGCGAGAGCGATGACCTCGAGGGTGTCAGCGATTGTTGGAGCCTGGAACGAAAAGACCTCACCATCTCGCGGGAGTTTGTCGAACATTGTTCCGCGCAACGAGCCGTTGCCCGCGCCGACGAGTGCGTAGGCGCCGGCTTTGCCCGTGCTCTGAAGTCCATGCGTGATCGTCTGATCGATGCCGACGAAATCAAAGACTGCGTTTGCGCCCCCACCAAGGAGGCGGTGGATCTCTGTCGTTGTGTCGTCATTGACTCCCTTAAGCACGTCGTGGGCTCCGAGCTCGGTGGCATAGGCCAATCGATCGCTTGAGACATCGACGGCGACAACGCGAGCACTTGTAAGGGCCAAGAGGTGCTGAATGGCGTAGGCACCCAGACCGCCCGCACCAATGACGACAGCCGTGCCGCCTGGTGGGATCCGCGGAAGGGTCCGCTTCACTGCGTGGTAGGAGGTCGCGCCTGCGTCTGTCAGTGGTCCGGCGACAACGGGATCAAGGGTGTGGAGCTTCACAAGTTCACGCGTGGTGGCGACCAGTAC
>WLGJ01000222.1 GCA_009703275.1 Actinomycetota bacterium
CTCGAAGGACGCGGCATCGATGGTTGGCAGGACTCTTTGCCCGTTTGGGAAGCGGGCGAATCCGTTGCGACGCGCAGCGCCGGCAAGAAGGTCCTGAACGCACTTGCGCCTGTGGTTCCTGGCCTCATGGGTGGAGGCGCCGACCTCACGGGTAACTGCGGCGTCGAACTCGATGGTGCCGTTGCGTTCTCTCGCCTTAACCGCGACGGTCGTCAGATTCATTTCGGGGTTCGCGAGCACGCGATGGGTTCAGTGATGAACGGGATGGCCGCACATGGTGGTCTCATTCCCTTCGGCGGAACGTTCTTCGTCTTCGCTGATTACATGCGTCCACCCGTCCGACTTGCCGCACTGTCAGACCTGCGCGTCATCTACTCGTGGACACACGACTCAGTCGGAGTCGGCGAGGATGGCCCGACACACCAACCAATTGAGCACCTTGCGTCACTTCGTGCCATGCCGAAGCTGCGAGTCATCCGTCCTGCCGATGCGAACGAAACCGCACAAGCTTGGAGGATCGCCATCGAAAAGGGCGGACCAACCGCTCTTGTGCTCAGTCGACAGAACCTCCCGGTTCTCGAAGGAACCGCTGGCAACACCGCAGTTGAACTTGGCGCCTACATCCTCCGCAATACCAAATCCGACCCCGATGTCGTGCTTATCGGAACGGGCTCTGAGGTATCGCTTTGTGTTGCGACTGCAGACCAACTTGCTACTGAGGGAATTTCTGCTCGCGTCGTTTCGATGCCATGTTGGGAACTGTTTATGGATCAAGACGATGACTATCAGCGCTCAATTCTTGGTGAAGGCATTCCGCGCGTCTCGGTCGAAGCTGGTTCCACCTTTGGGTGGGCTCTTTGGGCTGACGCGTGCGTCGGCATAGACCACTACGGGGCGAGCGCGCCTGGTCCCGAACTTATGGAACTCTTCGGCATGACAGTCGAAAACGTCATCGAACACGTACGCATCGTCCTCAACTAATCCGGAGCTGAGAAATGTCCCGACTTACTGACCTTTACGCAACCGAAGACCAGAGCCCTTGGCTCGACAATGTCCGCCGTGACTGGATTGAGAATGGCGAGATGCAGCGTTGGGTCGACCGAGGCGTACGCGGGGTGACCTCGAACCCGACAATTTTTCAGAAGGCGATATCTGGCGGTGACGCATACGACGATCAGTTTCGCGAGTTGCTGGCGTCGGGCACATCAGTAACCGATGCTTACTGGGAGCTCGTCGTAACTGACATCAATAACGTGCTTTCCATTCTGCGGCCCGTCTACGACGCAAGTAACGGAATTGATGGATACGTATCGATCGAGGTTTCTCCGCTCCTTGCTCGCGACACTGATGGCACTGCCGCAGCAGCGCGTCACCTCCATGGGCTTATCAATCAACCGAACCTGTACATCAAGATTCCTGGAACGGCCGAAGGCCTTCCTGCCATCAAAGCGATGATCTCCGAAGGCGTGAGCGTCAATGTCACGCTTCTGTTCTCTCTTGAGCGCTATCGCGAAGTCATGGAGGCCTACATCGCAGGTTTGGAAGCCCGTGACGGAGACCTCTCCGGAGTTTCGTCCGTCGCGTCGTTTTTCATCAGCAGGGTTGACTCGGAAACAGATAAGCGTCTCGAAGCTCTTGGTTCCGACGACGCAAAGGCGCTTATGGGCAAGGTAGCTGTCGCCAACGCACAGGTTGCGTATGAAGCCTTTCTCGAAACCTTCAGCGGCCCCCGATGGGATGCGCTTGTCGCCCGCGGAGCTCGCCCTCAGCGTCCGCTTTGGGCATCAACATCGACCAAAAACCCTGATTACCCGGACACCTTGTATGTCGATTCTCTGATTGGTCCCAACACGGTCAATACGATTCCCGAAAAGACTCTCGACGATTTCGACGATCACGGCACTGTGGCTCGAACCATCGACGCAGACCTTGCAGGAGCTCACGCTGTTCTCAATAACTTCGCCTCGTTGGGTCTTTCACTCTCAGACGTCACCTCGCAACTCGAAGACGAAGGAGTGGCGTCATTCTCAAAGTCATTCGACGACCTTCTTGAGTCTCTCACCGAGAAGGCGAAGACTCTGCGGTGAATGGTTCGCTCGTCGTCGTCGACGACGTCGCTGCAGCTTTTGCGCAATTAGTGGTCGATCGAGCCTCGGCATCGAGAGCCCAGTTTTCTTTGGCGTTCTCTGGCGGTTCAACTGCGCGGAAATGCTACGAGCGTCTCTCTCATCAATCGGAGTTTCCCGTTCACTGGGAAAGGATTGATGCGTGGTGGGGCGATGAACGCTGCGTTCCCCTCAATGATCCCGACTCGAACTACCGGCTCGTCGAAGAATCCTTGCTCTCCAAGGTTGGGCCTTTGGCCTCTGCTCATCCAATGCGTTCTGATCTGCCGGATGCCGCTGATCTGTACGACCGTCTCGTGCGCTCGGCTCCGCCTATCGACCTCATCCATCTTGGTCTAGGACCTGACGGCCACACTGCCTCCCTCTTCCCCGACTCTGAGGCATTGACTGCGCCATCATCTCGATTCGTCGTCTCCAATGTCGACCCTCTTGGACACAACCCACACCCGCGACTCACGTTTACTTTCGCTGGTATTGCACATTGCCGTACGGCGGTCGTCACCGTCGCTGGCGCATCCAAGAAAGAAGCGCTGCATCGTGTCCTCGACGGAGATCTCACTGCTCCGGCAGCACACTTGACGAACGATGACCTCATTTGGCTCGTCGACTCTGAGGCAATGGGCTCTCGCAGTCCCCGATAGGGTCTCTTCAATGTCAAGGCTGAACGCCCCGCTTGAGGAGTTGATGTCCGAGGCCAGGTCCATTCGCGACCAGGCATTCGGCGTCCGGGTGACCTATTCGCCAAAGGTCTTTATCCCCCTCACGATGCTCTGTCGGGATCGCTGCGGCTACTGCACCTTCGCTCAGCCTCCTGCCCGCCTCGAGTCTCCCTACCTTTCGCCTGCGCAGGTCCGTGCCCTCGCTGTCGCTGGAGCGCGTGTTGGTTGCCACGAGGCGCTGTTTACTCTCGGCGAGGCACCAGAGGATCGCTATCCAGTCGCAGCA
>WLGJ01000223.1 GCA_009703275.1 Actinomycetota bacterium
CTCGTTCCATCAAGGATGGGCTGTCGCGCTTGGCCGAAACCAGCATTCTCGATACCTATAACTGAGTCCAGCGAGGGTTCAATGCGCATCACATTGCCGAATGGCGTTCCCGCTGAACTTGCTCAGCCTTCAGTGGTTGACGAGAACACTCTCGGTCTCGTTCTCTTTCCTGACATCATGGGTTTGCGCCCGTTGTTTGACGACATGTGCGCGCAACTTGCTGCCGATCACGGGTGGGTCGTCTGCGCGCCAGAACCGTTCCCGGGGCGTGAAGAACTCTCGGTGGATGAACGCCTTGGCGTGATGGCCGATTTCGACGATGCCGAACTTCGCCAAACAGCGGAACTGGCCGCCGATGCAACAGGGTGTGCACGAGTTGTTGCAACTGGTTTCTGCATGGGTGGCATGCTGGCGTTCAAGGCCGCCGCGTCAGGTCGTTTCGAACGTGCGGCGGGGTTTTACGGAATGATTCGCCTCCCGGAAACCTGGGCCGGTGGCCGCTTGCAACAGCCGATCAAAGCGTTGGCCTCGCCCGATCGTTGTCCGACTCTTGCCATCATTGGAACCGCTGATCACTTCACGCCGACGCAAGATGTTGCTGATGCCGAAGCGCTTGGTGTCGTTGTTGTTTCGTATAAAGGCGCTGAGCACGGATTTGTGCACGACGCATCACGCCCGGCCCATCGTGCTGACGATGCCGCCGATGCATGGCGTCAAGTTGTTGCGTTTCTTGAGTCCTGAAGTTTTCAGGCTTTGGAAAGTTTGCTCAGTGGCTCGATCGTTGTGGCATACGCCATCTCGTAGGCAACGGCCGCAAGCGAAGTCCAATCAATATCGCGGAAGCTGTCCGTGAGCAGACTGAGTGAAACGGTGCCCATGCCGTTGGCTGCGGTGAGATACCAAAACGCGGCAGCGTCTTCGGTGGCGGCGGGATCGGCCTTCTCGACCGCATCAAGAACGATTGCAAGTGAAGCAGCTGTGCGTTTCCGGCCGGCAGCCGCGAGATCTGTGTGGTGACGCATCGCAACGGTGGTTTCGGTGCGAAGTTGACGGATGGGTCGGTTCGACTCGGAGAGCAACCCGAATTGCAAGGCAAGAATCGCGGTTTTGTAGCCCTCGGGACTGAGCTCAAGAAACGACGCTGTTCCCGTTTGCCAGATCTGCGTCATCATCTGACCAATCGCCATATGCATGAGCTCGTCTTTAGTGCCGACATGTGTGTACGCGGAACTAAATGAATGACCAGCAGCCCGAGCAACTCGGTGTGCTGTTGTCTTTTCGAAGCCCACACGGGCCACAACTTCCATTACTGCGGAAACAAATTCGTCAAGACCAACATCGCCGGTGTCGGGAGCAGGGATTGAAAGTGAAACTGGTGAGGCAGTGAGACCTTGCTGATTCAAGTTCGCAGGATCAAGAGCGCTATCCCGGAACCGGAGAAGGATTGCCATCCATGGCGGACGCGACTTGGGGACTGATCGGCTGTTGACAACGCATCCAGTCGGAACGGTCAACCGAAGTGAGCAGATCGCCGGAGGAATATCGGGATGCTCAGCGCAAATGTGCTGAAAGAGGGAATCCACCTCGTCGCGAACAGAGTCGACAAGAAGAGGAAAGCGTCGTGCAACGCAGACAATCTCGATCGCAGCTGCGGTGAGCGCAGAAGGGGTGTCGAGTTCCTGGAGCAACCATTCAGAGGGTTCTGAATCCTTGGAAGAGGCAAATGTGTCGAACTCGAGGATCAGCCGTTTGTAATGATCGCGAAGTTGTTCTTCCCAGAGTTCAAGCGCAACGTCTTCAGCAGAGTCGTACCGGCCGTAAAGCGGGCCGTTGGACATGCCTGCGTGCGCTGCGATCTTCGTGAGTGCAAGACCATCGACGCCATTTGCAGCGAGCAACTCAAGAGCCGATGCGGTGATGGCCTCTTGAACCTCGCGGGTCTTTTGTGCTCGTGAGACCTTTGGTCGGCCTGCTGTCGAACGTGCTGATCCTGAGCTTTTGGTCCTCGTGGCCATGACATCAGGATAGGGCAGATCACTACTTACTGAAGGTTTTGATTATTAGGACAATGATTATTTGAAAGTAGAAAATCTTTCAGGAGTCTGACGACAGGGCTTTGGGGAACGGGCGGGGCGGAGAACGGGCTAGAACAATTGAGCCGTCGTCGTGATGGCATGGAGGAACCATGAAGGTCGATATCTCACTCGCAATGTCCGGACCGCTCGACGCGGTGCCCCGGGCTGCTGAACTTCAAGCCCTTGGGGCCGATGGCCTTTTCAGCTTCGAGAACGCCCATGACGCCTTCTTCCCGCTCGTCTTGGCCAGCACCTCCTGTCAGATCGACCTGATGACGAATGCGGCCATGGCATTTCCTCGAAGCCCGTTGCATCTCGCTTACGCCGCGAATGATCTGCAACTGCTCACCGGCGGCAAGTTTCGTTTAGGCCTTGCCTCGCAGATTCGTCCACATATTCAGAAGCGTTACGGATCGGTCTGGGAGAAGCCGGTTGCACAGATGCGCGAATGGGTGAGTGCAACGAAGGCGATCCTCGCTCACTTTGCTGGTGAAGGTCCGTTTGATTTCAAGGGTCAGTGGACCACGCACACGCTCATGACTCCGAACTTCAATCCCGGTCCGAATCCGTTCGGAAAGGCTCCGGTACTTGTCGGTGCGCTCGGTCCGAAGATGTGTGAAATGTCCGCCGAGGTCGCCGACGGCATTTTGGTGATGCCGTTTAACTCTGAGCGTCACTTTGCGGAACGCACGATGCCAGCGCTTGAACGCGGCTTCGCGAAATCAGGGCGCGATCGCAAGGACTTCGAAATCATCCTCGAAGTCATCTGTGCAGTTGGGCAGACCGATGAAGAAATCGCTGCAGCAGCTAATGGCGTGAAAACGCTTCTCGGCTTCTACGGTTCAACTCCGTCGTACAAGCCTGTGCTCGATGTCGAAGGTTGGGGCGAACTGCAACCAGAACTCAATGCGCTGTCGAAGCAGGGCGACTGGGCCGGTATGGCCAAGAAGATTGATGA
>WLGJ01000224.1 GCA_009703275.1 Actinomycetota bacterium
AAAACGCACGAGGACCTCATTGGCCTTCGGGTCATCGAGTTCGATCTCTTCGATCTTGTACTCGGTATGAGGGGCGTATAGGACTGCGGCTCGTGTCCTCATGGGAACTCCTTGTCAGGGCGAAGGGCTGGCCTGTCGGCACAGCCCTAGCAATCTAGGCCCTCGGTCAGGTCAGCGTGTCAGTCGGCACAGTGCGGCCCCGAACCTCGTGCTACATTATGTTCCGAGTTGTAAATCTTATGTCGCATGTTACCAGTGAGTCCGATTACGGAACCAAAGGGGAACCCATGAGCACTCCGATTGCCAAGCGTCTTGGAATCGAATTTCCGATCTTCGCTTTCTCTCATTGTCGAGACGTGGTCGCTGCCGTTACCAACGCCGGTGGTTTCGGCGTTCTCGGCGCTCTGGCGTTCGGCCCAGAGCAACTTGAAATCGAGCTCAACTGGATCGACGAACACGTCAATGGCAAGCCCTATGGCGTCGACTTCGCCATGCCGGTGAATTACGTGGGCAAAGGCGGGGGAGATGACGCATCGTTCGAATCCCTCGACGCAATGATTCCGACTCAACATCGAGAGTTCGTTGACGATCTGTTGGCGCGATACAGCGTTCCCGAATTACCGCCAGAGTTGGAAGGCGGACAAGTTGCTGCCGCTGGTCTGAATGTCGATGCGATGGGTCCGAGCCAGGTCGAGGTTTGTCTCAACCACCCGAACGTCAAGATGATTGTCAACGCTCTTGGGCCGCCCCCGCTGTATGTCATTGAACGTGCCCACGAAGCCGGCATCCTCGTCGGGGGCTTGGCTGGTTCGAAGGTGCACGCGGAACGTCAGGTCGCGATAGGCGTTGATGTGATCGTGGCCCAAGGCACCGAAGCGGGCGGACATTGTGGCGAGATCTCGACCATGGTGCTCGTGCCCGAGGTCGTCGATGCTGTCGGACCCGACATTCCCGTGCTTGCAGCTGGCGGCATTGCAACGGGTCGACAAATGGCCGCGGCGATCGCACTCGGCGCACAAGGGGCATGGACTGGTTCGATGTGGCTCACCGTCACTGAAGCCGACACCAATCCCGCTGCACTTGAAAACATGCTTGCGGCAACCTCACGAGACACCGTTCGCTCAAAGGCTATGACTGGTAAGCCGGCCCGACAGTTGCGCACAGCCTGGACCGATGCGTGGGAATCAGAAGAATCTCCCGGAACGTTGCCCATGCCGTTGCAAGGCATTCTCCATCAGGAGGCCGGACGTCGCACCCAGCGGGTCGGCACGCGTGAACTCATCGGCTTCCCGGTTGGGCAGATCGTTGGTCGCCTCAACAAAGTCCGGCCGACAAAAGATGTCGTACGCGAAATGGTCGAGGAATGGATTGATACGACCGAACGTATGGCCTCAATCCTGAGCGACTGACCAAAGAATCTGAACGACGGCCCGTTGTCGTGACTGACACAATGGCTGCAAGTTCCCTAGAGGAGTTCTTATGACTGACACATTCGGAGATGCACCACTTCTTCATGAAGCTGCCACATACGCGCACGGCGTGCCTTATGAGTACTACCAGTGGCTTCGCGATAACGATCCGGTGGCATGTCTCGATCACCCGTCCTATCAGGGCGAGAAATTGTGGGTGGTGACTCGATACGCCGACGTCCAGCAGGTGTCTCGCGATGCGTCCACCTATCGCAACGCTCCAGATCCGTTCATTGATGATGGCGTTAGTGACCCTGCCACTGGTGGCAACAATCAGTTGATGATCAGCCTTGATGCTCCTGACCATATGAAGCTGCGCAAGATCATCAATAAGGGATTCACGCCGAAGCGAGTTGCCGAGTTGGGCGACATGCTCCGCACGCGAACGAATGACATCATCGATGGTCTCGCTGGACAAACAAGTGCTGACCTCGTCCACGATCTCGCGTTGTGGCTACCGCTACACGTGATCGCTGACATGGTGGGTGTGCCTGAGGAAGATCGTGCTCAGGTTTTCGAATGGACCGAAAAAACTTTCGGGTTCGATGCCTCAGTGGCTCCCGAAGAACGGGCACAGGCAGCAACGGACATGTTCATGTACGCAGATGCCATGTGCGCTGAGCGCGCCGAGAATCCCAGCGACGACCTGATGAGCGTTCTGCTTCATGCCGAGGTCGAGGGCGAGAAACTCACTGCTTTCCAAATCGAATTGTTCTTCATGCTTCTGCAGAACGCCGGTTCCGAAACAACTCGAAACTTGATCACAACAGGAACGCTCGCACTACTGCAAAACCGCGATCAGTACGAGATTGTTCGCAATGAGCTTTCCGTGATCCCAACGGCAATTGAAGAGTTACTCCGTTTCTCCACTCCGGTCATTCAGTTCACTCGCACTGCAACCGTCGACACCGAACTCGGCGGGAAGAAGATCAAGGCGGGCGAGCGCGTACTTATGGTCTACGCCTCTGCCAATCGTGATGAGCGAGCGTTTGAAAATCCCGATTCAATCGATGTGCGCCGCAACCCCAACGATCACGTTGCGTTTGGAGCTGGTGGCCCGCATTTTTGCTTGGGCGCAAACTTGGCCCGAATTGAAGGCCGCATCATGTTTGAGGAGATCCTCACTCGCTTCCAGGGTCTGCGATTCGTTGGCGATCCCGCCGACTATCCACGAGTCCATTCGAATCTGATCGATGGCTTTGCTCATGTCCCGATTGAGTGGGATTCCATCGGAGCCCCGAGCTAGAGAACGTTCGCGCTCGGCCTATTCGAACTTCGCACCAATCATGCGCAAGAGGCCAACCACGTCTTCCGGTTGATCTGGTGCCTTAGGACCGGGAATCCAGAGAACGGGGCCTTGCGCGCTGTTGTAGTGAAACGAACCATGTGTCTCGTAGCGTTCCCACCACACCGGTGATCGGGGATCGCGGCCAACGCTGATTCCTTCAAACGGCGACATCGCGTAGAGCATGGGAACTTCGGGATGCTCATCGACCGTGACACCATCGATGGTGAGCGAAAGTTTCCAGGTGTTGCCACCGATTGCGTCGAAGGAACACTCCA
>WLGJ01000225.1 GCA_009703275.1 Actinomycetota bacterium
CCACGTTTGGACCGGCGCTGCTCCAGGTCTCTCGATACCCGCCGCACAATTTTCCGCAGCGGTCTATGAGAAGTCTGCACTCCCCCTTCGCGAATTCGAAGCTGCTCGAATTCGCATCGCGCAGATCAACGACTGTCAGTTGTGTCTCGGATGGCGCTCCGGTCGCGATGCGCCTGCACGCGCTGGCGAAGCCGACTTGATCGACGAGGAGTTCTACGCGCAGGTCGGCAACGCGAATTGGGAGGGGTTTTCTGAACGCGAAGCCCTCGCTGCTGAATTTGCTGAACGATTCGCACTTGATCACCTCTCAATGGATGATCCGTTCTGGGTGCGCCTGCGAGGCGCGTTCACCGATTCCGAGATCGTCGACCTCGGACTCTGCGTCGGCATGTGGGTGTCTCAAGGCCGCCTTAATCAAATCCTCGACGTGGACGGTGGTTGTCGAGTCCCATCACCAGACGCACCTCTCACGGGCGGCTGATCTCACAACGGTTTCGGCCGGTAGCCTGACTGCTTCCCATGGCGACCAACGATAATTCGAACGCAAAGAAGATTGTGGCGACCAATCGGTCGGCTCGTCACGACTACGAGGTTCTCGACACTGTTGAGGCGGGCCTCGTTTTGCGCGGTTCCGAAGTGAAGTCGTTACGGGATGCGCAGGTACAGATCAAAGAGTCCTTTGCCCGATTCGATCAAGGCGAAGCGTGGCTCATCGGAATGCATATTGCTCCGTGGGGAACGAGCGGCGTTCATGATCTCGCCGAACCTGATCGCAAACGCAAACTGCTTTTGCATCGCGAACAGATTGAACGCTGGCGAATGCGCGTCGACCTCGAACGACTTTCGATCGTCCCGTTGTCTCTCTACTTCTCAGGCGGTCGAGCAAAGATCGAACTCGGTCTCGCCCGCGGTCGCACAAAGGGTGACCGTCGTCAGGCGATTGCCGAACGCGAAGCAAAGCGTGAGGCCGACCAGGCGCTCGGCAGGTCTCGCAAACGCGGCGAGGATTGAAATGCGAAAATGCGTCCTCGCTACGACACTTTCACTCGTGTGCATATTCCTTCTCAGTTCCTGCAGTTCCGAATCTCGTTCGACACCGTCGACTGAAACTTCAGTCACTACAGAACTCGAGCCTCCCGTGACGTCCAAACCCCTACCTCCACCGGAGCCAACAACCAGTGTGTTGTTCGAGTTCGCTAGCCCTCGGTCGGTCACCGGATGGGCGAGCGTCGATGACTCTGTCATGGGCGGCATCTCTGCGAGCACGACAACGTGGGTAGAAACCAACGGATCCGGTGCACTGTTGTTTTCCGGAATGATGACAACAGAACAAAACGGAGGCTTCACATCCACCTTCGGCCCCGCCGACCAACGGCTTGGTCAAGCCGCGGCAGGATCCACCGCGTTGGGGGTCAACGCGATCGGCGATGGACGCACCTATGTGATGCAACTTCGGACAAGCCAATCCGGACAGGACCGATGGATTGCCCGATTCACACCGACAAGCACTTCTACAGAGAGCAGCGGAGCTCTCGTCGCGCTTCCCATCAGCTCGTTTGCACCGGTGAACCGCTTCCTCAGCCCTGTGACTCCGAGCGCCCCACTCGATCCAGCGACCATCGTTCAGATCGCCTTTTATCTCATCGATGAACAAGTCGGATATTTCCGTCTCGCTGTCGAACGGATCACAGCGATCCGTTAATTCGACTTCTGCTGGATCCGCTCAGCTTCACGCGCTGCGCCAGTTGCGAAGCCACGCACCATTTTGGTGAGGAAACCCGAGACGCCAGGTACCCGTGTTGTCCACGAACCTTTCCACGAGATGTGGGTTCCGCCTTCGGGTGTTGATGTGAGGCGCACATCGGCCCGGTAGCCCTTCACCGGCATCGGACCGGACACGATTACGTATGCCTGATGAGTGGGAGCGTTGAATTCGACGATGCGCTCCTTTGAAAGCGGGCCGCTCTTCGCACCAAGTGCACGCACAGCGCCGATTCCCCACGGGGCAGGTTCACCTTCAACCTCCCACGATGCGCGGCCAATTGACTTGTTCCATCGCGACCAACCCGGAGCATCGGCAATCACTTCGAAGACGAGTTCGATCGGCGCAGTCGAAACTGCCTCGACGTCGTAGGAATGATTGCCCATGTGATGTCCCTTTACCCCCGGAGCGGAGTGATGACTATTAGCCTCGCATCAAATCAACGGTGAGGTTGACCATGCGCACCAAATTCGCACTCTTGACCGCGGTAGTCCTGACTGCGCTTGTCCTTGTTTCCTGCGGAACACAGTCATCGAACAAATTCAGCACTTCGTTCTACAACGCACCTTCGTCGATCCCATCGAATGCACCCGGCACGGTTCTGCGGTTCGAAACCATGAATGCGCCATTCCCTGAGTCACAGGCGTGGCGGGTTCTCTACACCTCAACCGGAATAGACGGTGAACCGATCGCGGTTAGTGGAATGGTGTTTGCGCCTGCCGGGCCGATACCGCCGGGTGGACGCCCTGTTGTCAGTTGGGCGCATCCAACCACAGGCATCGACGATCAGTGTGCGCCGTCACGTTCACCAAAGCCCTACAACGATGTGCAGGGACTCGCTGACTTCCTCAACCTCGGGTGGGTTGTTGTCGCGACCGACTATCAAGGTCTTGGCACCGGCGGCATGCACCCCTACCTGGTTGGAGCAAGCGAAGCGCAGGGAACAATCGACATTGTTCGGGCAGCGCGCAACATGGTCGAAACCGGTGCATCTTCGAACTATTTCGTGTTTGGACACTCGCAAGGTGGCCAGGCAGCGCTCTTCGCTGGCCAAATGGCCTCGGCTTACGCACCTGAGTTGCAATTGCTTGGCGTTGCTGCTGCCGCGCCCGCAGGTTTGCTCGTTCCACTCTTTCAAGCCGACAAGAACACCGCAGCGGGAGCGGTTCTCGGTTCCTATGCAGTCGTGTCGTGGTCCGACATCTTTGGGTACGACGAAGCAACCGTCGTGAAATCCTCACTCAGTGATCGGGTGCACGCGG
>WLGJ01000226.1 GCA_009703275.1 Actinomycetota bacterium
CTGGCTCACGATCCGTACTTCTCCTGAAGTCGTTTGGCAACGGCGGGCGGCACCATGGGTGTCACATCGCCGCCGAAGCGGGTGATCTCTCGAAGCAACTTCGATGCAAGGAACGAATTCCCTGACGCCGAGGGGATGAACATCGTGTCGACGCCAGAAATCTTGTGATTCATCTGCGCCATCTGCAGTTCACTCTCAAAGTCAGAAACAGCACGCAGACCCTTCACAATGAAGTCGGCGTCCATCTCCTTTGCGAGATCCACAACGAGTGATGCGAACATCGTGACCTTGACGTTAGGAAGGTGCGCCACTGATTCCTCGAGCATCTCTCGACGCTCATCGAGCGAGAACAGGGGCTCGCCCTTCTGAGGGTTACGCATGGCAGCGACGATGACCTCGTCGAACAGACGCGACGCTGTCGCGATGATCTCAAGGTGACCGTTATGGATCGGGTCGAACGATCCCGGGTAAAGCACTCGGGTCACGGAGACTCCGGACTGTCGGGGGGCTGCAGGACGCTTACGAGCGTACCCCCGTACCTCTTCTCCTTACGTGTATCCCATCCAGCCGGAATTGTGATCTCTCGCGCTGATTCGGCAACAACGACACCGCCTGCGGCGAGGTTGGTGACCAGGATGAGGACCTCAGACCACAGTTCGTCGTCAGCGGCATAGGGAGGGTCGATCAGCACGAGATCAAACTGAGGGTTCGTCGAGCTTTTCGACGCATCTCGCAGCCACGCCAGCGCGTCTTGCGCCACGACGCTGGACCGATCAAGAAATCCCGTTGTTTCAAGGTTGGTGCTGATCGCTTTGCGGGCGTCACGGCCATGATCGACAAAGACACACGAGATCGCACCGCGAGATAGGGCTTCGATTCCCAGCGCACCAGAACCGGCAAAGAGATCAAGCACACGGGCGCCGTCGACTGCATCGAGACTGCCAAGTGAATTGAACATCGACTCTCGAACACGATCGAGCGTGGGACGGGTTTCGCTCCCTTCCGGAGCCACCAATCTGCGTCCTCTTGCTTCGCCGGCCACAACCCTCATGCCGGCGACCGTACCCTGTGGGAATGGATGCCGAACTCGGAATGACCTGTGTTGACTGCGGAGGCACCCTCCACCCGTTGTCCTACCCACCCGAGGACGGCTGGGAACCAGGCGATGTTGTGGCCTATCGCTGTCCCGATTGCAATGAACGATTCGACATCGTTCTCGGCGATCCGTCGGATGACGACGACCGTTACTGACACGAGGTCACGCCATGGGTATCGACGCTGACGTTCATAATCTTGTTGGCCGCTACTGCGATGCAGTGCTTCGCGTCGATGTCGCAGAGTTTTCCGACACATGGGCAGACGACGCACGGTGGCTGATTCCCGGTGACGGCATCGTCGAAGGCCGCGCCAGCATTTCGGCGACGTTCGAAAAGATTCGACCGACATACAGACAATGCGTGCAAGAAGTTCTCAATGGAACGATTTCGTATGTCGATGGCGATAACGCAAGCGCGCGCTGGCAGATTCGCGAGCTTCAATGGCGCGACGACGGAACGGTCAGCGAACTCATCGGCGTGTACCACGACGTCATGGCTCGCGACCTTGACGGTGTGCTGCGGTTCACCCAACGAGATTTTGAGTTGATTTACAGCGGTCCGATCGATGGAAGCGGAAAGTTGCGATCACCGCGCTCGTTGTAGGCCAACGACATCAAGTGGTCAGTCAAGAAGGGCGACGAGGACGTCGGCCAGTTCTGCAGGCCGAGCAACCATCGGCGAATGATCGCCGGGCATCTCAACAACATCGGCACCCATGCGTTCGGCGACGGCACGCTGACCGTCGACAAGGAGAATTGGATCGTCGGTACACACGACGTAGGTGCTCGGCGTTGAACGCCACGCTGCCTTTTCGACAATGACAGTGCCACCAGTATTTCCCGATCGGAGTTTGGTCGCCCAGCGCGCTGCCTCAGTCGGATCAATGTCTGGGTAGAAGATCTGTGCTGCAAATTCAGGGTCGATGTATGGCAGTCCGGCGTCGTCAACGCGCATGGTGGTGAGGAACTGCTCGCCGATTGTCATCGGCCCACCACTGCCCAACTCGCCCGCGTCGGGACCAAGAGCGGTGAGATACACCAATCGTTCAACCGACGGATGATTTCCAGCAACCGTTACCACTGCACCGCCATAGGAATGACCGAGAAGGATGACGGGGCCCTCGATGGTGTCGAGAACCGCGGTTACCGCCGCTGCATCTTCAGTGAGGTCGGTAAGCGGAAGATCGACAAGTGCGGTGGTTGCGCCTCGTGCCTCGAGTTCAGCGACCAGCGGTTCGAAACACCAACTGCCGTGAAATGCACCGTGCGTCAGAACGATTGTTGTCATGGCCGCACACTAGAGCCGAGCGATCAACTTTTCATGAGGAAATCAATGTCGTCAGCCTTAAGGAATAGATCTACTTCTTCGGCCAACAGTTCGTGCTTCACAAGTTCGGGATCGGCATCGAGAATTTCAATCGCGATTTCCCGAGCTGTTACTACCCACTCACGGTCTCGACGAAGCGACGCCAGCTTCAGATCGTTCTGACCTTTCTGTCGCTCCCCCATGATCGTGCCTTCGCCACGAAGATCGAGATCGACTTCAGCAAGCTCGAACCCATCGGTGCTTCGAACAAGGGCTTCAAGGCGTGCTTCACCGTCGGGGGTTTTCGCCTCACCAACAAGCCAACAGAACGACTTCGCCGCGCCTCGACCGACTCGGCCACGCAGCTGATGCAACTGGGCGATGCCAAAACGCGTGGCATCGAGAATGACCATCACCGTGGCGTTGGGAACATCCACGCCAACTTCAATAACGGTCGTTGAAACGAGCGCGTCGAGTTCGCCAGCACGGAACTGGGTCATGACTGCGTCCTTCTCATCGGACTTCAGTCGGCCATGCAACAAACCAACTCGTAGTCCCGAAAGTTCGCCGCTCGTGAGTTCCTCATACGTTTCCTGTGCTGATCGGACCTCAA
>WLGJ01000227.1 GCA_009703275.1 Actinomycetota bacterium
GCTACAAGGCCCACAACCGCAAGGACGGCTACGGAAAGAACGCCAGCTGTGCGAAAGCGGCGTCGTGAATGTGAAGCTTGGGAACCCATGATCTCCTCGAAGGGGTAGGTGGTTGTACGTGTCGGTGCCCACGAGGGACCCCGCCCGCTGAGAACCTACTGCCACCCAACTACCCAACTGTGCATTCAACGATGACGATTGTGTTTCGGGACACTGTTGAGTTCGCCTCCCCTCGGGACACGTCTCCGCTAGCGTCCCAACGTGCCTAATTGGCTCTTTGAGCTCATCAATCCTTGGACCACTCCGCTGGCCTTGGTCGTGGGCATCGTCGCTTTCGCGTGGGCCTGTCGAATCCGAGGTCGTTGGCTTGCAATCGTTGCCCTTTCAGCGGCCGTCGGCATTGCTCTTTGGCAGGCCTGGAAGTCCGGTCCACCCAATGGACTTCTTGACCTCCAGATCTATACAAATTCTGCCCGGGCTTGGGTCAATGGGGGCTCGCTGTATGACTACCGCGACCCCACGTTCAATCTCTCCGCCACCTATCCCCCGATTGGGCCGCTGCTCTTCACTTCGCTGACTCCCCTCACCGCCGATGGCCGAGAGGTCCTCTTCACTGCCTTCAATCTCCTGGCTCTCTTTGGTTGCGCCTGGTCGGTCGCAGGTCTTGCGAGAGTCGATCCCGCCAAACGCTTCGAGTGGAGTTGCTGGGCATTCACCGCAGCGATGGTGACAATCCCGGTGTGGCTGACCCTTCGCCAAGGCCAGATCAACATCATTTTGTGGCTTCTCGTCCTTGTCGACCTCGACGCAATGCGGAGATCTTCTCGATGGGCGGGAATCGGAATCGGAATCGCCACAGCGGTCAAGCTTGTCCCTGGACTTTTCATTCTTTGGCTCGCTGCCTCAAAGCGCTGGCGTCCCCTGACCCTGGCGATCGGCGCGCTTGTGGCTGCAACTGGTCTTGGGTGGGCTCTCGCTCCCGGCGATTCGATGACCTACTGGACTGATCTCCTCTGGGAATCAGATCGTGTTGGCTCAGTGAGCGACGGCCGGAACAACTCTGCGCTAAGCGTGGTCGCTCGAGTATTCCAGCCGGGATTTCTCCGGACCGGCGCGTGGGCCGCAGTGCTCGTAGCGGTGCTCGCCATCGGACTCATCCGATCGCTGCGGGCGTCTCGGGTGAATGACTTTCTAGCTGTTGCCGCAATAGTCGGATGCGCGTCGGCGGTTGCTAGTCCGATTTCTTGGACTCACCACTTAGGGTTTCTGCTCGTCGCTCTCGTCGCATTTTGGATCCAAGCATCCACTACGAAAGCAAAAGTTTTTTGCGTCGTAGCTTGGCTCGTCCTTGTTGACCCCGGCGGGCACGGGGACGACCCTTGGATGTCGACAGTTCGCACTCTCATGTTGATCGGAGCCGTGTGCTTCACGCCGATCCGTTCAACTGGCGACGTTGAGTCAACTGGCGAGGATCAGACGGCGACAACTCCGAGCAATCGCGTAACAAACTCAGCGCTGCCTTCCTGAAGTTTGTTCCGACGTATCGCCATTCCACCTACGACCTCGGCGCCGCGATCGGAGATAATCGCTTCGAGCTTCTCCAGTGTCTTTCCAGTTTCAAGTGCGTAGGTACAAAAGACCGCTGCTTGTTTGCCAGCGAGGAATGGGATCTGCGAAAGACGCCCCGCGCTAGCGGGCTTCTGGCCAAACAAGAAGAGGCCATCAGTCCAGCTGCCCACAATCACGAGATCTGCGTTTGCCAAGGACTGGTAATCGACGTCAGTTGTTGGACAAGCGAGTGCACCAACACCATTGGCAATGAGTTCATCGACGATGAACCCAGCTGCCTTCTTTGTGTTTCCAGTCAGACTCTCGTAGATGACGATTGCGTTCACGGTTGCCTCCATAAGTGCTGGCTAGACCGTAGCCGAGGGTCTCAGCGAAGTCTGTCTCTGCGGGTACCGTACGGGTATGGCTGACTTCGTACATCAAGACCTCCTACCCCTCGGGCCGGACACAACGAACTACCGACTACTCACGACCGACGGTGTCGAAACAGTCGAGACATCGGTTGGAAACTTCTTACGCGTTTCGCCTGAGGCAATTACGACGCTGACGTCGGCTGCCATGTTTGAGATCGCTCACTACCTGCGCACTCCCCACCTGCGTCAGCTCGCCCAAATTCTCGATGATCCCGAAGCGTCAGGAAATGACCGATTTGTCGCTCTCGACCTGCTTCGAAACGCAAACATCGCTGCCGGCGGGATCCTCCCCGGATGCCAAGACACAGGAACAGCGATCATCAAGGCGAAGCGAGGACAGTTTGTCCTCACCGCCGGCAATGACGAAGCTGCCATTTCACGCGGCGTCTACGACACCTACAAAAGCGACAACCTTCGCTATTCGCAGATGGCTCCTCTCGACATGTACCGCGAGGTCAACACCGGTACCAACCTTCCCGCCGAAATCGAAATCAGCGCGGTTGATGGTGATGCCTACAAGTTCTTCTTCATGGCAAAAGGTGGCGGCTCAGCCAACAAGAGCTACCTGTTCCAAGAGACCAAGGCTGTTCTCAATCCGGCATCGATGCTGAAGTTCATCGCCGAGAAGATGGACCTTCTCGGCACCTCTGCCTGTCCCCCGTACCACCTTGCTGTGGTTGTCGGCGGTACGTCTGCTGAGTTCGCTCTCAAGACCGCAAAGATGGCGTCGACCAAATATCTCGATGCCCTTCCGTTCGAAGGAAACGAATTCGGCCAGGGCTTCCGAGATCTCGAACTTGAAGCCGAGTTCTTAAAAGTGTCACAACAGTCCGGCATCGGAGCACAGTTCGGGGGCAAGTACTTCTGCCACGACGTTCGCGTTGTGCGACTCCCGCGTCATGGTGCTTCGTGTCCAGTTGCCATCGCGGTTTCTTGTGCCGCCGATCGTCAGGCTCTGGGAAAGATCACCGCCGACGGAATCTTTCTCGAGCAACTAGAGCACGATCCCGCCCAGTTCCTTCCCGAAGTAAC
>WLGJ01000228.1 GCA_009703275.1 Actinomycetota bacterium
ATCTGATTGTTGATCTCGTTGAAAAACTCGATGACCCCACGCTTGGTCAACAAATCATTCGTGTGTTGCGGTCTCGCTATCGCCTCGTGCTCATCGACGAATTCCAAGATACCGACACCTTTCAGTGGCGCTTGTTCTCAAAGGTGT
Organism: Actinomycetota bacterium; assembly: GCA_009703275.1. GTDB lineage: Bacteria > Actinomycetota > Acidimicrobiia > Acidimicrobiales > Acidimicrobilacustridaceae > Acidimicrobilacustris. The sequence continues at coordinate 148 of WLGJ01000228.1, forward strand.
TTGACCTCGCGGGCGTGCCCGACGAATTCCTCGCACTCATCGTGGTCGGCGATCCAAAGCAGGCCATCTACCGATTCCGTGGCGCAGACATCGACGCGTACCTCAAGGCCGCAGGCGACCGCTCCATGTCAAAGCGACAAATGACGACGAACTATCGGTCCGACCGACCGCTGGTCGAGGCGCTGAACTCCTGGCTTACCGACGTGACCTTCGGCGACGAGGACATTGCCTATGTCCCGGTCACCACGCCCGACTCCCACGCGAACGCACGGCTCACCGGCGGCGGAGATCCGCTGCAGTTCCGGTTCCTACCAACAATAGGAACGAAGAGTGCTGACGAGGTTCGGGCCTCAATCTCGATAGATGTTGTTGACCATATTCAGTCACTATTGAACGACGGCCAGATTGTTGCGGAGCCCGGATCCACAAGCGAGTCCCGTCCGGTCACACTTGGTGACATCTGCGTCCTCGTCCGTGGCCACAATGATGCCAATCAATTGATGGAGGAATTGCGTAAGCGTCACATTCCTGCCGTCCGCAGTCGCATTGGTTCCGTGCTCGAGTCCGATGCGATGGATCAATTGCGTCTCTTACTTACGGCAATGGCGAACCCTTCCGACAATCGTCGTGTTCGTGCAGTGCAACTGAGTTGGTTTGCTCCCAACCCCGTGGTTGTCACCCCGAGCACCGAGACCACCGAAACCAACGAGCCCAGCGAAACCACCGAAACCGCCGAAACAAAGCAGGACCCAATTGAGGTGCTGCAGAACAAGTGCCGGGATTGGGCAAATGAACTTGAAGCCCGCGGTCTCGTTGGCTGGTATCAGGTCCTTCGTCTCGACGAGGAAGTCATCAAAGAGATTTCCTCCGACTTCGAAGCCGAGCGCCGCCTCACTGATCTTGAACACGTCATTGAGCTGCTCGATGGCCAACTCGGTGGTCGCCGTGCACCAGTGAGCGCCGTATTGCGAGCGCTCGATGAGCTCAAAGAAACCATGAATACCGAAGCCGAGGCGCAGAAGCGTCGAATCGACACGGATCGTGATGTCATCCAGATCACCACGATGCATTCTTCAAAGGGTCTCGAGTATCCAATCGTGTTGATGCCCTTCCCCAAAGAGACTCGTGAAGGTTCGGTTTCTCTCTATGAGATGAAGGGGACTCGATTTGTCGATTGCGCTCCCAACATTGGGTGGGTGGCTGGTGGCCTTGATCAGATTGAACGGGAGCGACTTGATCTGCTCGAAACGATTGCTGATGACCTGCGACTTTTCTACGTTGCAGTTACTCGGGCGCGACATCAACTTGTGATCTGGTGGGGTCGTGGAAGTTCTTCTAATCATTCGCCGATAACTGGCCCACTCGCCCGAGTGTTATTTGGTTCGACGTCAGACCTCGGTGAGAAGACAACTCTCGCTGATGACGACGAAGCTCGAATGAAAATTCAAGCGCTCGTAAAGCGCCTTGGACCCAATGTTGGTTATAAGGAACTCACGAAGTGGGAAGACAACCGAGAATGGGAAGCACCCACGCCTGAGGTGAGCGGTGTGCTGACAGCCGAACCATTCCCTGAGCACGACATTGAGCGTGACGGTTGGTATCGCTGGTCCTATTCCTCGCTATCGAAGGGTGCGCGCGCAAACAACGAAGGCTCTGCCCGTGGCGGCACAGACGAAGCACCCGGCGGGCCCGAACTCGGCGAAGACGGCGGTCCTCAAACCTTCGAAGGCCGGCTTCTTGGCATGCAGGCGAGTGCGGATTTTGGAACCTTCGTGCACGAACTGTTCGAAGTCATCGACCTCTCGGCACCCGATGTCGAGGCCGAGGTGCGCGCTGTCATCGAAACCTCGGGCCGAGCTGCGTCGTTCGACGCCGATCCCGAGGTTTTGGCCCAGGGCTTGATGTTGGCCATCGACACGCCACTTGGTGCCATGGCCGACGACGCCACGCTCCGCACGATCGGTTCCAATCGCCTTAACGAGTTGGTGTTCCACTTCCCGCTGGCCGATGGCAACTCGCCTGTCACGCCGAGCGCCCTGTTCGAACTCGCCGCGTCGTACGACGACGACCAGTTCTCTGACTATTTCAAGGCGTTGGCCGCGGGCAATCGCATGTCAGCGATGGCTGGTCTCATGACCGGCAGCATCGACTCAGTGATTCGTCTCGGCGATGCATCAAATGGCACCTACGGCGTTATCGATTACAAGACCAATCGACTGCATACGCCAGGTGATGTCGCGCCGGTCTCGGCCTATGGCTACGAATCCATGAAGCACGCCATGGAACACGGCGATTATCCGCTACAGATCCTCGTCTACAACGTGGCGCTTCACCGCATGTTGCAGCTTCGCTTGGCCGGTTACGACATCGATCGCCACATCGGCGATACGAACTATCTGTTTGTGCGCGGAATGATCGGTCCCGACACCGCAGTCATCGATGGTCAACGCAACGGCGTGTTCGCATGGCGTCCGTCGAGCGAGTTGATTGTGGCCGCGAGCAAGCTGCTGGGGGGTCAGTCATGACCGAGCAACTTGCCGTCCTCAATTCATTGCGGTTTGACCCCGCAACCGGCATCGGCCTGTTCGAAAACGCCGACATCGTCACAGCCTCGATGCTTGCTCGTCGCGCGCATTGCACAGACGAAACCGTTCTGCTCGCCCTAGCGCTGGCGGTGTGGGCACACCGCAACGGTCATGCGTGTCTGAATCTCGACACGTTGACTGACGACCTTGGCCGGGCAATTGCTCGTTCAGGCCAAGACTGGGAACTTCCTGCACTGCCAACGGCAAAAGAGTTCGACAACGCACTGCGCGCATCGCCGCTGGTCCGTGTGCTCGATGCGCCGGGCACTTCGGCTGA
>WLGJ01000023.1 GCA_009703275.1 Actinomycetota bacterium
CCGCTTCCGGCGACAACGAAACTTCCTGACATCACGTTGTCGGCGGTCGCCTTATCGACGGGATCGGCTTCGCCTGTCAACAGCGACTCATCGATTTCGAGGTTGGTGCTCTCGAGGATTTCGCCATCAACCACGATCTGGTCGCCCACTATGAGGATGATGATTTCGTCAAGGACAACGTCCTTGGATGCAACTGTTACGTCGCCGCCATCGCGTCGAACGGTTGAATGTGGTGCGTTGAGAACGGCGAGTGCGTCAAGTGAACGCTTTGAACGAACCTCTTGAAAGATGCCGATGCTGGCGTTGGCGATGAGGACAAATCCAAAGAGGCCGTCCTTGTATTCACCGATAGCGAAGACGATGACAAGCAAGATGCCGAGCAGAAAGTTGAACGGCGTGAAGACATTCGCTTTGAAGATTTGGCCGATTGTGCGACTCGTGGGATCCGTGACGTCGTTTGTGCGCCCGTCGGCGCGTCGTTCAGCGACGTCGGAGCTGCTCAGTCCTTGCAGCGTTGTTTCCATTTCGTGTTTTCCGCCGTTTGCTCTCAGGTTGGATGGACAACGACCACGGGGCACTTCGCGTGGTGCACGCACTGTTGGCTGATTGAGCCAACGAGCACACCGGTAAATCCGCCATGGCCTCGCGAACCAACGACGAGTAGGTCAGCGCCTTCAGAAGCATCGAGAAGTGCGCGTGCGGGGTTGCCCTCTGCAACCAGTGTGCTCACGGGAATTGGAGCTTCAGCGGAAATTCCCTCGTCGGCGAGGATCGCAAGAAGTGTCGAGCGCGCGTCGACTTCAAAGTCGTCGGGAGTGTTCATCGCTCCGAAGGTCGGCAGAGACGCGGTGATGGGGTACTGCCAAACGATGACGGCCTCGAGCGCGTCGTTACGTAATTTTGCTTCGGTGAATGCCCACCGAAGGGCATCTCGAGATCCGGTAGAACCGTCAACTCCAACAACAATCTTTCCCATGTCGAGCTCCCTTACTCTTCAGCGCTTCACAACGGGGACGAGCATCACGGGAACGTTGCTTCGGCGAACGAGTTCTTGCGCAACACTGCCAAACATGAGGTGATGCATTCCGCCGTGGCCGTGTGTCCCAAGCACGATGTGTGTCGCACCGAGTTCATCAATCGCGGTAAGGAGCGTCTCGGAAGCCGGGCCCATGATGACGAGTGGATGCACGTCGACTCCAGTGGTATCGCTCAGTGATTCAGCGAGTTCACGGACCTTCCGATGTTCATCGGTGAGTTCGCCAGCTCGAGCCGACCGAGTGAAGGGGCTGATGTCTTCTTTGTCGTATCCCGCCAGCGCCGGTTCTCCGGCTGCGACGTGGATGAGGTGCAGCGAAGATCCCGCGGCGCGAGCAAGAAGAAGCCCTTCGCGGACGATCTGCTCACCGTGATCAGAGAAGTCCACAGCAGCGATGACGGTGGATTCAGAAGGAGACGAGGTCATTGGCTGAGCCTACGGTCTGCCTGCCGTCACCGCTTCTGGTCGGGAGTGGCTCTCGCTTACCGCATTCGCAAGTGGAAATTCCGGTCCGCGTTGGCCTGAGGCCGGGATTCTGCGAGGATGAGCCGGCATGAATGTCCAGTCCTTCTCGTTCTTCTTCGGAGTTCTCGCCTTGGCCTGTTGGGCCGGCGCAATCGCCGTGCTTGTCGGTGCGCTCGTCCGGCGTTTCGGTAATCCCGACGCGTTTGGCGAGCTTCGATTCCAGGTCGGACGTATCGCGCTTCCCCTTGCTTGGGTAATTGCCGTTGTGACGACGCTGGGTTCGCTCTACTACTCGAGGGTGCAGGGCTATTTGCCGTGCGAGCTGTGTTGGTACCAGCGCATCTGCTTGTACCCATGGTCGGTGATCCTCGGAATCGCCGCTTGGCGACGTGATGCGGCAATCAAGATCTATGCCATTCCGGTTTTGTGCATCAGCATCGTGATTTCGGCCTATCACTCCTGGATCCAATGGTTCCCGCCGTCAACCGGAACATCGTTCTGCACCGCTGATGCACCGTGCACCACCAAATTCGTGAACGAATTCGATTTCGTCACGCTTCCGTTCATGGCACTTTCTGCTGCCGTGTTCATGATTGCGTTGTTGTTAGCAAGTGATCCGTCCGACAGTGATTCTGAAATCACCGAAGAAGTTGAGGTAACCGCGTGAGTAACCGTCCAGGAGCAAAGAAGTCCTCTTCTCAAAAAGTCCGCGCCGCATCGAATGCAGGCAAAGGCAGTTCCACGAAGTGGATCTGGGTTGGCATCGTTGCGATCGTCTTTGTTGTCGGCGTGTTCGCCATTGCAGTTGGTCGCAGCAGTAGTTCCTCGGGCGGCGGCGCTTCTCCGAGCGGCGGCACCGTTGTGCCAAACGGAAACCTTGAATATGGCCAGATTGCAGTTTCGGGAACTGGGTTGACGCAGATTCCCGACTCAGGACCCGATCCCGCAGTGGGCACAGTGGTTCCGACCGTGACCGGCCAGCAGTTCGATGGCAAGCAGTTGACGATCGCTCCGAATGGCAAGCCGCACATCATCATGGTTGTTGCTCACTGGTGTTCGCACTGCCAGGCAGAGGTGCCTCGTGTCCAGAAGTGGCTGGACGCATCCGGAATGCCTGCCGACGTTGACCTCGTAACTGTTGCGACATCGAATGATCCTGCAAGAGGCAACTTCCCCGCCGCCGACTGGTTGCGCCGTGAAAAGTGGAGCGTTCCGACCATTGTCGATGACAAGCAGAATCAAGCCGGTAACGCGTTCGGGGTTTCAGGATTCCCGTACTTTGTCGTCACCGACGCACAAGGCAAGGTCGTTTACCGGACGAGCGGAGAAATCACTGAAGATCAGTGGAATGCTCTGCTTGATGCAGCTCGTTCGGGTAAGGCCCCGGTCTGATCACCTGTTCGCAACGGTTTTGAACGACGAAGCGCCCACCAAATGGTGGGCGCTTCGAGCGTTTTGTGGTGCCTCCGGTGGGGGTCGAACCCACGATCGTCGGATTAAAAGTCCGCTGCCTTAACCAACTTGGCCACAGAGGCGAGATGCGACACGTTACCGGTCTCCCCGGACCTCGCCGACGCCACAGGTAGCGTCTCGGTGTGCCTTCCGCCCCAGCGTCGAACGACGCAGACGTCGAAACTGGGCCTGGCCGTGGCGTTCTTGGCTTTGCTCCGTGGGTAGATGCGCTCGCGATGTGGGCGGTTGTATTCGTCGCGCTCTTTCTTGCCGTTTGGATCGGTTCCCGCGGGCCGTTCGCAACCTACGGCGGCGTCGACGAGGCGCCGTATCCGGGTTCCGGACTCTTTAGCGGTTGGTTCCGTTTCGATGGGAATTGGTACGCGCAGATTTCAACCTCGGGTTATTGGTTTGCAGGAACCGATCGGCAATCGGCGGTCGCGTTCTTCCCGGCCTATCCCGGTGTGCTGTGGGGCTTGCATTCCGTCACAACTGTCTCGGTGAAGTTATTGGGTTCGTTGGTGACAATCGCATGCGGACTTGGTGCGTTACTCGCGATCTTCAAATGGTTCCGCGATCACGTCACCGATCGAGTTGCACGAGTCGCGCTCATCACTCTGCTCGTGTATCCGTACGTGTTTTATTTGTTTGGCGCGGTGTATGGCGACGCGTTGTTCCTGCTGGCCGCAGTGGGAGCGTTTCTTCTTCTTGAACGTGATCACACGATCCTTGCGGGTCTCGCTGGCGCGGTTGCAACCGCGACTCGACCAGTTGGTATTGCGCTCATCGTCGGACTCGTTGCCGTTGCGCTTTGGCGCCGACACGTCATTGAAGCGGGTGAATCTCGCTGGCGACCGCGCGTGTTGTGGCGCCGACTGCGTCCAGCTGATGCAGGCGTATTGCTCTCGCTTGGCGGTCTTGTCGGCTACATGACCTATCTCAGTATTCGGTTTGGACATCCACTTGCATTCGATGAAGTCCAAAGCGCTCCGGGTTGGGATCAAGGTTCAGGACCACGAACCTGGTTCAAGATCACCTGGTTCCAACAGATCAAGAACCTGCCTCGCTGGTTTTGGGATTGGCTTCAGAACGGCGACACCGCCACGTTTGAGAAAGTGCAGTACGCCGTCACCGTGATCCTGCAAGGACTCTTCGTGCTCGGGTTCTTGTTTCTGGCTTGGCAGGTCTGGAAGAAGTTCGGTTGGGGCTATGGCCTCTACTGCTTTTCAATGTTGGCGATTGCCCTGATTGGCACCAAGGACTTTCAGGGAACGGGCCGGTATTTGCTGGCGATGTTCCCGTGTTTCCTTGTGCTGGGTGGTTATTTGGCTGATCGGCCGGTCCTGCGACGGACATGGTGGTCGATCAGCGGAATTGTGCTGCTGGCGGGGTGCTTCGCATTCGGGCGCGGCTACTACGTAGCCTGAGGAAATGGCGAACTTCGAAAGCCTCACGATCTTCTATCCAATGTGGAATGAGGAAGAGACAATTGGGCGGGCCGTCGCTGCTGCGTTTGACGCTGGTGATGCCCTCATAGAGGCGGGTGAGATCGCTCGCTACGACGTTCTCATCATCAACGATGCCTCGACCGACTCCACCGGCAAGATCGCCGACGAAATGGCTGCCGCCGATGAACGAGTCTCTGTTGTTCATCACGAGACGAATAGAAAACTTGGCGGAACGCTGAAGACCGGCTTTGAAAACGCTAAAGGCGAGATCGTGTTGTACACCGATGCTGATCTCCCATTCGATATGGCTGAGGTCTCGAAAGCTGTTCGACTCCTGCGCATTTACGAAGCTGACGTCGTAAGCGCGTATCGATTTGATCGAACAGGTGAAGGCGGCCGGCGACTTGTTTACAGCTATGTCTACAACCGCCTTATTCAAACGGTCTTTGGTCTTCGACTTCGAGATATGAACTTTGCGTTCAAACTCATGCGTCGCTCCCTGCTCGACAACATCGAACTTCGCAGTGAAGGATCATTCATTGATGTCGAGCTTCTTGCTCGTGCACAGAAGCTTGGTTTCAGCATTGTGCAATTCGGTGTCGATTACTTCCCTCGCACGCGCGGAATTTCAACGCTTTCTTCGAACTCGGTGATCTTCAAGATTCTTCGCGAGATGTACGAACTCCGCAGCGAGTTGCAGGCGCTTGAACCCCTGCCTCTTGAAGTGCGACAACCCTGGAATACCGGAGGCGGAACTTCCTCGTGAGTTCTTCATCAGATGAGAGGCCGATTCTCATTGTTTCGGCCGACGATTTCGGTCTCACAGAACGAGTTTCTGAAGGGATCATCGACGCTCACGAACGAGGCGTGGTTTCGTCGACGTCTGTGATCGCTGTAGCGCCTGCATTTGAGTTTTCTGCGAAACGCCTGCGCGACGTGCCGACGCTTGGCGTTGGGGCCCATTTCACAGCAGTTGGCGAAGACCCTCCGTTGCTTTCAGCTCGTGAGATTCCAACGTTGGTCGACAAGAACGGCAACTTCTGGACCAATTGGAAAGCGTTCCTTCCGCGTGCAGCGGCGGGTCGTATCGATTTCGATGATCTCCGCCGAGAGTTTTCCGCGCAACTTGAAGCGATCAAATCGGCAGGCCTTGTTGTCGACCACTTCGATACCCACCAACACATTCACATGTGGCCAGCGGTAAGCGATGTTCTGCTTGAACTCGGCGATGCGAATGACGTGCACGCCATTCGCGTAATGCGGTCCGACGCACGAGGACCGGTCGGTGTGACCGTTCGCCGACTCGCCCGCCGACTTGAAAAGCAATTACGTGAACGCAACTGGGCGTGGACGGCTTCGGCGACTGGGCTTGATGGGGCTGGCTCAATGGGCCTAAGTGAAATGGTTGCGGCGGTTGAACGACTTGCATCGTCGGGAACCCCAAGCTCAGAACTCGCGAGTCACCCGGGACTTCCCGATGATCCTGAGCGAGTTCGCTACCGGTGGAACTACATGTGGGATGTGGAATACGAAGCACTGTGTTCCGAAACGATTCGTGTCGCAATCGACAAACTGGGCTTTCGGCTTGGCACTTTCGCTGATCTTCCCCGAGCGGGACTGTGAAGCCGCCGCAATCTGCTGCAGCGAAACGAGCGCGTGGGCTCTGGAAGCAGTCGGCTCGGTCTGCGCGACTGCACACGACAATTCGTTGGTGGACGGCACCGTTTGAAGCACTTGAGGCCGAGGTTCCGCGTTCGGGAAAGATCATGGAAGTCGGTTGCGGTCACGGAATGTTCGCGACCTTTCTGGCGCTCTCGTCTCCGGAGAGAACCGTTGTTGGTGTTGATATCGATGCACAGAAGATCGAACTCGCTCAGGAATCGGTGAGGCAGCTGCGCCAAGGCGAGGCAACGGTCTCTTTTGAACATCGGCCCTCGGGAGAGATCCTGACAACCGAGGGCGGATGGGACGCGATTGTTTTCGCCGACGTGCTGTATCTCATCGCACCGGAACATCGATCGCGGTTGCTTTCCGATTGCGTTGCTGCGCTTGCCCCAGGCGGGTGTCTGATTGTGAAAGAAGTCGATACTGAGCCGCGAATCAAAGCTCTTGTTGCACAGTTTCAAGAGTTCCTTGCGACCAAAGTTTTGAGAATTACCGATGGCGATGCCTTGGATTTCCCTTCGGCTACCGATATCGAAACGTTAATTTCGTCCGACGGTCTCACAACTCGCGTGGGACGACTCGACAAGGGATATTTCCATCCACATTGTGTTGTGGTGGGAACGAAGGCAAGTTCCTAGAAGAGCGTGAGTGGCGTGTCGGTGCTGTCGCCACGTGTGGGAGCGGTTTGAGGATTTTGAACGTCCTCAACCTCGGTGGCTTCGTCCCAATCAAGTTCTTCGTCGGGTTCGGGAGCCTCGCCATCGACGTCTTCGGTACTGCCGGTATCGCCAAACGAAATGGCCATGAGAAATCCGCGTGCTCGTTCAGCAAGTGGATACCGCGCAACGAGAGCATTGAACGCAGGAGAGTGGTTCGCTTCAACAAGATGTGCGAGTTCGTGCACAAGTACGTAATCAAGAATCCAGGGCGGGTATGCAGCGAGCCGATTCGAGATGCGGATCTCGCCAGTGGATGGTGTGCACGATCCCCATTGGCTGCGCTGATCGGCCCACACCACTGAGGTGGCTTGTGGGAGCTCGAAGCGTTTGGAAAGACGTCGCGATCGAGCTTCGAGATCCACCGATTCAGATCGGTAACGGCGTTCGAGACGCGCAACGAGGTAGTGAACGTGTTCATCGAGTTCGCGCTGGGACATCGATGCCGGTGCTTGCACTCGAATAACTCCGTCGACGATGGTGGCTTGCACCGTCTTTCGCCGACGCCGAGACCTCACGATTTCGACGGGAAGCGATGATCGGCTTGGCTCGGTCACTGCCCCACTCAGATCTGATCGGGGATGGTGATTTCGTCATCCTCGACGAGTACAACGCGTTCGCCGATTTCGAGACGGTCGCCGCGATGAGTGAAGACTCTGCCGCCGAGGTTCGGCATTCGTTGCCACTGCTCGGAATGTTGAACTTCAAGCGTGCCAATCACGCCGCCATGGGTGAGTACAAGTACGTCAGCCCCCTCGTACTCGGCATGGATGCGGTCAAGGGCAGCGCGGGTGCGCACGAGTAATTCGTCATGGAGTTCGTAGCCAGGTGGCCACTTGTCGTGGCCCAAGTAGCCAGGCCACTCCGATTCGATTTCTGCCCGCGTGAGGCCTTCCCATTCGCCGGCATCGCGTTCCATGAGGTCGGCGTCAATGACGATCGGGCCCAGACCAATTTGCGAACTGATGATCTGTGCGGTTTCGAACGCACGAATGAGTGGCGAGGCGACGATGAGGTCGACCGAGCCAATGCGCTGTGCCGCATGGAATGCCTGCTGCCGGCCAAAGTCGGTGAGCGCGGGGTCGGCCTTGCCTTGCCATCGACCAACGGCATTCCATTCTGATTGGCCATGGCGGACGAGAAGGAGGCGAGTCACGGCGTGACGGTACCCGACCCCGAGACCGAGGTGTGGCGCTCACCGCGTAACCTGCGCTTGTGGCTTCTCTTCGTCTGTTCGCGTCGGCTCGGGAAGCCGCAGGCATTGGCCGGGACACCATTCCGGGTTCAACCGTCGACGAAGTCCTTTCCGAGGCAGTTCGTCGCTACGGACCTGCATTCGCAGACGTCGTCGCGAATAGTCGTGTGTGGTGCAACGGCGAACCCGTGTCTGGCGAAACTTCAGTGGGCGACGGTGATGAGGTCGCGGTTTTGCCGCCGGTTTCGGGTGGGTTCCGATGAGTAGTTCACGCGCAACACCTTCACTCATTCGCCGCTTTGCCTACCTCCCCAAACCTGACGGGCCTCACGCACGCCTTGGCGTCCTCTGGTTCATCGCCGCCTGTGTCGCATGCGCGCTTGGAACAGTCGCAGTTGCCGTTCTTTTCGCGGCGGTCGCTGCAGTTGCATCGATGCAGACCGTTCGCGCATGGAGCGACACCGGCCGGCGAGCAGCACCTGTTCTCGGCGGTGTTGCTGCTGCAGTTGTTCCGATCATGGCGATCGCTGGACCAATCGGCTTCGGTGTCGGTGTCCTTGTCGCTGTTGCCCTCTTGATTTTCGGCGCAGGGATGCTCCGCAGCAATGTCGTCGTCGGGCTTCGCGCAGCAATTCTCCCCGCCATCGCAGCTGGTTCGGTTGTTCTGATTGGTCGAACCGACATGGGCGCGCTTGTTGTCTTGCTTGTGCTGGTGAGCGCCTACGAAGTCGGCGATTACCTCATGGGTTCAGAAGCCAACAGTTTGTTTGAGGGTCCACTTTCGGGAATCGCTGCAGTTTTGGTCGTGACCTTCGCTTTAGCGGTTTACCAATTTGGCCCGTTTGAAAGCCGCGCCGGTTGGGTGTTTGGTGGGCTGGTAGCAGTTCTCGCTCCGCTTGGAGCGCCATTGGCGTCAGCGCTCGCCCCATCGGCAGCATCGGCTGGTCCAGCATTGCGCCGCCTTGATGTTTGGTTTGTTGTGGCTCCGCTCTGGGGTTTGATGCTGGGCAATTACTTGTCGCAGTTCGGCTGAGAGCCACGCAGAAGAGGTTCGGCGAGCCAAAAGGTGTTCCTTGAGGTGTTCGCGCCGTAGCGTGGGGGAGTCATGCGGTCTCTAGCGGTGCTCTCATTGCACACCTCCCCCCTTGCCCAACCGGGCACCGGCGATTCAGGCGGGATGAATGTGTACGTGCGTGAACTCGTCGGCGCGCTCGCGCAAGCGGGCGTGAAGGCCGAGGTCTACACGCGGCGATCGGCGGAAGATCAGCCCGATTTCGTCGATGTGGAACCGGGCTTTCGTGTCGTGCACATCGACGCCGGCCCACTTGATCTCGCGAAAGAAGACCTGCCTCAGGTCCTTGATGAATTTGGCGATGGTGTCGCGCGACTTCTTCGACGCGATGGCGGCCCCGACGCGATTCACGCCAACTACTGGCTATCCGGAGTCGTTGGTCACCGCCTCAAGCATGAACTTTCGCTGCCGCTCGTTTCGACATTCCACACGCTTGCGCGCGTGAAGGCGGAAACGGGCGACGAAGAGCCAGAGGTTCGCGTGCAGGCCGAAACCGAAGTCATCGCGTGCTCCGATGCGATCCTGGCCAATTGCGCTGCAGAAGTTACGCAGTTGGTTGATCTCTACGGCGCCGACCCCTCTCGAATCGAAATTGTTCCTCCGGGTGTTGATCACGCGTTCTTCTCTCCCGGCGATCGCGGTGGTGCTCGTTACGCGCTTGGTTTGGGCGATCAACCGGTGTTGCTTTTCGCCGGTCGCATTCAACCGCTTAAGGGACTAACTGTCGCGATTGCCGCACTTGCGGAACTTTCCGATACGCATCCCGACGCCATGCTTCTTGTTGTTGGTGGAGCGAGTGGCATCGAAGGAAACGCTGAATTCGAAGCAGCGTTGTCTCTCGTTGAAGCGCTTGGACTCCAAGGCCGAGTGCGGTTTGTCCCTCCTCAGCCCCATCATCTTCTTTCCACCTACTACCGCGCTGCCGATGTGTGCATCGTGCCCAGCCGTTCCGAATCCTTCGGGCTCGTTGCACTGGAAGCCGCAGCATGCGGAACGCCGGTGGTTGCGGCGGCGGTTGGCGGATTACTCACTCTCGTTGAGGATGGTTCGACTGGTTTGCTCATCGACAATCGAGATCCTCGCGACTTTGCTGCAGCGCTTCGAACGATTCTTGATTCGCCGATCGTTGCTGACGCGATGTCGATTGCTGCTGCCGAAAGTGCCTCGCACTACACATGGTCGACGACTGCGGCTCGGCTTCGCCGCCTCTACGCCGATCTCACCTCTCGTGCACTCGTGACTTGCGACTAACTCATGGCTGACGAAATCGCAGACGACATTGAACTTGACGCCATGGAGCTTCGTATCAGCGCCTGGCTCGCCAATGAACTCGAAACCAATCCATTCGTTGCAGCTGTGGAACGCGGTGAGCCTTCGGAGCGCCGCTGGTATGTCCGAGTTCTTGGTGAAAGCAAAGACGTCTTCACGATCTGGTTCACGTTGCGTCAGCGCACGCTGCATTATGAGACCTATGTCATGCCGGCTCCTGACGAAAATCACGCGCAGTTTTACGAGCACTTGCTGCGCCGCAATCGCAAGACCACGGGAATGGCGTTCTGTATCGGCGAAGAAGAAGCGATCTTCCTCGCGGGTTCGTTACCAGTCCACGCAGTCGATGAAGGTGAACTCGATCGAATCTTGGGTTCGCTGTACATGTACGTCGAACAGTTCTTTCAACCGGCGTTGCGAATCGGTTTTGCGACACGGTTCGCGGATAACTGACGCAGCGGGGCTGGTCCGGAAATCGCCGTTCGGCCCATGCGGGATGCGCGCACTGGTTTCTACGCTCGCAGTCGTCCGGGTGGAACGAGCTTCTGCAGTCATCGGGGAAGTGAGTGTGGCGGTTCGACCACCCGGACGACGATCGCTTCGTCGGGTCAACCACCGTGGTTGGGCATCGCAGCGTGACCCTGTGCAGAACCCATAGCGGGCCAGGTGGGTCGATTGGGTAGCGTCTCTGCATGATTCGACTTCAAATCGTTGGTGGCGGCCGTATGGGCGAAGCCCTTCTGGGGGGACTGCTCGACGCTCGTTGGGCCGAGCCGGCCGAGATCGCTGTTGTTGAACGCGTCGCTGATCGACGCGATCAACTCACATCGCTCTTTCCTGGTGTCGTCGTTACTGATGCAATCGTGCAGGCTGAGGGTGCCGTTATTGCGGTGAAGCCCGGCGATGTTGCCGACACTTGCCGTGCACTTGCTGCGGCTGGTGCAACTCGTGTGCTGTCGATCGCCGCCGGCATCACGACTGCCGCATTGCAGAGCGCGCTTGGCGAGGGCATCGCTGTTGTGCGGGCGATGCCGAATACGCCTGCTGTTGTTCGGGCTGGTGCGGCTGCGATCGCCCCTGGTTCTTCGGCGTCCGAAGCCGATCTCGATTGGGCGTCTTCGGTGCTTGAAGCCGTGGGCGTTGTTGTTCGAGTTTCCGAAGACAAACTCGACGCGGTCACCGGCCTTTCGGGCTCAGGGCCCGCCTACGTCTTCGTGATGGCCGAAAGCATGATCGAGGCGGGCGTGCTTGTGGGTCTTCCCCGAGATGTCGCCGAGGTTCTCGCCGTACAGACATTGCTTGGATCCGCCAGCCTTCTCGAATCAAGCGATGAAGCGGCTGCATCGCTGCGAGCTCAGGTCACCTCGCCGGGCGGAACCACCGCTGCTGGCCTACGTGCCCTTGAATCAGGCGGATTTCGTTCGGCAGTGCTCGATGCGGTCGCCGCAGCCACCGACCGTTCGCGGCAACTCGGTCAGGACTGACGTTGCCGGCTCGCCGGTAACCTGTGACTCCCATGCCTCGCTACGACACCGTTTCCTTTCTTTCCGACTACGGACGCGTCGACGAATTTGTCGGCGTCGTGCATTCGGTGATTCGTTCGATTGCACCCGAGGTGCGTGTCATCGACATCACTCATGACATCCCGGTCTACGACGTGCGTGCGGGGGGCTTGGCTCTTGTACGAGCCGCGAACTATCTCGCCCCGGGGGTTGTTGTCGCGGTGATTGACCCCACGGTTGGTACCCCTCGTCGTCCGATCGCTGTTGAAATTGGTGGCGGATCATCGGTCTTAGTTGGGCCCGACAATGGAGTCCTTGCTCCTGTGGTGCAGCTCTGCGGTGGCGCGGATCGGGCCGTCGAAATCGTCAACCCCGACTATCGCTTTACGACAGAACCCGGAACTTTCGACGGGCGCGATGTCTTCGCCCCCGCTGCAGCGCATTTGTGCAACGGCGTCGACCTTTCCGAACTTGGTCCGGCCATCGATCCAATTTCTTTGTTCCCGGCGATGATTCCACTCACTCGAGAAGAAGAAGGGCGTCTCCACGCTGAAGTGTTGTGGGTCGATCATTACGGCAACGCGCAACTCAACGTTGACCCCGATGAACTTGAAGCATTCGACGAAACGATTCGTTTAGTTATGGACGACGGCTCTCGGGTTGCTCGCCGAGTCGGAACATTCGCCGACCTTGATCCAAACGAAATTGGTCTCATTGTCGATTCCTATGGTCTCGTCGCCATCGTTCTCGACAAACATTCGGCTGCAGAAGAACTCGGACTCTCCAGTACGTCTGCAGTGACGTTTGAACAGTTTGATGAGACACGTCCACCCAGCATCATCACACCAGTGCAACTCGGCCAGCGTCGAACCTGAGGAAGAACTATGCGACCCGGAACCGTCATCGCCGTTGGCATTTTGCTCTTCGTTATTTTGCTTGCAGCAGCGATGCAGCTTTTTGTTCTCGCCCTCTAGGCGACATCAGCCGTAGGAGCGCGCCACTCTTCGGGTTCGGGGACGGCGCGCAATTGTGCTGATGATTGTGAACTCGTCATCAAGAAGCCGACGAAGATCACTGAGATGCCGGCAACGAGTGAAATCGCAAATCCATCCATTTCATTCACGACTGAATTCAGAAGACCGCCGGCGCTGAGAATCAGTGTTCCGGTTGCGATGAAGAGATTTGCGATTGCGAGACGTCGAAGTGACGGAGCACCTGTTCGAGTGGCTCCCGTGTTCGCGCCCGCACGCCAACCGCGAAAGAGTCGCCATGCGCTCCACACCGCGCCAGCGATGATGACGACCGCAGCGACACCGGAGCCGATGGCCGCCGCGATTCGGGGTCCGGCGCCAAAGACTTCTTTGCCCTGGGGCAAGACATCTGAAGCGATCGCGCCAGTGAGGGGCGCAGCCACGACGATCCCGGCGCAGAACGCGCCCAACAACGAAATGATTGCCATCCATCGTCGACCGTGTTTTGGACCGGCCAGGAGTTCAACGGTGCCAAGCGCAAGAAACGGAACATTGAGAATGGCGCCAAACAGGTAGAACGATTTGAACGACCACTCGCCCCAACCGACCCCGGCTCCCCACCACAACGAGATCGAACCCAAGGCGAACATGATGAGCGAAAGCGTCCAGGCTGCTTCATGGCGCTTGCGGCCCCGAAGCCAACGCTCACCCGTTGAGAGGGCGAAGGCCAGCGATACCAAGGTGGCGGCGGCAGCGAGGGCGGCGTGCATGGCCACAGCGTAGGGGGGACGGGGGTCGGGACCTCAAGGCGGCAATGGCTGCCGGGACTTTGTGAACAAACGAACGAGGTCGGTAGCGTGGGGATCCGTGGACCGCAGACGCCGAATACCCGAAGCCACCGTGGCTCGATTGCCGGTGTATTTGCGGACCCTGCTCGAGGTCCAGGCCGAGGCTCTGACCACGATTTCTTCTGAGCGCTTGGCCGAGCTCGCGGGCGTGAACGCCGCGAAGGTCCGCAAAGACCTCTCCTACCTCGGCTCCTATGGCACCCGAGGCGTGGGGTACGACGTTGATCATCTGCTTGTGCAGATGAGCCGCGAACTTGGTCTCACTCGAGATTGGCCAGTGGCCATTGTTGGTGTCGGAAACCTCGGCGCCGCTCTCGCGAACTACGGAGGATTTGGTGATCGGGGATTCCCCGTTGCTGCGCTCGTTGACGCAGATCCTGCGAAGGTCGGCACGATGCTCGGTGATCACAAAATCCGCCATCTTGATGATCTTCCGGCGCTTGTTGAGGAACTTGGCATTTCCATTGGCATCATCGCAACGCCTGCAGTCGGCGCCCAGGAAGTCGCCGATCGCCTTGTCGCAGCCGGTGTCACATCGATTCTTAACTTTGCGCCAGCCGTCGTCACCGTTCCTGATCACGCACAACTCCGCAAAGTCGATCTTGCACTTGAACTCCAGGTTTTGAGTTTCTACGGACAACGCGAGTCCATTGGTGCGTCGTTGCGCGAAGAACTCGGAGTTGTTGCCGAGATGAAGGAAACGGTGGGCTGAGATGCCGTTTGATCAGCCGCTCTACCCAGTCAACCTTTCGCTCGCTGGTCGTCGCTGCCTCGTTGTTGGTGGCGGTCCGGTTGCGTTGCAGAAGGCGCGCGAACTCGTGGTGTGTGGCGCAGCCGTAGAGGTTGTTGCCCCCGAAATCCTCGATGAGATCGCTGCTCTCGATGGGGTCATCTGTCACAAGCGCCCGTACGTCGCCGGCGAGGTCGCTGGTTATCGGCTGGTGATCACGGCCACGAGCGACCCCGAGGTCAACCGGCAGGTGTTCGTCGAGGGTGAGGCCATTGGGGTGTGGGTCAATAGCGCCGACGATCCCGCCAACTGTGCCTTCGCATTGCCCGCCCGGGTAAGGCAGGGGCCCCTGCTGGTCACCTTCTCTACCAGTGGCTCCTCGCCCGCTCTCTCAACATGGCTCCGGCGTCGCTATGGTCCTGAGTTCGGACCCGAGTACGCCGTACTGGTCGAGATCCTTACCGAAGCACGAGCCCGGCTCCTCGCCGAAGGCACGTCGACTGAGGGTCTGAACTGGCAAGGAGCACTGGATTCGGGAATGCTGGAACTCATCCGCGAGGGTCACCTCGCCGAAGCTAAGGAGCGCCTCCAGGCGTGTCTGTCGTCGTCGTTGGACTGAATCACCGCACGGTCCCACTCGCTCTGCTCGAGCGAGTCACGATCGATGACGCTCGGCTGCCGAAGGCGCTGGCCGATGTGCTGTCGCACGACCACGTAAGCGAAGCCGTCGTGTTGTCGACCTGCAATCGCACCGAGGTCTATGTCGTCGCCGAAAAGTTTCATCCGGCCTACGGCGATCTCCGCACCTTCTTCTCTGAACTCGCGTTTGCTGCGCCTGAAGAACTGGCCGACCACCTCTATGTGCACGATGCCGATGCGGCTGCCGGACATCTCTTCCGCGTTGCCTCGGGTATCGACTCCGCCGTTGTTGGTGAAGCCGAAATCCTCGGTCAGGTCCGCCACTCTTGGGATGTTGCCCAGTCCGAAGGCACAGCGGGATCCCAACTCAATCTGTTGTTTCGTCATGCGCTCGAAGTTGGAAAGCGTGCCCGTACTGAAACCGGTATTGGTCGTCACGTTGCATCGGTGTCAACCGCAGCGGTGGCAATGGCTGCTCAACGACTCGGCTCTCTTGAAGGCCGTTCCATTCTTGTGATGGGTGCTGGCGAAATGGGCGAGGGCATGGTTCGTGCTCTTGCAACCAATGGTGTCTCCGACATCCGCATCGCGAACCGCACCTGGGAGAACGCTGCCGAACTCGCAGAGCGCCTGGGCGGAACTCCGATTCGACTTGCTGAACTCGATGCCGCGCTTACCGAAGTTGATCTTCTCCTCACCGGCACTGGCGCAAACTCGATGATCATCGAACACTCCGACATTGAACGGGTGATGCGAGCGCGCGGCGATCGCGAGATTCTCGTGGTCGATGTTGCTGTTCCGCGTGATGTTGATCCTGCTGCTGCCGATATCCCTGGTGTCACCATTCTCGACATGGACGACCTTCGGGCATTCGCCGAAGCAGGCATGGCAGAACGTCGCCGCGAAGTTGCATCGGTTGAGTCCATGTGCGCCGAGGAACTCGAGCGTTATCTCTCGGTGATCTCAGCACGTGAAGTGGCGCCGTTGGTTTCTCGTCTGCATGAACAATCCGAAGACATTCGCGTTGCTGAACTTGATCGTCTTCGTGCCCGTCTCGGCGACCTCGATGAACGTCAACTCGAAGCACTCGATGCGCTGACAAAGGGGATCGTGGCCAAGCTGCTTCACCAACCGACAGTTCGCTTGAAAGATGCTGCAGGCTCGCCTCGTGGCGAACGTCTGGCCGAGGCCCTTCGCGATCTCTTCGAGCTCTGAGCCCACCATGACCGGGGGCGGTCCCGACGCGGTGACACTTCGACTGGCAACCCGAGGTAGCGCGCTTGCGCTGTGGCAGGCCGATCATGTGACGACTCTTCTTCACGAAGCGGCTGCCGCTGCTGGTCGTTCGGTGCTGGTTGAAAAGGTGATCGTGGAAACGATGGCTGACCAGCGCCTCGATATTCCGATCGACGCAATGGGCGGCAAGGGTGTTTTCGTCAAGGAAATCCAAGCCGCGGTGCTTGACGGTCGCGCTGATCTCGCGGTTCATTCCGGGAAAGACCTTCCGGCACTCACTCCCCAAGAACTCGTGATCGCAGCAGTTCCCGAACGAGGCGATGTTCGCGATGTCCTTGTCGGGTCAACTGTTGATGGTCTGCCGCAGGGTGGTCACGTCGCGACCGGC
>WLGJ01000024.1 GCA_009703275.1 Actinomycetota bacterium
CGCCATTGATATCGACGAGACCTACCCACACTCCTTCGATTGGTGTTTCACCAACGTCCTGAATGCCGTTCTTGTTGGCGTCGAGCCAGACGTAATTACCGAGAGCAGCACGTGGCACTGACGCGGCCCAGAAGCCAGCATCGATCGTCATGTTTACGAACTGAGCTTCAGGCCACCAAGGATCGCCCCAGTTCGGATTTCCTTCGGTCTCACCAGTGATTGAGGGCGCAATCGTGAACGTGTTCGTCCAACCATTCGCATCAATGTTGGAGTCCCAGGTGTTGTCTTGCGCTGCCGGCGCAAACTGGTACGTGGGTGTCCAACCTGGTGCAGTGAACTTCGCCTTGTACTGACCCGGAAGCAGATTGTCGAACTGATATTGGCCGTACTTGTCGGTGTACGTCGGCGCGACGGGATTGCCGCTGAAGTCGAATGCCGGTGTGCCATCGGGACGGAAGAGTTCGACCTTCACGCCGGGCAGACCCGTCGAGTCATCCTGATCGCCATCGTGCGTGGAGTCCCACCACACCCAATCGCCAAAGCCCACGGGCATGGCGATGACACCGGCGTCGATGGTGGGGTTTGAGAACACACCCATGAGATGGTTGGGATCGCTAGGGGCGACGGTGTCACCAGTGGCAGATGCCGCGAGCGTGAACGTCGGGGTGATTCCAGTATTGGGATCGGCGTTTGAGTCGTTGGCCGAGGTGCTGCCTGAAGAACTTTGTGTCGTGAAGGGGATACCAGCCGGCGGTGTGAACTTCACTTTGTATTGGCCGGGCGCAAGATCGCTCAAGACATAGTTGCCTGACGAGTCGGTCTTCGTCACGGCTGGAACACCACTGATAGTCAGCGCAGGGGTGCCGTCGGGGTTGAGTAGTTCGACCGTGACGCCACCAAGCCCACCTTCACCGGTGTCTTGAATGCCGTTTTGATTTGCATCAATCCAAACGCGTGAACCGATTGATTGGATCGGGATGAAACCTGCGTCATAGGTGAGGTCAACAACACCAGCTCCAATTGCGGGAACATTTATCTGCGGATACTGACCCGGGCTCACTGCGTTCGAATTCGACGCTCCGGCGAGTGCACCGTTCGTTGACGCAACACCATTCAGCGTTGCGCCTAATTGATAGAGCGGATGCCCACTCGTGTAGTCGACGGGATTGTCGAAACGAATTTGTGTTGCAGTTCGCAACGGCAACGGACCAGTGTTATCGCCATTTCCCGCTGCAGCTTCAGTCGTCGTTGTGCGGAAGTAGTACTGGCCGAGCGAATCGGTGATCGCTGTACCGATCAGTGTTCCGTCGAGACCGTAGAGATGCACGGTCACACCGGCGGCCACCGGCTCGCCCGGATCCTGAAGACCGTCTTGGTCCGTGTCAATCCACACCCGATTGCCAATCTCGGCGGGAGCGGCATCACAAATGATCTCGAGACCACCCATGTTCACGTTCTTGGCGAACGACGACGTTGCGTAGAGAGGGGGGTTATTGGCGGTGCCATTGATCTTCGGGCTCGTGATGTCGACACCGTTCAGTGTGTTGCCCGTAGTCGGCGAAACCCACCGCAAACCACCGGCATTGAACTGACCAGCGGGATCCATTGCGGTAAAAGCAACTTGCTGCGTGCCCGAACGAGGCCACACCTGCACCGCGGCATTCGCCGTTTCAATATGTGCGGGATCGCCGGTGAATGGATCGGCAATGATGCCGAAAATGTTGTCGTCGAAAAATTCCGACTGTGCGCTTTCACGAGCAGGACCGGCATAGGCGCGCGTTGATGCTTGGTAGGAACCGCAGCCACCGGCCGATTCACGTGTCCATGTGGCACCGCTCTTGCAAAGCAGCAGCACATCGCCGCTCACGCCGGCACCCACTTGATACTGCATGCTGCTTGACGAACCTTTTGTTGCGTCAGGCGGAGCGTTGTACCAGCCGGTCTGGAAATTCATGCGGTCGGCCATACCAACAACGAATGAACCATCGGCAAGTACGTCAATTCCAGCAAACATCGGTTGCGAATAAGCGCCACTGAAGTTGACGCCATCAGCGGTGTTGCCGTTAATCGTGTGGTTCCAGGTCTGAATGCCGTCGAAATCGTCGGTCCAGGCATGCCACATCGAAGGCCAGCAGAAGTTGGAATCGCCGCCTGCATTGGGTTGCGGAAGCGGAGAGATGATTCCGTCGGAAGTAATTGCGCAAGCATCAGAAAGGTGCGGATAGTCGAGCGAGAACGTGGTGTTTGTTGTGAACGAACTACTCGACGGATCAAGCGTCATGACCCACGCGTTCTCCGCCATGCCCGTGGTGCCCTGCGTGCCCATATTCATGTTGATGGCCGAAGCTTCATTGGTGCAGACACCGCCCACGATCGGCTTGCGCGTCGAAGGATCAAGACGAAGCGCGAATGGACGCGCGACCGAGCCATTTTCCGTGCACACGTTTTGCGGAATTGTGTACGAGTCAACCGTGGAGCCGAGACCGGGAGCGGTTGGTGAACCTGTCAACGGAATACGTTGCAACTTCTTTTGGTAAAGGTTGACGATCCAGAGATAGCCACCAACAGCATCGACTTCAAGTTCGCCGATGCCAATTTTTCCAACGGCGCTGTAGCCAGGAACATCCGAGCTGTACGCAAGGTTCACGTTTGCTGAAGTTGAGATATCACGAGCAGCATCAGAAAGATCGCGGCCGTCTGAAAGTGTGAGATTCCATGGCGCACCGGTGAGGTCAAACGAATCGACAATTCCTCCGCCAGCGGTATCCATCGCGTAAACGCCACCAACGCCCTCCGGACCAAGTCCGGAGTGCCGGCGAATGACTGCCGAACCCCAAAGAAGATTTGTTCCGCCGTCGTAGCCAAGACCAAAAAGCGCGCCGGTAAACTTGTTTTGCGTTAACTGTGTTCCCTGGCGTGGGTCGACGTAGTTGCCATCGGCATCAAAACTCCACTGCGGCGCGTCCCACGCGTAGGTCGAAACCGATTGGCGGTAGCAGTTGCCCATCGTGTCGGCACCCGTCTGCGGGAGGCTCGAACCTGATTGCGTTCCGCCCGGAACCATCGTGGCCACAGCCAGGCGCATGTTCGTGGTGATCGAATTATTTGCGCAGTACTGACCGGGCTGCTGCACGGCGAAGCCCACATTGGTGGCGCCCACGGTCACGAACTGAACATCGCCGCCATTGTTGGTGCCGACGAATGATGAGGCCCAACGGTCGGGCGGAGAGAACTCAACGCGTACATCGGCAGTGGCGGCATTGCTCACCGAAAGCGTGTAGGTGCCGTCGTTGCCCGAAGTCGCAGTGCCAACGAGGGCACCGGTGGAGTCGTAGGCCTTGATGGTGGCGCCGGCCGAACCGACTTCGCCGCTATCGAGCACGCCATCAACGTTGGGGTCTTCAAAGACTTTGCCCGTAATCGTGCCGGTCGAAGCCGCTGACGCAACCTGCGCAGGAACGAGAGTCAATCCAGTGCCAAGCAGCGCAGTGACGAGGGTCGCCACGGTCAGTGACCGGAGTGAGAAACGCACGAGAGGGTCCTTTCGGGGACAGCAAACGAGGGGGACTCCACCCGGCGGAAAACCTACAATGTATGTTGCACTAATCAGTGGCAACCAGAAACCTCAAGTGCCACAAGGGATCGCCGCCTTTCCCCTTCAGCCAAAAACTGACCGCAGACCCAACAAAACGACACTGTATGGCTAGAGTCAGGGCGTGGCCCCCCGTTCCATCGTCATCCTGGTGACGCTTCTTGTCGTTGGATCGGGCCTCGCCGGTTGCGGTGGCGAATCAAAGAGCCGAGTCATTCAGGCCACGATCGGCGGGACGTCGATTCAAGATGCTGTTGGTCAGGCGAAACCCGGCGACATCGTCGAGATTGGTCCTGGCCGCTATCACGAAGCAGTTCGAGTCGATCGTCCCGACATCACGATTCGGGGCGTCGATCGCAACACCGTGATCCTCGACGGCCAGGACCGTTTAACAAATGGCTTTCTTGTCGCAGCGAACGGCGTCGCAATTGAGAACCTCACCATTCACGGATTTGTGCAAAACGGCATTGTATTTAACGGCATCGAAAAGGTAAGCCGCGGCAAAGGAGTCAACGCATCCGACAACTACGGCGCAGGCAACCTCGTTCTTGACGGTTACACAGCGCGGTACATCACTGCGTACAACAACGGTCTCTATGGCATCTACGCGTTCGCGAGCCGCAACGGACTGATCGAAGATGTCTACGTTTCCGGTCACCCCGATTCAGGGATCTATATAGGTCAATGCAAGCCATGTAACGCAACTGTTGCGCGGGTGACTGCCGAACGAAATGCAATCGGCTACTACGGAACAAACGCATCGGGTGGTGTCGTCATCGCTCAATCAGTCTTTCGGAAGAATCGCCTTGGTATCGCTCCGAATTCACAGAAGGCCGAGAAACTCGCTCCGCAAGAAGACACAGTCGTTGTTGGAAACATCGTGGAAAATAACGATGATCCGCTTGCCCCTGCGATTCCACAAGGATTTTTCGGTGCCGGCATTGCCATTGGTGGAGGCACACGCAATCTGGTGACACGGAATCTCGTCCGAGCAAATCCATTCGCTGGAATCGTTCTACTGACACTCGACGCTTTCACACCATCGGGCAATCGCATTGTCGACAACCTCGTTACCGGCAATGGAACCGACCTCGTCTATGCACCTACGGGAGCATCCTCGGCCGATGGAAACTGCTTTGCCGGAAACCGTTTCGGCACGTCACTTCCTGCGTCAATCGAATCCGCCATGCCTTGCAACGGCACCTCAACAATTTCGAGTGTTCCTGAACTCAGAACACCAGCCGCGCCGCCGGGTGTCGATTACCACACCATCCCCGCACCAGCACCACAACCGACGATGCCAGTCGATGGGATGAGTGCGAGAGGCGGAGCGGCGCAATGGGCACCGGTCAACATCGACGAAATTCCCCTTCCATCGTGAGGACTTCTCGTCGACGATCCGTCGTTGCGGTGAGTGTCTTTGTGCTTTTGCTACTTACGGTTTCAGCGTGCGGCACGGCCACATCAAAAACCACATCGCAGCCATTAACGAGTGAACAAGCCGCAACTCTCGCCGACGCGCTTTACCTCAACTACCAGGACAAAGGTGCGTTGTTCACCGCAAATGCTGCGTGGACGTCACTGGGCCGAACCATTTCAATGAGTGGCGAGGTTGACTGGACGACAACGACTGGCCATGCCCTCGTTCGATCAACCGGTGCCGACGCAGGCCTCGCTGAAATCTGGTGGAACCAAGACACCATCATTGAGTACTGGCCCATGCTCGCCAACATTGCTCCCAGCTTCGGGTACAGCGATGCAAAGTTCGTCTCACGACCTCTCGACGCAGAACGTCGCTTAGTTGACCGCGTAATCAGCGTCGTCAACAGTCTCGCTGCCGCAGAGCGGGAGAACGCTCTGCTCATTCAGCAAAAGCCTGGATCAGAGTTCGTCCGAAATGACGAACTACAAAATCAGCCTGTCGAAGTTCTCCGATACGGAATGCGAAACATGTACTGGATTGGAGTTGAGTCAAACCGGATGATTCGGTTTGATGGGAACGCCGAATCAGGAACTGCTCCGGTCGTCGTTGACCTCGTAATGGCTGGTGCACAGACGATTACACCGCCTCCGCTTCGAAACGTCATCGCTTCGGACAAGATTCAATCGCTCTATAGCTCTCTCACTGGACCATGACATGCGTCGAAGTTCGCTGGTCTCGGTTGCGACGCTGCTGGCTGTTTCGTTGGCCGTCACGATTTTCATCGCACGACCAGGATCTATGCCTCCAAAGGAGGACGACAAAGAGTTTGTCGAACAAATGATTCCTCACCACCACCTCGGAATGCGCCTGATTGATGAGGCAACGCTGAACAGTCAGGACGTCCGGCTACGACGGTTGGTCTTCGAGATGGGTTCGTACCACGGCACCGAAGCAGCAACCCTCGAAGCTTGGGCTGACCAATGGGCCCTAACGCCATCGGAGACTTTCCCTGGTGCGCTTCCCGAATCTGAGATTGAGCGCCTCGCTATTTCCAAGAGCATTAATCACGACATCCAATGGCTTGCCGCAATGATTCGACACCATGAGGGTGCACTCGTGATTAGTGAGAAAGGTCGAGACGGTCGAATCACTCAATCAATGGCAGCGACGATTTGGCGAATTCAACAACAGCAAATTGAAGAGATGCGAGACCTACTCAATGACCTTTGCCAAGCCGAAGACGCAAGCCCGGAATGCAGCGAAGTTCTCGCAGAAACTTTCTGATTACTCGCGTCGCAGCGTGAGATTCGAAATGACACGCTCATAAAGGCATCGTTGATGTCCGCGACTTGCTGGGGTCCAATCGACATCCTCAAGCGTTCCAACGCACGATGCCATGAGGCACAGACCGAAGCCGTTTGATCGCACAATCGACCCGATCCGCCCAAGTTCGAGAAACGTTTCGTCTTTCGCATTTGAATACATCTCTGAAAACGCGACATGACCATGCTGCGCTGCTTCCGCATAGAGACGCACCATGTTTTCGGTTATCGGTTCGTGGTGGCGGGCAGCCAACGTCATCTCGTTTCGCAAGTTCCGAAACGGACGATTTCCCATTGAAACAAGTGAGCGTCCCATCATCACCGATCGGCTTGCGAAATCATCAGCAGAGAGTCCGAGAAATGGAGTGAACGCAATGTTGATTCCGTCCTCAACCCAAGCACTCACAACTCGAGTCATGAGCGCTTCCTTATTCGGAAATATCTCGTAAATCGCATTGAAGGCACGGCCTGCCTCGCGTGCAATGCGGTTTGCCGATGCATGCTCATACCCAGATCTGGAAATCACGAGCATGGTGGCCGGCACAAAGATGTCGAGGAGTTCGTTGTCGAATTGCATTGATGGGAGGGGAATTTCAATTGCCGATGCTTCGATGGGCTCCGCGCCCCAGGCAACATCGTCAGTCAAAATCTCGCGAGCGATTGGCAGCGACTGCTTCCAGCTTTCGCTCATGTCTGGGGTGAGGACATTCATACTTGAGTTGAAAATAGGAGCGAGAAACAGCGATCCGAATAAAACCGACAACTGAGTAACTGCAACACCACGCGGCGCATTTGCGTTTTCGATATACGACTCAATCTTCAACGCCAAATCACGGGCGACAATGTCTTGGAGATAGGGAAAGCGCCGAGCGACGGCGAGAATCTCAACCAATGCTGACGATTTCACTGATGGTGAGGAAAACTCCTGCAAGAGCTCCGACGAGGGAACTTCTTGATCGCTCACGTACCACTGAGAGTTCAGCGCAAACAGGTCATCGAGGTGCGACAGGAGAATCTTCGACCAGAGTTCTGCGGCGACGTCCTCCGGTGAATCAAAGCGCGCGTAAATCGGGGCCCGGGTGAGTCCGGTCTTTTCGGACAATTCGGAAAACGAAAGTCCGTCAACTCCGTGCTGAGCAATGAGTTCGAGGGCGACGTTGTCAAGGAGTTCATCGTTCGCAGCGGCATTTCGCCGACGCCGCTTAGGGCGTTCAGCTGAATTTGGCACACTCATCGTTTCACCCCCATACCGAGACACTACTGAATCGTCCGTTTCCTTGAGCCGCACGCGAAACGAGCGCCCCGAAGGGCGCCCGTTTTCAAACTATGAACCGTCGGACGATCAGAAGTCGCCCATATCTGGCATGCCGCCGCCAGCGCCCTCGGGCTTGTCGGCGATGACAGCTTCGGTCGTGAGGAACAGCGCTGCGATCGAGGCTGCGTTCTGCAGCGCCGAGCGAGTCACCTTGGCCGCATCGATGATGCCGGCCTTCACGAGGTCTTCGTACTCGCCAGTTGCGGCGTTGAGGCCCTCGGAAGCGCCCTTCATCGAAAGCACCTTGGCCACAACTACGCCGCCTTCAAGGCCAGCGTTGGTTGCGATCTGCTTGATGGGTTCTTCGAGTGCATGGGCAACGATGCGAGCACCGGTTGCTTCGTCGGTATCGAGGGTCTTGGCGAGCTCAAGCACCTTGGACTGAATGCGAAGCAGCGTCACGCCACCGCCGGCAACAACGCCTTCTTCAATGGCGGCCTTGGTGGTGCTGACCGCGTCTTCGATGCGGTGCTTCTTTTCCTTGAGCTCTACCTCGGTGGCTGCGCCGACCTTGAGAACGGCAACGCCGCCCGAAAGCTTTGCGAGACGTTCCTGCAACTTCTCGCGGTCGTAATCAGAATCGGTGCGATCGATTTCGGCCTTGATCTGTGCAATACGTGCGTTGATGTCGGCATCGTCGCCAGCGCCTTCGATGACGGTGGTTTCGTCCTTCGAGATGACGATCTTGCGAGCCTGGCCAAGAAGATCAAGCGTTGCGTTTTCGACTTTAAGACCAACGTCTTCGGTGATCACCTGGCCACCGGTAAGGACGGCCATGTCCTGAAGCATCGCCTTACGACGATCGCCGAAGCCAGGAGCCTTCACAGCAACCGAGTTGAACGTGCCACGGATCTTGTTGACGACAAGAGTGGCGAGTGCTTCACCTTCGATGTCTTCAGCAATGATCACGAGTGGGCGTGAGGTTTGCATGACCTTTTCGAGAACCGGAACAAGATCGCGAACCGCAGTGATCTTCGAACCCACGAAGATGATGTACGGGTTCTCGAGCACGGCTTCCATGCGATCGGTGTCGGTCACGAAGTACGGGGAGATGTAGCCCTTGTCGAAGCGCATGCCTTCAACAAGATCCATTTCCATACCGAAGGTGTTCGACTCTTCAACGGTGATGACACCGTCCTTGCCAACCTTGTCGATAGCTTCGGCGATCATCGAACCGATTTCCGGATCGGCGGCAGAGATACCAGCAACCTGAGCGATCTGGCTCTTGTCGTCGACCTCGACGGCAACGGCGTGAATGCCTTCGACAGCAGCGGCAACCGCGGCTTCGATGCCCTTCTTGAGCGACATCGGGTTAGCGCCTGCAGCAACGTTGCGCAGACCAGCGCCGACCATCGACCATGCGAGCACAGTGGCGGTGGTGGTGCCGTCACCGGCAACGCTGTCGGTCTTCTTGGCAACCTCTTTGACCAGCTCGGCGCCGATGCGCTCGTAGGGGTCTTCGAGTTCGATTTCCTTGGCGATCGACACACCGTCATTGGTGATGGTGGGAGCGCCCCACTTCTTGTCGAGCACCACATTGCGACCCTTCGGGCCGAGGGTGACGCGCACTGCGTCGGCGAGCTGGTTCATGCCACGTTCAAGACCACGTCGTGCGGTCTCGTCGAATTCGATGATCTTGGCCATCGTTGATTCCTCTCCGGTTGCTGAATCGGCCCAACGGAAGCGGGCCAAGGGGGTTCTCTGCCGGACTGCCCGCGCGCTGGCGTTAGCACTCTCGGTTAGAGACTGCTAACAGGAAACCACCGTCAGGCCCGAATCGCAACCCGGGAGGAAAGAATCCCGGCCAGGACCGGGAAATGCTGGGGCTCAGGCCCCGCCGGCCACGGCCTGCATGATCGAAACAGTGACGCCATCGGGCACGACGGTGTCGAGGCCCTCCATGAAACGGACATCGTCGTCGTCGACAAACACATTGACGTAGCGCACGAGGCTGCCGTCGTCAGACAGAAGCTTCTCGGAAAAACCCGGATAGGCAGCGTCGAGGCTGGCCAGAACCTGCGCAACCGTGGCGCCCTCGACCGACACGGTCGACTGACCAGATGTCAGCGGACGAAAGACGGGGGGAACTCGGACGGAAACGCTCATGACAGAAACCTCGGACGTCGGTATCGAACGAGAACAATCCTAGCGACCGATCGCAGAGTGGCACCTATTGGCCAAAGTTCTCGATCGGCCTTGCCCCCGAGGCCCGTCTCGCCAACGATGGAGAGGTGAGCTCTCCCCGCACCCACGTCGCCAGCGCGTTCGACCTTGATGAACTCGTCGGGGTCAAGGGCGCCACCACGGTGTCAGTGTGCATCCCGGCCCGAAACGAAGAGGCCACGGTTGGCCAGATCGTCGAACGCATTCGCACGAAGTTGATCGAGACTCGCCCGCTCGTCGACGAAATCATCGTTGTCGATGATCACTCGACGGATCGCACAGCCGAGGAAGCACGTTCGGCCGGCGCGAAGGTGGTTGATGCATCGCAGGTGTTAGTTGAGTTCGGGCGCGGTCACGGCAAAGGCGAAGCGTTGTGGAAGTCGCTTTATGCATCGAGCGGCGATGTTGTCGTGTGGTGCGACGCCGACGTTCGCGACTTCAGTACGCGTTTCATTTCCGGAATGCTCGGCCCGCTCCTCACTGATTCATCGGTTGGTTTTGTGAAGGGCTTCTACGAGCGACCAGTCGACGGACACGTTCGCGGCGGCGGACGAGTCACCGAACTTGTTGCCCGCCCACTTCTCACCATGTGCTTTCCTGAACTTGGCGAGATCGTGCAACCACTTTCAGGTGAATACGGTGGTCGGCGCGAAGTGCTTGAGCAATTGCCCTTCGTCGAGGGATATGGCGTCGATATTGCGATGCTCATCGACATCGTGAACCGCTTTGGCGCGCAAACCATTGCGCAGGTTGACCTTGGCGAACGCATCCATCGCAACCGTCCTCTTCACGAACTGTCGCCGATGGCTGCGCAGGTCATGCAAGCTGCGATGCGTCGCATTCAGCCTGGACTTGTTCCCGATGCCTTCACGCTGAGCCCACCCGATCTCGACGCGCACGAGATTTCCTACGCGGAACGACCAGCGCTGGTGACCATTGAGTCCTACCGCCAATTGCACCCACGGCTCGCAGACTGATTCCAGCCGTCACTGCAACAAGATTTGGCGTACGTTTCGCGAATGGATTTCGGAATCATCTTCGCAAACACCGGCGCCTACACAACTCCCGAAGGCGCAATCACAATGGGTCAGTGTGCCGAAGCCAATGGCTTTGAGAGCGTCTGGACGGTTGAACACCCCGCCATCCCAAAAGGATACGAAAGCGAGTACCCCTACTCACGTGACGGCAAGATGCCCGGCGACGAAACCGCGCCCGTACCCGATCCACTTGTGTGGCTCACGTGGGTTGGTGCACATACGACGACTCTGAAGTTGGCAACTGGCGTCATGATCCTGCCGCTGCGTAATCCCGTTGTGTTTGCGAAGGAATGCGCAACGCTCGACATGCTCACCGGCGGACGCTTCATCCTCGGCGTTGGTGTCGGTTGGCTGCACGAGGAATTCGACGCCATTGGAGTCGGCTGGGATGACCGCGGCGCGCATACCGACGATTCCATTCACGCGCTGCGCGCACTTTGGAACAACGAGGTTGCGAACTACCAAGGAACCCATAGTTCGTTCAGCGATATTTATTCATTTCCGAAACCAGCAAGCGGGACGATCCCAGTTGTTGTCGGAGGACATTCAAAGCCTGCGGCACGACGAGCAGGACGATTCGGCGATGGCTTCTTCCCCGCCGATCCACGCAAGCTGCCCGAACTTCTTCCCGTCATGCGCGCTGCGGCAGAAGAGGCTGGCCGTGATCCCAACACCATCGAGATCACCAGTGGTGGGGCACCCACCGTTGAAATCATCAAGATGCTCGCCGATCTCGGCGTCACACGAATGTTGGTTCCACCGCTCGCAATGCACCCAGCGAAACTGCCAGAGGCAATGGGCAAATTCGCCGACGACGTGATTTCGAAGTTCTAACTGATTCGTTGTCAGTGCTCGACAAATTCGAGTGCAACTTCGATAGCGCAGTCGATGGGATCTTCCATCGAACGATCAACGCCGAATCTCTCAGTAAGCGACACAACCGTGAAGCCGTTCGGAAACGGCGGCAAAGGTTCAATCACTTCGCCGACGATCGCCACACACGGAACATCGAGGTCTGCGCACAGCGCGGCGACACCGCCAACGACTTTCCCATCGAATGACTCGTCATCAAGAAATCCTTCGCCAGTGATGACGAGGTCAGCGCCTTCAATCAGTTCATCGAGTCCGACTTCATCTGCAACGACCTCAAACCCGCTGACGAGCTTTGCGCCGATCGTGAGCAATCCGCCGGCGAGGCCACCCGCAGCACCCGAACCTTCGACTTCAGTGACGTCGACGCCGGATTCCATCTTGAAAACCTGCGCCAGACGCTCAAGCCGTCGGCGAAGCAGCGCAACCTGCGAAGGCGATGCGCCTTTCTGCGGAGCAAACACCTCGGCAGCATCGACGAACGTTGTGCGCACATCACACGCGACCGAAAGATCGATACCGCGAAACTTTTGCGTTGGATGCATCGCCTTCAATGCGCCGAGTCCACCATCGGTCGTTGCCGAACCACCGACTCCAACAACGATGCGACGCGCTCCAGCTTCGACAGCGCTCAGAAGTAACTCGCCAACGCCGCGTGTCGTCGCTTCAATCGCGTTGTTCTCTTCGGCACCGCCTGCGAGAACCAGACCCGATGCCGTGGCCATTTCAATGACTGCGGTTCCCTTTGCTAAACGCCAACCCGCTTCAACTGGATCGCCGAGTGGACCGGTGACGGTGGTTGTCCGATTGGCACCACCAAGAACCTCAAGAAATCCTTCGCCCCCATCGGCCATCGGACAGATCGCAACCTCGTGTCTGGCCCCAACAAGCGCGGCTCCGATCGCAGACGCGAGAGCGGACGCGGTTGCTGTTCCTTTGAACTTGTCTGGAGCTACGACCACCCGCATCTCTCAAGTGAAGCAGGGATCGCGAACCGGCGAATCCTCAGTTGCGCTAGCTACTGGAGCCGAGATCGGCACCAGCCATAACGAGAACTGTTGCGCCGGCAAGTTCCGCAGGCGGTGGATTCGGCATTGCCAGCACCTGATCGGGAGCGAGGCCAAGCGCGGTCGCCACTGCTTGTGCATCGCCTTCGGAACCGGCGACGTAATAGACCGTGGTCTTTTCCTGCGGGTTCGGCGTATCGCCAACGGCGACCTGCGTATAGCCAGCCGTCTGCAGGCGTTGACGAGTACTGGTCGCGAGACCCGGAACCGTGGTCGTGTTCACGACCTTGACCTTCACTGACGCCGGAGCGTTCGCTACCAACGTGGTCGTGGTCGACACAACCACCGTGGTGTTCGATGAACTCTGGCCCGCGGGCGAAACCTCGGACTGGCCCGACCCATACCCCTTCGTGAGCAGGATGAGTCCGACAACAACCGCAATGACGACGATGATGACACCAGTCCGTGTGCCGCGATCATTTTGCTGATCGTCGGGAGCGGGAGTGTCTGTGGTCATTTTCAGGAGCCAGGCGGTTCGCTGGCCTGCTGGTGTGCGGTCTCTTGACGGGCACGACGGCGGCGATCACGCAGGCGACGAAGTCGGCGAACGCCGAGTGGGTCGTAGTCGTAGGCCTCGGGGCTTTCGAGCAACTGACCGAGGATCTCGTAGTAACGACTGGCCGACAACTCAAAGCGCTCTTGGATGAGGGTTTCTTTTGGTCCGGTTTCGTGCCACCAACTGCGCTCGAAATCGAGGATTGCCCTGTCGCGTTCTGTGAGTTCCATCGGGGCCGATGTTCGTCTGCGAATCGCTCCAACGCAAGCACCCTCACCACAATTCTCAGTTGACAAACGCAGCACGCGTCTGACCGGCCATTTCACCCAACCGATAGGGTCCCCGTGGGTAGCAAAGGGGGAGTCATGGGACCACTCGAAGGCGTCACAATCATCGAACTCGCGGGCCTTGGGGCGTTGCCGTATGGCACCCTCAAACTCGCCGACATGGGCGCAGACATCATCCGTGTCCATCCGTTGCACGAAGTTCCATCGGGCGACAAACCAACTGAACGCCACAGCGAATTCGATAGAGGCCGCAGGTCGATCGCTATTGATCTCAAATCTCCCGAAGGCGTTGAGCTTCTCAAGACTCTTGTTGAGAAGGCCGACGTGTTTTGTGAAGCGTTTCGACCCGGCGTGTGCGAACGACTCGGCATCGGTCCCGATGAACTTCTGGCTCGCAACCCGAAACTTGTCTACGGCCGCCTCACAGGTTGGGGCCAAGAGGGTCCGCTCTCACATACCGCTGGCCATTCATTGAATTACGAGGCGATGACTGGTGCGATCGGTTCGATTGGTGCTGAAGGAATGCCGCCCGTCCCTATGCTGCAAGTCTTTGGCGACTTCGCCGGCGGTGGTCTGCATCTCGCGTTTGGTGTGGTCTGCGCGCTCTTTGAAGCTCAGCGCTCGGGCAAAGGTCAGGTCATCGATGCCGCAATGGTCGACGGCGTGATGTCGATCTTCCAGGTCTTCTACGGAATGACGCGCACCGGATTTCACACAGGCCCCGTCGGCACCAATCTTTTCGACGGCGGTGCGCCGTTCTACAACGTCTACGAAACTGCCGACGGCAAGCACGTCACGGTTGCGCCAATCGAAGCAAAGTTCTACGCACAACTGTTGGACAAACTCGGGATTGATCCCGCATCGCTCCCCGACCAAAACGACATGAATGGTTGGCCAGAGATTCGTGCTCGGTTCGCCCAGGTCTTCCTGACGAAGACTCGAGATGAATGGTCGGCACTTCTCGAAGGCACCGACGTCTGTTACGCACCGGTGCTTTCGTTCGCAGAAGCGGAACAGCATCCACACAACGTCGCTCGCGGCAACTTCGTGCCCGTTGAAGGTTCGGTGCCGCAGTTACTGCCCGCACCGCGACTCAGTCGCACGCCTGGTGGGTTGCGCCCTACCTATGCCTATCCCGGTTGCGATACCGAATCGGTTCTCGCTGAATTCGGTGTTGCCGACGACACGATCAGCGCCCTCGCTACGAGCGGCGTTATTGCTTGGTGAGAGCCCGAGGAGGGAATCGAACCCTCGACATCCTGTTTACAAGACAGGTGCTCTGCCGACTGAGCTACCCGGGCGGAAACCGAGAGGCTAGGCGACGCGTACGCGTCGCTCCACACCGGTGATTCGTGGCCGCTAGTTCGTCGGAGTCTTAGCGTTCGGCCCGGTCCACGTCGCACTCGCAACGTTGTCGAGCCAGTTATTGAGGGCCAGATCGTTGACGTTGTCGTCAATGTTGTGCGTGCCCTGCGGCGGTAGGTCGTACCAGGTCTCGTTCGGACCCGATGCAGCTGCCCATGCGTCGATCTCAGGCATTCCTTGGGTAGAGATCAGCACCAGCGTGTCGAGACCGCCGTAGGCGAAATATGCGGGCGGGAGCGTGACACCGTTGACCCTCGCTGCCTTTGTGTAGGTCAGAGGTGAGAACTGATTGACGACCGACTCATTGCACTGAGGCATTCCCGCAGTGAACGGAGGATTCTGAAGCGAGCAACCCAGCAACGCTTCTTGGCCGGGAGGGGCAAGGGGTCCGCCAACGAGATACAGGGTGTTGAGATCCGTTGGCGCAACCATCGCAATCACTCCGTCGAAAGAAAGTTTCACTTTCTTGAGATTCGATGGAAGTGCAGGATCCATGAACTGACCTGACGATGCAGTCAACGCTTCCATCAATGCGAGGTGACCGCCGGCCGAACCACCCGAAATGATGAACGTCGACATATCGAGATCGAGTGCTTTCGCGTTTGCGACGATGTATCGCATTGCGTGATCGACGTCATTCATGAGTTGCGTTGCACGAATGCCTGGGCCTGAGGTTGCTGTTGCCAATCGATAGCTGATTGAGACAATGTCCCAGCCCCTCGACAATTGCGGCTTCAGTTCATCAAGTACTCCAGAGGATGCGAGCTTGGCCAACTGAACAAACTCAGCGGTGCGCTCCTGCTCTTCTTGCGCTTGGATGATGGCGGAGGTGTTCTGTTGCATC